>CAZNWO010000011.1:36142-40846 GCA_964576585.1 uncultured Puniceicoccaceae bacterium | reverse complement strand
TTTGACGACTCGTTTTAGGGTCGCGTTCACTAACGCTCGTTCTCCTGGTTTGACTACGATGCGTTGAACCACTGCGTCGTATTCGGGGCCGCGAGTGATGATCGCGTCGTATTGCCCAAGGGCAACGGGCAGGTCGGTTTTACCATCTGTGAGATGGAGCGCATTGCCGACGACAGTTTCCCCCGTTGTCGGGAAGAAGTTGGGGTCTGGTGTATCGCCCACTCCTAGTAGGCGAATTCGACAGGGGATAGGTGAGTTGGCTTCATCCACGACGCGAGTCACCAACCGTGCCGCCTTCTTGACTCGGACCTTAATCATGGGCTCCCTGTCATGAGGTAGTTTTACGGAAGTCGGGCTTACTCCGGGCGGTTCAATATTTAGAGTCCAGTGTTCGCTTGCTTGATTCGCAAGGACGGGCAATGCCATCTCTAGCGTGCCATTGTGGTCGGTCCATCCACTTGCGTAATCGAACTCTCCTAGTTTCGCCTTCACGAAGACATTGGGGACGACGGATTCACCATTGCTCACAAGTAGTCGTACGGTTTGCGAATCGCGCTGCAGCAGTTTGTTGGCAATACCCTTGATTGCAAAGACGTCGCCACCGGGGATCAGCCATCGCGTGACTCGAAACTCGCCTCCCGGAAGCAATGTTATTTGCCTGCCGTCGCCTCGGATTTGTCTCGGGGTGGCTAAGTTGGAATCAATGCCGGAGAACAGCGTAAGCACGCCGCAAGCCTGACGAAACCAGCGATCGTATGACCAGCAGAAGTGTGGTGATTCGCCTTCGGGACTTTCGCCTCGATCGGAAACTGTTCGGATAATTCCATTGCCGGCGTCACTTGCAGGGTCGACCCTTAACACAAAATGCGGTTGCCACTTGAACGAAGCGGTAGACGGGTTTCGGTAGATCGTCTCGACTTTTACCGCATTCCAACCATCGACTAGAGTGTAGCGAACGCGCATCGTTGGGCTTGGAGCACCTCGCTGGCTGGAGGGCAGTTTGGCGAGGTCCTTCAGGGAGCGCCGGCTTCCTAGTTCGATTTCCGGTATAGTCAAGACGACCTGTTTGGCCGAGATGGCTTTGCGATCTGCTCGCTTTGAGAACGATTCAGGCTGGATGAAGTCCTGTTGTCGTTGGGGTGCGTCTGGCTTGTAGCGAGTGACGCCGGGGTAGAAGGCAGTCAATGCTTCACCGTGATGGTTGTTTCGAGCGATATCGATCACGCACCCGGCAACATGGGCAATCGACCAGCGGCTCGAACTGCGGCCCGTGACTAGGTCGGGATTTGCCACCACGACAGTGATGCGGTCATTCCGCAGGACATAGTCGCCGAAGATGGCGTCGACTTCGTTTCCTTGCGGTGCGTAACGGTCGTAGTTTTCAGGCGACAAAGTGAGCAACTCGGCGGCACCTGCCGTATGACCGAAAGTCGACAAGAGACCGCATATTAGCGGCAGAATGAGAAGATTGGTGCTTTTTCCCGATGCTTCAATGCAGTTGGTCGCGGTATTCGCGCGAATGATCCCATTCATTTATCGTCGTCTTTGGGAAGGTCGTCCTTATGCCCGTCGTCGTGGGTCTGGAGTGTGAAAGTCCCGTATCTCTGACTGTTTTCGTAAGCCTGCTGACTGCCGAAGAGAGTGTGGTATTTCCTCTGTTTCCCATCGTGAGAGCTGACCTGGAACTCTAGTCTGAATTCCGCATCCGTCGCGATGCGGAGCTTGTCAATCGGTATAAGTGCTCGGATCTGGTATCCTGTATCTGTAGCCATTGAAGCCGTCAGGATTTCTGCGGACGGTACTTGCCGTCCGCCTTTCGCCTCGTATCCAGCAGAGGAGGTGTTGTCGGACTGAGGAGCCAAGAATACTTGCCCGATAGTCGTTTGATCAGGCATATTCCCAAATACTTCTAGGCAGGAACCTTTCCACGGCGTTGCATGGTGTTGTACTTTTCCGTCTTGGATGTCGGCGACTAGCGCGAGGTATTCGCCCGATATGCCGAGTCGCAAGGTTCCAACGGTTTGCTGATTATCTTGTACTTCAAGTGGCGCCACTTCTTTTAGTTGCTCGAGTAGGTCGTCCGTGGACTTAACTGCTTCGATCGTCGAAAGCACTAGGGTGTTTAGAGAATCGGAACCCGTTGACCCCAGTTCCGGTTGCTTCCCTGAATAAGGAATGACGTGATAGGTGAAGGCAACATCGGATGCGGCAGTCAGTCCGCGGGTCAATTCCACGAGAATAGTGTCGTTCAAGCCGCGAAAAACCTTCCTTGGTTTGTCAAACTCGATCAAGGCGCCGAAGTTCCCATTGCAAGCGATCATGACGCCGGCACCAGTAAGCGACGTCGCTTCGTCTGTTCGCAGACCGAGTCCGTGTGCAGTGGCGGCGGCTTGATCGTCGAGCGTTCCGGCGACGGTGCCGTCCTCGCTCAATACATCGATGCGTGTGCGGTTTTTGTTGCTTCTAGGTTTGCCCTTCGGTTTTGCGACGTCTGCGAACGGGATCATCTCGTAAGCTTCGAGAACCTTGCCTCGCAGCTTGGGGCGACCGCCCCAAATGCTGAACACGTTGTCGTGTTGCGTCGGTCCTAACCGGACTTCACATGCAATCGATGAGGGTTTGTAGGTATAACGCCGCGATACGCTAACCGAGGACTGTCGTACATTGGCCGAACTGCTGACCACATTGGCTTCAAGCTTCGCATTCCAGTGTTCACTGTTGGCTGTGACCAAGGGAAGACCGTCAGCTGTCCTGCCGACCAACGAATGTACATGGAAATTGGGCCATTCCGACAGATGCATGCCCGAACCGTATGAACTGTTCGGTTTTGCGGTGATTACTTGTCCAACGCTTGGAACATGCAACTGGCAAAAACCTCCGCCACCGAGACCGATCTGGCCATGAAATCCCTCGCCTTCCCAAGTTGGCGTCAAGCGTCCGTGATAGGTGACGGCATAATAGTTTCTGCGACGAGCGGCGAACCACTCGTTGTGGTCATTCACCCCTGTCAACAGGTCCGGTCCGCCCCAGCCTTTCCAGTTGTACTTCGCCTGCCATGCGTTGTAGGTGCCGCCGGCGACTTTCGAAATCGATGTTCGGGAACTCCATGGCATTCCCGGACCATTGGACCAGATGTAGCTGTAAAGATTTAGCATGCGGTTGCGAGCCGCGATCATCTTGGGATCCTTCAGGTCGGCGATGACCGCTTTCCAGCCTCGCAGTACATAGCTCCCGTAGTGTAGGTCGTAACCCTTGCTCTCTTGCAAGCCGCCCGATGGTCCAATGCCTACGCGACTACCGTAACCACTGTTGGAGAAGCGTTCAAAACAGCTGGAAAACAAATCTTTCTGCAAGGGGTCCTGCGAAGCCTCGGCGCAGTATTTTAATCCTGCCATAAGACTTCCGAAGGCGTTTCCATTCCCTGTTGCCATCGTGCGGCAGAACGCCAATCGGTCGCCTGCTTGGATTATAAATTCTCGCAAGGCTTCCTTAACCTCTTTTGGGGCATCCGTCTGTTGCAAGATTCGCCATGCGGGGCGATACCAAAAGAAAGTGTAGCAGCCTTGTTCGTATGCCAGGTTTCGCTTGGGTCCGATCGCCACGTGGTCACCATGTCCGATCAACCTCATTCCAAATAGCATGTCACGAAGAGCCGCGTTAAGAGCTTTGGGGTTCTTGTGCTTCCCAAAGCTGTGCATGATCCTGTCCGCGGAATCAGGCTTGGGACTGTTGTGGGAGCCAACGGAAATGAAGCCAGTGGCGTCATCCAAGGACTTGTCGTAGGCGAAGTCGTTCGGTTTCAATTTCTTTAACCAGTCGTGCATCCGTACTTGATGCATCTGCCAGAAAACATGGTTGTCGTGATAAATGGTTCCGCCGCGAGTCGCCCTTGCAGTGGCTTGGTCGGGCGAAAATACTGCAGTGATCGCTTGATTTTTTGCCCGCACTGGCTTGAACTCGTTCTCCAGCTGAAAGGTGACGTTGAGCAAGAAGTCGCCTTTCCCCTCGGTAACCTCCAACTGAAGCACCTGATCATCCAGTTTCCCTGAGGCGTCTACGCTTGTCTGGACCAATCCATCTGCTCCATTTCCTGCTGCTAGTACATTTCCCTCTGAATCCTTGAGGGTGAATTGTCGAGCTGCGGGTTCATCGAACTGGAGGAACAGTACATTGATGGACTTCGTGGTTTTCGGCACGTAGATGAAGCTGTCCCGAAACTGTTGTCCGTGTCCGTGAATCCATTCGGGACTACCTGCAACGCCGTATTTCATTTCGGGATCGATGTTCAAGGTGACGTAATGATCGGGCGACCCGACCAGCAAGATTCGGTAAACGCCATTTTGGCCGCCCTTGACTTTGTAGGTAAAGGTTCTCTTCACGATTCCCTCTAGCCGCTTAGGGTCGGAGTAAGCGCTCCATCGAACAAGCGGTTGAAGGCCGCGGGAATAGCAGGTGGCGTAGTACCAAGCCTCATGATCCCATCCTGCCGCCGAGGGATTCGAGGTGTGAGTCAGGATACCGTCGTCGGGGATGATTTCGCGAACTACAGGTCTACCGTCTGGTCCGTATACTTTAACTAGTAATTCGCTCGGTCCGTGCATCCGGTGATTGATGTCTCGCACATCCAGTGAGATTGAGAATTCACGACCTTGCGGATTATCGACGAATGCGGTAATTCCATCGTAAAGGCGATAGGTTTTGCCG
>CAZNWO010000011.1:0-36042 GCA_964576585.1 uncultured Puniceicoccaceae bacterium | reverse complement strand
GAGAGTTTGGCAAAAGACTTTTGAATGTTGACAGATACCCATCGTCCTTCTTGTCGATAGGGATGCGTCTGCAACAATTTCTCTCGTTTTGTTTTCAGGTCTCGGTCATTACGATAATTTTGGCGGATAGCGTCATGGCTCAGTCGGTGCCTTCGGAACGCAGGATTCGCTATCGCGAACAATCCCTGACCATCTACGAGCCATTCAAGGCTGAGGAAATGTGGAAGAGGATCAAGATTCCGCCTTCCCCCGCCCTGTCTCCTGAGGAGGCATTGAAGTCCTTTCAGACGGTTCCGGGCTTTCGGATTGAATGCGTGGCCTCGGAACCCTTGATCGAAGATCCAATCATGTTTGAATTTGATGCGGACGGACGCATCTGGGCAGTGGAGTTCCGGGGTTATATGCATGATATCAACGGATCAACGGAAGGCGACCCCGTTGGTCGGGTGGTTGTCCTTGAGGATACCGACGGTGACACCTTCATGGACAAGTCGACGGTTTTTCTCGACGGGTTGGTCATGGCGCGAACCGTACAGTTCGTGCAGGGCGGAGTCCTGATTCAGGAACCTCCCAAGCTTTGGTTCTGCGAAGACACGGATGGAGACCTGAAGTGTGACAAAAAGCGACAGGTCGGAACCTTCGGAGTCCCCGGAGATCCCCAGCATACGGACAATGGCTTGTTCCACTGTATCGACAACTGGATGTATAACGCCAAGTCCAGCGTTCGGCACAAGTTCGTCGACGGAAAGCTAATCGAGGAAGAGACTTTCTTCAGGGGGCAATGGGGAATGTCTCAAGACGACTATGGCAGGCTCTACTATTGCTACGAGAGCTCTCCCTTGCACGCGGACTTGTTTCCTTCGGCATACCTTTATCGAAACCGAAACTTTCGACAGAGCGTGGGCGGCGGCAGGCTGTCCTATGGGTTGAACTCGTGGATTTACTGGGGGTCGCAGGAGATTTATCCCATCCGGGTTGCTCCGGGCATTACCCTTGGGGGGCGTGAACTGCGCGACGATGGAACGCTCCGTACCTTTACCATTGCTGCAGGGGTCTCCATTTATCGAGGCGACCAGTTTCCTGAGGAATACTATGGCTCGGCTGTGGTGCCGGAAGCAGGAGGGAATCTGGTTAGACTAAACAAGTTGGGTTCAGATGGCGTTTACTTGTCGGCTTCCAACCATTTCGGGAAGAAAGAGTTGGTTGCCTCGACCGACGAACGTTTTCGTCCACTCAACAGTCGTACCGGGCCCGATGGGGCTCTTTACGTCTCCGACATGTACAAGGGCATTATCGAGCACGTGGTCTTCTTGATGCCCTATCTTCGCAACCAAATCAATTCGCGGGGATTGGAGCAACCGCCGGGTTTGGGGAGAATTTATCGCATACGTCATGAAGGAAAGCCCCTTGGTAAAGTTCCCACGATGTCCAGGCACAGTCCGGAGCAATTGGTTCGCCATCTATCTCATCCCAACGGATGGTGGCGAGATACCGCTCAACGTTTGTTGGTTGAAAAGAAGGCGCGCAAGCAAGCGGACCTTTTGAGGAAACTTGTCGTTGACGGGAAAAGCCATTTGGGTCGCCTGCATGCTCTCTGGACCTTGGAAGGCATCGGTAGTCTGGATTGGAAGACTGTCGATCGGGCAATTGACGATTCCGATCCAATGGTTCGAGCCACCGCCGTGCGGCTAAGCGAAAGATTTATCGACCAAAAATCCGAATCTGCCCGCAAGCCCGATCCGGAGCAACCCGCGCCTCCAAGAGATGGTGCTCCTATCGATCCATCGAAAATCCTAAAGCGATTAATTACCCTTCTTGAGGATCAGCGCCCGATGGTTAGACTGCAATTGCTTCTCACCTTGGGCGAATTCAGGCACGACAAGGCCGAGTCCGTCATGGCAAATATCGTTTCCGAGCATAGAGGGTCCGTTTTCTTTGCTGCTGCTGCCAGTGGTCTCGAGGGTAGAGAGTTGGAGTTTATCGAGCGACTCCTCCGACATCCTCGCTGGCAAAAGGACTGGAAGAGACAGTCTTGGGAGGAAGGCTTGCTTCCCATGTTGGCTATGGCTGTGTTCAACCAAAAGGATGCCAAGCGAACCTCAAGGCTCCTCTCGCTTATGGTTAATCAAGATTCCGATTTACGTTGGCGTCGCGACATGATGCTGAAGGGCGTGCTCGGCTCGTACTTAAGTCGAGGTCGATGGCCCGTCCCCGTTAAGCTCGAGTCCAGACCTGCATTACTTGACCAACTGAAGCAATCTCCCGACAAGGAAACTCAGGCCAAGGCTTCCCGTCTTCAAAGGGTTGTGACTTGGATTGGAGACAAGACAAAGCGAGAACGCGAGCCCATTAGGCGCAGCCTTTCGGTCGAGGAGAGAAAACGATTCGAGCTAGGCAAGTCCATCTATGCCGTTACTTGTTTGGCCTGTCACCAGGAGAATGGTAAAGGGCAGGATGGAAAGGCCCCTCCCCTTTTCGAGTCCGATTGGGTTCACGGTCCACCGGAGCGTCTCGTTCGGGTTGTGCTTCACGGATTGATGGGGCCAATAGTGGTGAATGGGAAGAAATGGAACTTGGCCATGCCGGGAATGGGGTATTCTCCAATTATGAGCGACGAACGTTTGGCCGCCGTCCTCACTTACGTTCGCAGAGCATGGAACAATTGGGGTGATCCCGTTGAGCCAAGTCTGGTGGCTAAGGTCCGAAGTGAAACGAAAGATCGTACTGCTCTTTGGACTGCAGAGGAATTGGTCGGAACTACAAGCTCTTCATCGCAAGCTTCGTCGCCCGGTTCTTCTATCGAGGCACTAGCGAAAGGCTTGCCAAAAGGAGATTCGGAACGCGGTCGAGTCCTGTTTCAGACAAACCTCAAGTCGCGCTGTATAGCCTGTCACAGGATCGGCGAACGTGGTGGAGGTTTCGTCGGACCTAGCCTCACGGGTATAGGTTCTAGGGTATCTAGGCACGACTTGCTTCAATCCATGATCGATCCCAGCGCCAAGATTGCCAAGGACTTCCTGACTGTGGTTCTTTCCCTAAAGAGCGGAGAAAGCCATTCGGGTATCATTGTTTCCGAGAACTTGGAGAGTATTGCCATTCATCCACCTTCGGGCGGAAAAGTTGAGGTTCCGGTCGATCAAGTTGACTCTCGCATAACTTCACCGGTTTCGAGCATGCCTCCAATAGGAGAACTTTTCAGTAAAACGGAAATTAGCGACCTGCTGGAATATCTGGTTTCCCTAAAGGATGACCTTGACTGAATCGCTTGCCCGCAAGGTTCTTTTTGCCGGCGGGAGCAGCGGAGGGGAGCTAAATTAGCTCCTCGACGGGCTTGCGGTGGTCGAGCAGGTAGCGCGGTCGACCGTTGGGATCGATTAGCTGAGTCTCCTGTGGGTCGATGCCGCAATGCCTGTAAATGGTAGCCAAGATTTCGTGAACGTGCACGGGACGTTCGGTAGGTTCGCCTGCCAGATGGTCGGTGACGCCGATTACTTGTCCCATCTTCAATCCGCCACCTATCATGAGGGCGCATTGAACCGGGGGCCAATGATCTCTGCCGGCTTTTTCGTTGACGATCGGAGTCCGCCCGAACTCTCCCCAAGCAACGACAAGCACGTCTTTATCCAAACCTCTTTCATACAGGTCGGTGATCAACGCTGCGAGTGAGGCATCGAAAGGTGGCAGGATGGCGCGCATCTTTGGATAATTGTTGTCGTGGGAGTCGAATCCCAGATAACCACCCCAATTCAGCGAGACATAGCGGGCACCCGCCTCGACCAACCTGCGGGCAAGCAGTAATCGTTCGGTTTGCCCGCTCCACTTGCCGGGAATATCCTTGGTGAACTTGGCTCGGGTTTTCTCGGGTTCGCGGGAAAGGTCCATTGCCTCGGCGATTTTGCCGGACATTACCATGTTAACAGCTTCCTGAGTATGCGAGTCCATGATGGCCATCTCGCTGGAGGTGTCCACCTTCCGCTTGATCTTATCAAGGATGCCCAAGAGTCCGAGTCGGTCGTGCAGGCGTTCCTCAGGGATTGTCGCCTTGAATGTCTCGGGGCTCAATTTCGGGTCAAACGGCTTGTAGCGCGGACCGATCCATCCATCTTGCACAAATTCCTGAGAGCCACCGACCTTGTCCCACACGAAGGCGGGCATACCGTCCCTTCCGCCGAGAATCTTTGTGATCACTCCACCGACAGTGGGAGCTCCGCCTATGGAGCGCATAGCCGGATTGGGCAAGGCTAGGCCGGGGTAACCGATTTGAGTGGTGTCGTAGTTGTGCTTGTTGACGTTGCCAACCACGGTTCGAATGATGCTGAATTTGTCGGTGAGCTGTGCCAGTTTCGGAAGGAGTTCGCAAATGTGGGTCCCCGGCACCTTGGTGCGAATAGGGGAGAATTCACCTCTTAGCTCAAGCCTGGAATCGGGCTTCATGTCGAAGGTGTCCATTTGGGGAGGTCCACCCTCAAGATGGAGGTTGATTACTGCCTTGTAGGAAGGCTTTGAGTCTTTCTGGGCCGCCTGAAGCTTGAGCATCTCCGGCATCCCCATGCTGCCGAAGCCCAATCCCATGGCTCCTACCTTCAGAAAATTACGACGGGTAGCCCCATCGCAAAACCCCCTCATCTCTTCTCCTTGAACTGTTAACATATACTTGTGTAATACCTATAATAACCTTCGGGAATGCTTTTCAAGTAAAAAAGAGCCGGTTTCGCTTCAATAGTCTGCGATGGAACCGTCCTTCTCGTGCCTTGGGCTAGGCCACCCTCCCGGCTTCGCGGGCATTTTCTTGTGTAGTTCCAATACCTTTTTCTCATCAATCTCTACTCCAAGGCCCGGCCCTTGCGGCAGGGAAGCGTAGCCCTGCTTGTCGATTGTCCAGGAAACGCGGGCTACGTCTCCGGGGTTGTATCCTTTGCCGCCTTCGTGGATGAGGAAGAACGGAATGGATGCAATGGCGTGAAAGCTTGCGGTCATTCCGAGTACGGTTGTTGCGTTATGTGGCGCCAAAGGTACGTGGTAGGCTTCGGCCAAGGTGGCTATTTTCTTCATTTGACTTATGCCTCCACAGGCTCCTATGTCGGGCTGGAGCACGTCTATGCAGCGCTCCTGAAGGTAAGGCATGAACTCCCATATAGTGCGGTCGCGTTCGCCTGTGGCCAAGGGAACCTTGATCGACTCCTTGAGGCGTTTGAAAACCTCGATGTTTCCAGGGACGGCGGGTTCCTCGATGAAGAGAACGTCGTATGGTTCCAGTGCGTTGGCCAATTGGATGAGAAAGACGGGAGGCATTGCGCAGTGAGCATCAAGCATGATGGCTCCATTGGGACCCAGCTTTTCACGGAAATGCTTTACGTGATCTACGTAACCCTTGACCCATTGGGGTGTGGCGGCGAACTGGCGCGGACCGCCGGGACCGATCTTCCACGAGCTCTCGCTTGGATATATGCGAATCCTGTCCCTAGTCGGTCCTCCCAAGAGGCGGTATACGGGTACGCCCCATGCCTTGCCCGCTATGTCCCATAGGGCTTGATCGATCCCCGAGATGACGTTTGTGATGAACGATCCTCCCCGCATGTCGCGGTGCCCTCGAAAAAGGCGTTGCCAAATGTGTTCGATGCGAGTGGGGTTTTCTCCCTTGATGCCCTCCCCCATCGCGGCGCAAAGCTCGATGGCTGCCTTCGGTACGAGTCCGTAGGTCTCTCCCCAGCCCGTAATGCCTGCATTGGTTTGGATGCGAACGTAGAGTTTCCCGACATGGAACATCTGCACGTTGGTGATCTTGAGGTTGGCCCCCTTGTCCACGACGTCGGCCGCGGGATTTTTCCCCGTGGCGTTTTCCTGTGTCATGTGGAAGCCAAGTGATGCGGTTGCTCCTAAGCCGAGGGAGCCGAGCATATCGCGGCGATTAAAGGTTTTGCGTGGATTTCTCATGGCGTTTGTTCCGTTCATTGGATTTTGATCGCTTGGTCAAGAAGGTCGTCTAGGGTGGCGGGTTCCTTTGCGAGGGAGTCGCCTGGTTGTTTCGGGGTTTCCCCGAACTGGAGGGTTCCCCACAGGGATGGGTTCAGTCTAGCTTCAATTGGCTCGTCGGTTACGCCCACGGCCGCTCTGTTTGTCCAGTAGTTTCGTCCTGAGGTGACCAAGCCGTTGTCGGTGCTGAGGAATCCCCAGTCGAACTTGTATTTCGACTTGTGGGAGGGTTGCAGGCCCAATTCGTTGAGGGGCACAGCGGCCTCGATGACATTGGCTTCGCCTGCCTTGCCCCTCACCAGAGTGAGGTTTGTCAATTGACGTACTTCGTCGAATCGGGTTTCACCTCCGGCCACGGTCGATACCTTCCAGGAGAGCTTTCCGGGTCCTCCGCTGATTCTTGGTCGATAGAGAACCGCCTTGGGGGTTTCACCATCGAAGGCGAGTACCAGTCGAAGGTCCCCATGGGTGGGTTGCTTGCGTCTCGGGTTGGCCTTGGGGTCGGTTCCTATTCTGATTTCTACCCCGGCTCCCGTCTTGAATATGCGACGATAGTCGTCTCCACCATTTCTGAATGGTCCCGAGGCGTTAACCATGAAGGAGAGGTAGAGGTTTTTCTTGTCGTAACTGCAGCGAAACTGGGCCTGATGGTTACGGTCGATTTTCGTTACCAGCAACTCGTCCGTCTCAAAGGCTCCATCGATTTTTAAAGGCGAAAGTGGGCAGTCTTGGACGGGAGCCTTTTCGGCGAGGGTTTCCTGTAGGGTCCTGGAATAGTGAGAGCGGGCTTTTTCGATGTCTTCCAAGGTAACCTCGAATTCACCCGATATCCGCCTGTATTTGTCGATGCCGCGCACCTCGATGATGCTTACCAAGTCGTCTCCTCCGATTATGTAGTAGCGGCCGTCTTCCTCGGTCTTTGTGAAAAACGAGTGAAAGTGCTCCTGTCTGAGAGTCAGCCGATCCATGCGGGTCCCGCGTTTATTGCTGTCGCCGAGGGTGCGGCGCTTGGGGTCCCGAGTATGGTATGTAACCCGGCCGGCAAGAAAGCCGTCGGAGGACCAAAGGTTCATTTGTCCCGTGTTTGCCCCGATTACGAAGAATTCGCCGAGTTCGCCTGCATGGGCTTTTTCATGACCGCTGACCACAAGCTGGTTGGATACGTAGCCGGGGCTCCAGTCGGCAATCCACAAGCCTGAAACTCCGTTCCATGCTGGATATGTCCAAAGTACCTCGCCTTCGGGCGTCACGACGCGGTTGACCGACTTTCCGGGGTCACTCCCATAACCCATTTGGAAATAGTTGCCGTCCGTTAGCCTCACGACTCCACCGGGACCTTTCACTTCCTCGTAGATGGGGACACCCTTGTCGGTAAAGGACTTCACCTGATAGTGCCCCGAATTTGAAATTAAGCTTAGGTCTAGATTGAAACGTCCGACTTGATGACTGCCCCCGGTCAGGTCCGAAAGCTTTACCTCGTCCGGTTGAGGGATTTCGTCGCCATTGAAGTCGGACCACATGAACTTGATTTTGGAAAGTTGCTTGCCTTCAAGCCTTTCGGTCCACTCAGGAGTTCGGAAGAAGTCGCCTGCCGTACACATGCCCGCCCCGGCGACCAAGCGCATGGATCGTTTCTTCTCGTCAACCAGGTAGACGAAGCCCGCCCGTCGCATGGGGTTGATCAGCAACTGCTGTGTGACCAAGTAGCGCCGTCCGTCGACCATGGCGGCCGTGACGTCGTTTCGAAAGTGATAGGGCCACCAAATGCTGCTGTGGAGCCATTGGTCGTGGAGCTCCGCAAACACTCGACTGCGTCGATCCTTCCAGTCCACGAAGAAGTCCATGGTCTTGTAGTAGGCGCGGGTCTTGTCGTAGCGATCCAAGGTGCCTCCCCCGCCGTAGTGGGTGTTGCCCAGGAACTCTCTGGCAAAGGATCCGTCGGGGTTGTATTGGACGATTCTCCTAGGGTTCTCGTGTGGGTAGACGGCCCAGACTTGCCCGAGTCGGTCCACAGCTATCGAGACGCACTCGACAAGCTTGGCGGGATCCCAGATGCCGGGCTCGCGAAGGCCTGGTGTGCCGATTGTCCTGAGGAATTTCCCCTTGGGGTCATAGACGCGGATGTTGCGTCGCTCCGTTTCGTTGTCGAAGACGTAAAGGTTGCCCTTGTCGTCGAAGGTCAGGCAAAAGGCCTGCTTCATCCCGGGAGCAACTTCGCCCAGGACTTCGCCCGTCTCGGGGTCGACTCGCACGACCTTGCCCTTTGATATTCCGCAGAGCTTGCCATCGGGCGAAAAGGCAATTCGGCGATCCAAGGGTGTGTCGACCCTTCGAACGAGTCCGCCATTGGTGGCGTCGCGGACTTCGAGTACATGGCCCGTCGCATCGGGAATGTCCTCGTCGAGCGCTTGTAGCACGGCAATGCCGTAAAGTTTACAGCGCTTGGCGGGGTTCTCGACCCGAACGTCTGCGGTTCCTCCCGCGGTCTGCGGTTCAATGACCCGAAGGCGCATGGCGCGTGTATCGATTTCTCTACCAAAATCCAAGGTGCCGTCCAAATACTTGGCTCGAGCATTGTTTCCCGCATTGTGGGCGCCGTTCCTTATGGGTTGCCTGTAGGTGGAGACGTGTTCCCATCCTTCTACGCCCTCTGGGTCGACCGGCTTGCCGGGCGGCCCCCTATAGACGTCGATTTCGGTCCTTGCTCCACCGATTTCCTTGAAAGCCAAGCCCCTGATTTTTTGGCTTTGCTCCCATGTCATGAGATAGACGCCGGGATTGCTTGGAGTGACGACTTTGTCCCTCTTTGCGTCCCAAACACCCGTGGAAGGATCCACCTCGCCGCTGTTTACCCAGATCTTGGCTTCTGCAACAAGGTTCTTGAAACGATTCTTCAGCATTCGGAGTCCATCAATTTTGCCCGTCCAGGTTTCAGCCCTTCCGACTCCTTCTTCGAGTAGCTCGCTTGCGCCCGGCTTCTTTTCTCCAACCGAGCCTAGGGCAAAGTCTATGTCCAGGTCCTTCACGTCGTCGACCAAGGACTTGGAGACCAGGACGTCGTCGAGATCCGTCGAATCCTTCTTGAAGGCAATCCTTAAAGCCCTCGTCTTGACTCCTTCAGGCAGCGTGACGGAGAGCCATCCGGGAGTGCCGGTTGCGGGAGGCATGGGCTCCCAGTAGTCCTCTTTGCCGGGCTCCGGGGGATAAGGGGCGCCCGGCTTCAGGAGGCTGAGCATCATCTCGTGCTCAGGATTTTCCTGGGACGGCAAAAGGAGCGTCCCGAACCCAACCTCTTCCTTGAACGCCAGTACGACGTATTGCTTCGAAGCGGGTCCCTTGGTGGACCTGATTTGGGTTAGTCCCTCGGGGGCAATCATTCCGGGCGGCTTTCCGTAAAGCCGGCAAAGCCTCAGGAATTCCCTTTGATGGTATGCGGGAATCCCGTAGAATTCCTTTGTCTTCCTCATGACGGGGAGCGTTGGGTAGCAATGGTCCAAGTCTACCTTGTCCGGGCCAAAGGCATTTTTGATCATGGAAGCTTGCTTTCTCCAGACCACGTAGATTCGATTGTCGTGGGCAGCCCAACCCACCCAGGTGACGCCGGCTACGCCTTCGGAACCCTTGCGGTGTATCGGGGTTCTCCGGTGCGTGGAAAGGTCGATCCGGTAGATGACGTTTTGAGAATCGACGTACAAGTTTTCGCCATCGGTGAAGATGTGGTCGGCGCCGGCTCCCGTTCCCCAGAGCTTTTGTCCCTTTAGATTGGCCTCGAGAAAGGCGTGCCCGCCTTCCGTTCCTCCCATCGACATATAAATCTTGTCGCCCAACGCGCAAACTGCGGCGAGGTTCGTGTGATTCCCGAGGAAACCATCCTTCGGGCTCCAGTTCCATGGGAGACGGTCGTCGGCATGCGCCTCAACGTTTGGGTAAACCGTCTGCTGGTAATGCAGTTCCAAGGGTGGCGCATATATTCCTCGCCAACGATATTTGCCGGGTGACACGTAGATGCCCTGTCCGTCCCGGCAATCCCACTTTTCCTGATTGCGACCTTTTACCCTCTCCACTTGGGCGACGAGGTTTCGGATTCGTTCACCCTTTTCGTTTTCGATCACCATTGCCACTTCGCCATCCTCGGCGATGTCGTAGGGAATGGGGAAAAGCTCGGGGGAATAAACTTTTGCTGCGGCAAAGCATGGCAGAACAGCTAGTGCTGTCGCAATGGCCAAGAGTTTGCGGGGACGGTTATTCATGGTGCTTCAAGGTGTTGGTTTCTTAGGTCCGATACAATAAAGTTTTTCAATGCGGGAACTTTCTTTTCCCTCGGCTACCCTCAGGTATAGTTTTCCTCCACAGGCGACGGGAGAAGCAAATCCTTCGTCGCCCATCGGGATTTCCGAGACGAGCTTGAATTGCTTTGGGTCTGCTTTCCAGAGGAAGGCGACCCCGGTTTCGCTTATGCAATATAAGTTTTCGCCTGCAAGCGTGGGCGAGGCGCTGAATTCTCCCTTCAAGCGTCCTTTCCAGAGCACCTTTCCCGTGGAGGCTTCCCGACAATGGGCGATTCCTCCGTCGGAGACGTAGTAGAGAAAACCTTTATGGAAGATCATTGAGGGGACGTTTGCGATGTCGCCTTTGTCTTTCCAGACCAATTTCCCCGAGCCCGTAGCATCGTAGCATAGGGTTTCCTTGGTGGGATAACCTCCACTGGCGAAGACGTGCTTTCCCCCGAAAGACATGGTGTTCACGGTCTGCACGGACCCTCCCCTGCCCGACCACAGCAGCTTTCCCGTTCCGGGGTCGTAGCCGGAAACCTTGTCGCCCCCGGAAAGCAACAGTTGCTGGCGTCCGGCGACTGAGGCGACCGTGGGCGAGGAATAGGATGGGGTCGCCTGTCGCTTTACGTTCCAGGCCACCTTGCCGGAGCGTCTGTCGTAAGCCGTCAGGTAGCCGCCGCCCTGGTTGTCCGTGGCGACGATTACGTTGTTTTCGTAAATCAGGGGTGACGCGCCAAATCCGAACTTGGAGTTGAAGTCGCAGACCTTTTTTTGCCAGACGACTTTGCCCTTGTTGTCGAGGCAGGTTAGCCAAATCGCCTTGTGATTGAGGAAGGCTACGAAGATTCGCTCTCCGTCCGAGGCTACGCTGGCTGCCGCGTGCGAGCATTTCTTGTGAACTTCCTTCTCGAATCCACCTTTGTGCAGTTCCTTTTGCCAGATCAATTCGCCCGTTGCGCGGTTCAGGCAAAGGACTGACTGTGCCTGGCGCTTTTCATCGGCTGTAGTAAGGAACACTCGCTCGGCGACCACTGCGGGCGATGACTGCCCACGCCCGGGAATTGAGGCAACCCAGACGACGTTCTTTTGTTTGTCCCAGTCCACGGGATAGTTGCCTCCATGGGCGATTCCGTTTCTCTCAAGTCCACGCCACCACGGCCAATCACCATCGTTGACCATAGGTTTTGCATCAGTGCCGAGGCAAGCGAAATGGACCAGCAAAAAGCCAAGAAGCGTTCTTTTTCCGTAAGCCATTTGCATCCTATTCATTCAATGTCTTTTAAAAAATCAACCATGTTTAAAAGATTTAGTCTTGAATTTTCTTTCAGGTATAACTGTTAATTGTTTTTCCCGACCCAAAATAACTCCCTAAACGCCAACTAATAGTTACTCCCATGAGCGAAATATCCGAAGCCGACCTTGCACTAGTAGAATCAGCCCGAGAGGGTCGTGAAAAGCTCCTTGCCGAGATACGCAAGGTGATAATCGGGCAAGAGGAATTGCTCGAGCAGGTGCTCGTCGCCTTGTTTGCAGGCGGTCACGTCCTGCTGATTGGGGTGCCCGGACTAGCCAAGACACTTCTTGTCAGCACTCTTGCCAAGGCCCTTTCAATTCAGTTCAAACGTGTCCAGTTTACGCCCGACATGATGCCGGGTGACATCACCGGAACGGAAGTGCTGCAGGAGGACAAGAGCACCGGCGAGAAGAGGTTCGTATTCGTACGTGGCCCGCTTTTTACGAACCTGCTCCTTGCAGACGAGATCAACCGGACGCCTCCCAAGACGCAGGCTGCCCTTCTCGAGGCTATGCAGGAAAGACAGGTTTCCGTAGGCAAGCAGACCTACAAGCTTGAGGAGCCTTTTATGGTGATGGCGACCCAGAACCCCATCGAGCAGGAGGGTACGTATCCGCTTCCCGAGGCTCAGATGGACCGCTTCATGTTCAACATCTACCTCGACTATCCGAAGTTCGATGAACTGAAGGAGATCGTGAGGCGTACCACTGGAGGCGGCTTGGGTGAGCCCAATCCCGTCATTACCGGAGAGAACGTAATGAAGTACAGGGACATCGTGCGCCGCGTTCCCGTGAGCGATCACGTTCTTGACTATATTGCTCGCCTGAACGTTGCGACACAACCGAATCGTCCCGGGACACCCGAGTTCTGCAACAAGTATCTCGGCTGGGGGGCAGGTCCACGCGCCGGGCAGTACCTTTCACTCGGAGCGAAGAGTCGCGCCCTCCTGCGAGGCCAGATGCAGGCCACTGTTGAGGACGTCAGGGCCGTCGCACATTCTGTTCTCCGCCACCGCATCTTCACCAACTTTACCGCTCAAGCCGAAGGTGTGGAGAGCGACGACGTAATCGATCATTTGCTTAAGGAAGTTCCCGTAGAGTCGAAGGCAGCCTAAAGTCGAAGGGAGGATAACTTTCGTGGCTGCATCTTCTCCAATGGGGTTGCTCGACCCCAATATCATTCGAAACCTGCCCAGCATCGAGTTACTAGCTCGCCTGCTTGTGCAAGGCGCTTATGCACACATGCATCGCTGCAAGGACTATGGTTACAGCGTGGAATTCGTTGATCATCGCGAGTATATGCATGGAGACGAACCGCGCCATATCGACTGGAAGATGCTGGCCCGCACGGAGCGTTGGTACGTCAAGCGTTTCGAGATGGAGTCGAACATGGACGTTTCCATCGTGCTCGACGTCAGCGGTTCCATGGGTTACCGCCCGGACGACAAGAAGCGCCTTACCAAGTTCGAGTACGCCCGATTCCTGTCCGCCGCCCTATCCTACTTGGTGAACAAGCAGAACGACGCCCCGGGCTTCATTAGTTTCGGGACCGACATTCGCGACTACTTTCCGCCCAAGCAGGGCAAGCGACACCTTTATTCAATACTCGCGCGCCTGACTGAGCTCGGTGCCGATGAGGGAGTTGGTACGGATCTCGACAACGTCCTCCAAAAGATTGCCATTCGAATGAAGCGGCGCGGGCTGGTGGTGGTGTTCAGTGATTTTTACGGTGACACCGAGGTCATCACCGACGGTCTTAAGCAGATTTCTGCCCGCGGGCATGAATTGCTCGTGTTTCACCTCGTGGACACTGATGAAAGAGATTTTCCTTTTCGCCAGTTGACCAGCTTTCGCGACCTCGAGACCGGCGGTCAGCTTCTCAACGATCCCCTGCTCGGAAGAAGGGTATATAAAAGGCGCTTCAATCGTTTTCAGGAGGAGGTTCGCGAGGGTACGCACGCCGCCGGAGGCGATTACAGGTTCATCACTACTGCGGATCCCATAGAATTCGTTCTTCGGGACTACCTGCTTTATCGACGCCAGGCCAACCGATGACTTGGCTTAATCCCGGCATGTTGATGGGGTTTGCCGCGCTGGCAGTGCCCGTCATCTTCCATTTCATCGCAAGGCACAAGTTCCCGATCAAAAACTTTCCGTCGATCCTGCTCTTGCGGAAACGGGAGCGGCCCAACGCGCTTTCCATTCGCCCCATCGACTTACTGCAGTTGCTCCTGCGCTTGGCCGTGCTTGCGATTCTGGTTGCTGCTATGGGGCGTGGCTTCTTGCCCGACGTTGATGAGCCTGCGCCACGCAACCTTGTCATCATCGTTGATTCCTCAACGAGCATGAACCTGGTTGCCGATGCTTCGGTCGACGAGAAAGTCACCAGCCTGGACAAGGCTCGCTCCATTGCTCGTGAGATGCTTGAGGAAATTAACTTGCCCAGCCGTTGCGCTCTGATTGCAGCGGGGACAAAGGCGAACATCCTCAGTCCACTGGGAGAAGAACCCGCAAAGGCGATCGCAGCTCTGGACACCATAGAGGTGGGCGCCGGTGCTGGAGACAACCTTGTGCATTCCATCGCCGTGGGCGCCGAGATGATCAGGGGCCTGCGTGAACACCGTTCCCAAATCGTTGTTCTTAGCGATGGTCGAACCCACTCCTTCCGCAAGAGACACGAGCGAGACCTTCGGCTCATTAACGACCTGAAGGAAGAGCTTGGAGAGCAACTGGACGTCACCTTGGTCGATCTGGCCAAAGGCGATGCCGAAAACATAGCCATCGTGCATTCCGAGATCAAAGGTCGCGTACGCCGTGGAAGGGATGCGCACGTTTTGACGAGAGTGAGGAATTTCGGGGCCGAGAAGCAAAGCGCCCGCATCGAGTTCGCAATAGCCGGCGAGAGGGAGCCCATGTACAAGGACTTCGCCCTGGAGCCGGGCACGGAAGCCTTGGTGGACCTGACTGCTCGTCCTGAGCGTACTCTGCCGAAACCATTCGCAGAGGTTTCCCTGAAGATCCCCGATGGAGGAGGAGCAAAGCCGATGGATGACTCCAACCTTGCGGACAATTCCTATTCTCTACCTTTCGTTCCCGAGCAAGTTCGACGGATTCTGATCGTGGACGGTACGGAATTGGAGGATTCGAGCATAACTCTCCTTCCCGGAGAAGAACCCGAAGAGGAAGTGGAAGTGGACGTCATAAACGGCTCCAGGATTCTAGAGTTCGTGCTCAATCCCAGTCGAGAGCTGGGCTTAACTTACGGAACAGGACTGCGTACAATGCGGATACCTTTCGACGCTCTGGCTACGGAGACCCTCAGCAAGTACGATTTGGTTGCTCTTTACGACGTGGGTTCCCTAAGCGATGAGCTTCAAACCGATCTCAGGACTTACGTGCAGGAGGGGCGCTCCTTGCTGCTCGTGTGCTCGGCTCAAATGAACGCCCTTACGTTTAATAAT
Source organism: uncultured Puniceicoccaceae bacterium (assembly GCA_964576585.1). GTDB lineage: Bacteria > Verrucomicrobiota > Verrucomicrobiia > Opitutales > Seribacteraceae. The sequence continues at coordinate 21,041 of CAZNWO010000011.1, read as the reverse complement.
ACACTAGCGAGCGGTGATGATCCCCTCTCACCCGTAATGATCGACAACGATCAGGTGTTGGAAGCCTCGACGATCATCAACTTCGACACCGAGCGGAGGGATATAGATGGAGTTCCCTACGTTCCATCCGCCTTGGTTTCAAATTTCCTCAACCTTAGAAGCGGAGACCTTTCCGTGGTGAGCTTTAACATCCTGAGAGGTGTTCGCGGTTACGCTAAGGACGCACGCATCCTGCTTAGAGACAATAAGGGGAATCCATTGGTCATCGACCGCCCCCTGGGTGACGGGAGGGTTGCTGCGACGACCTTCGGCATGGAGTTGAATCGCGGCAACCTCGCCATGTCGCGCGTCTTCCCCCTTTTGTCATGGACGTTGATTGACCATCTCACGGGGCAACTGGAGAAAAGGCCTTCCTTTGCCTTGACTGCTTTGCGCCCGGCTTCGCTTGACCTCTCCGAGCCCGGCTTCGCCTTCATGGATCAAGTCGAGATTCGCCACGAGGAGGACTCCGAGACTGTTCGGCAAATGAAGATTGGTGAAGGGAAGAGCGTGAAGATGGAAGGGCTGCCGCCCGGCCAATACATGCTTGGGAAACCATGGGGTACGAACGACAAATGGATCGGGTATCGTCGCCCCGTCACCGTAAATGCCGATCCTCTGGAGAGCGACATGACGAAGGTCGACTTGCCCAAATTGGGTCAATGGCTTGGCGACAGCGTGACCACTAGGACCGAAAGGGAGTTGGCTCAGATGGCTCCCACCGGGCAAGAGCAATGGCGCTTGTTCGTGCTGATCCTAGCCGCCCTTTGGGTTTTGGAGTCAGTCACCGGTTACGTGACGGGTGTCTTGCGCTGGCGAAAGCAGGAGCGTGAACAAGAAAAAGAACTGGAGATGGACGCCTGATGACTGACTTGCTCCAGCAGTTAGCCCTTTGGCTCTGCGGGTTCCCTGAGGTGGACCGGCTTTCCCGAGTTGAGGAGTGGCAATGGTATTCTGCTTCGCAGCCCGCGATCTGGATCATCTGGGTGATTGCCGCCATATCCGTGGCGATGGCAGTCCTTACGGTTCTCCCGCGTTCAGGTCTGCCGATTCGCACCGCAATCTTTCTTGCATTCCTTCGACTCCTTGCGGGAGCCTTGATCATTCTGCTTTTCGCTCAAGTCGAGCTAAGGGTGAGGCTGAATCTCGATTTGCCGCCCAAGGTAGCGGTCTTGACTGATCGTTCCGGCTCAATGGGGGTTATGGATCTCCAAAACAACCGTTCTCGATTGGCCTCGGCAGAAACTTTCAGGAATGACTTGGTCGATAGCCTTGAGGGTGATGCCCACCTTCTTTTTCACGACTTCAGCTGGAAGCTATTTCCGGATGGAAACGACACAGCCCGCGGAGGCACGGATTTCGGAAGAACCCTTCGCTCCCTTTCCCGCAACGAACCCGACCTCCAGGCCGTCGTCCTGTTGACCGATGGAAACGAGCCCTCGACACAACCGGGTTGGGCAGAGGCGGCTCCTCTCCTTGCGGCTCAGGAAATGAAGGTTTTTCCCGTAGCCTTTGGACGAGCTGAGAAGCCCGAGGTGCTCGGAACCCGTCTCGATGGGGAATACTTCGTTCGACTTGGAGACGAATTGCAGATGCAGGCCAAACTCGACGCTTCAGCCTTCGAAAAGGACTTGGTTGGGCAACTCAAGTTGTTCCAGATGAAACCCCCGAAGCCCGGTCCTCCTTCGCCTGACGCACCTCCTCCCGAATGGCTCATGGTGAAGGAGCAGAAGGTTCAGTTGGGTGGTGGGCGCATTTCGCTTATTCCAATTGTTTTCAAGCCAAAGGTGGTTGGACGTCACAAGTTTCGAGTAGTGATAGAAGGCGTAAAGGGACAAGCGTCAGAAAAACTTTTGGAGAGCGAACATACGGTCGACGTCATCGACCGCAATATCCGCGTGCTCTATATAGACGTTCCCAGGGACGAACGAAAGATTCTCGGCCATTGGATAGCCCGTGATCCCGTGATCGACATGGGAGGCTTGGTCAAGTTGCCGAAGGGCGGTTGGTACGCAATGGGGCAAATGAGGCACAAGAACTTGGGCAAGGCTTTACCCGATCTGGAGGCCGAACTTCACGATTACGACGTGGTGATTCTTGGTGACGTCGCTCGGGGGGACTTTCGGGGTGGAGGCTCGGACGAGACGAGTATGTCTTGGTTGGCGGATTTCGTTATGCAGCGTGGTGGTGGCCTAATCACCTTGGGTGGACGAAACGTCTATTCGGCCGGCAATTATCAGGATTCCGCCTTGGGCGTACTTCTGCCGTTCGAGGTTCCCCGCATGGATGAGACCCAGGTCACGGGCAAGTTCAACGTGATTCCAACACCCGTTGGCTATAGCCATCCCGGCTTGCGACTCGAGCCCGATCCCGAGGGCAATAAGCGAGCATGGTTGGAACTGCCCAAGGTTGAGGGTTGTAACAGAGTCGGAGACCTAAAACCAGGATCGCAAATGTTGGCTACCGTTGAGACGGAGGAAGGATCCCTTCCTTCCATGGCCTACCAGAAGATAGGACGGGGCAATGTGCTTGCCCTTACAATTGACACCACTTGGCGCTGGGAGTTTCTTCGCCCCCGAGGCAGTGAGACTGACGGTGTTGCCGAAGGCACCGACTATTTCCGGCGCTTCTGGGGTAATGCGATCAGGATGGTCGCCCCGGACCCTCGCTTGCAACCCGAGCGTCCACAGATAAATCGCCGGGAAAAACGGGCCGAAGTAGGTCAGTCCGTGAGCCTCAAGACTCGCCTTGTCGACAAGGTCTTCAATCCCATTCGAAACGCAGACTTGGTTGCCCGCGTAACAAGCCCCGACGGCAGAGAGTTTGCCCTCTACCCTGCGGACAGTCAGTCGAATCCGGGCATATACGAGTACAAGTTCGAAATTGACGGAGCGGGCTTGTGGGAGGTTCGCACGATCCACAAGGAGAAGGAAGTGCTGGCCGCAATTGCAAAAGCGAAGACCGACCTAGAGAAGGCGGAAGCTAGAGCGAAGGAAGATCTTTCCGTCGAGGCCAGCGGCAAGGAACCTTTCTACGTAACCGACGCCAAGAGAAAATTACTCGATCAGGAGGCCCGAATAGCCAAGGAGTCAATTCTTGCCATCGACAGCGTTTCCGAGTTCGTCGACACGCGAACTCAACCGGAGTCAATGGCTTCCCTCGCCGCCTCCACGGGCGGCAAAGCTTTCGAATCGAGTAAAATCGACAGTCTGGTCGAGTCACTCGCATCCCTCTCGCGCAACGTCAGCAAGACCTACGTGTCGCCACTGTGGAACCTGCCGGCGACCATGATACTCTTTATACTTCTGGTATGCATTGACTGTTGGCTGCGAAAAAGAAGGGGGTGCGCATGAGTCCGGCCTCAGATAATTTTTCCAAGAGCTATCGCTCGATAGAAAAGGCGGTCAAGGGTTTTGGACGCTACAGAAAAAGATGGGAAGTTCTCCTCTCTTGGGGGCGCTTCGGGTCAATCGGCATCGCTCCCATACTGCTTTGGGTTCTCTTGGATTGGGTTGTCGAGCTTCCCTTGTTGGCCGTGTTCGGGACTTTCGTCGTCGTTGGCATTTTTGCATTGGTGACGTTGCTCAAGTGGGTCGTTGTGCCGCCATGGAGAAGGATTCGCAGGGATCACGAGGCGAACGTCATCGAGGAATTGCATGGCAAGCTGAACAACAGGATAATTGGGTCGCTCCAGCTTGGCGGAGAAGTGTTGGCCGAAAAAATCGACGAAACCTCGGCATCTACTCCGATGGTCAGGGCTCTCGTTGTTCGGACTGCGGGCATCCTTGCGGAGACGAAGCTGAAATCCCTTCTGGACTTACGCCGAACATGGAAGTTTCTAGGTGTCGCTATGGTGATATTAGCCGGTTACGGTTCACTCGGCCACTATGCGCCTCAAGTCTATGAAGATCGCTACAACCGTACCATCGAGGGATACTACACCTTGCTGGACTTGCTTTTTCCCGTTGATTTCGAGATTTCCCCCGGCGACCTGAGAATGGTGCGGGGCGATGCAGTCGAACTGCAGGCAAGGGTCATCGGCGCCAGGAGAGACGAAGTGAGGTTGGTGAAGATCTTTGAGGAAACCGGCGAGACCACCACCGAAGTCCTCAAACTGAAGGATGAGAAGGTTTCCGTAACTCTAGAAGGAGATCAGACTGCTGCGAACTTTCGTTATCGCTTCGAATACGCCAACGAGATTTCTCAGTTACATCTGGTTGAGGTTGAGGATCGGCCTTTGATTCAAGCCATCAACTTCGAGCTCGAACCACCCGAGTACACCGGGCAGTCGATGAGGCTTATTACCGGGAAGGTGGCCAAGCTCGAAGGGTTGCCCGGCACCAAGGTTCTTGTCAGTTTTGCCGCCAATACCCCTTTGGATGCGGACCGAACCTTTTGGGAGACGAGCACCGGCATAAAGGATCCCATCGAGGTCAACGGTCGATACGGAACCTTCCAGTTCGAGATCGCTCAGAACGAGATACTCTCGATTAACCTAACGGGTCATTTCGGGGAAGGTTTCGAGATGGAGAGACCGCAGAGCATATCGATCATCGCACAGAGCGACGAACCCCCCAGTATCAATATCCTGACCAAGCTTTCCGAAAAGGAATTGGTGCCCGGTCAGGCCTCCGGCTTGCCTGTGGCATGGCGAGCGGAAGATGATTTCGGGTTGAGCGAAGTTCGCTTGGACTACACCATTACCTCCCTGTTTGAGGTTCTGAACCGGCAGGACAGGAAAGGAAGCCGTGTCGTAGAACTCGACCCTCCGAGAGATCGCGCCAGGAGCCGATTTACGGGAATTTTCTCGGGCACTGCGATTTATCCCGGCGACAAGGTCACAATTACACTGCTGGCACGCGACAATCGCCCCGAAACTCCCGGGGTGGGTAGGTCCCGCACGATCGAGTTCGTGATTGTCGGCAACGATTTGGGGCAGTTTGTCTCCGGGCAGGACTTCGGCTTCAGGCGCAGAGAGGAATCAGCTTTGAAGCTAGAGTTTGCCGAGCGGATCGGCCGCTCGACCGATCTCATGCAGGATCCCGTCAAGACCTTGCACACCGAGTCCAAGTTCCCCCTTGGCAAGCATGACGTCGCTGCAGCAACCCGAGCGGAATCCGTTCCGTTTGGACTGGAGGAACTGATTTCGCAATATTTTCAGCTGCTGTCCGGGGCTCAATGACGGTTATCTCCAGATCGTTTGCCCTCTTCTTGCTTTTTCCTCTTTTCGGATTTGCGGGCGATGACGATCCCGCCTCGACCGCAAATCTTGTTCGACGTCTCGCCGAACGAGTCGATCAGGGTTCCTATTCACCGTCTGAGCTGAGAGAGGCTGCCGAGCGTGGCGGCCATGCCGTTCAGGTTGCCGCAGACCTGCTCGACGAGAGCAAGCCCGAGCGTTCAGCCGTGCTTTCCCAGCTTATCGCGCGTGCTGCCCGTAGCCGCAATGCTCATGAGGAATTGTTGAAGCTTTACGACCCTGCGGCCCACGAGGTCTTCTACACGGAGAAAGGCATGGCGACGGAAAGGAAGATTGGAGCAGTTCTGGAATGGAAGGAGTGGCCGCCCCTTTTTCAGGCTGTTGCAATCAGGGCATGTCCCAGATTCACTCGCGATTGGATTCTTGAACGAGCCTCCGACTCCAGCGAGCAAAGTGTATCGCGAGTCGCATCCTTGATTGAGGAATGGTCGCGCTGGATTTCCTTTGGAAACGAGCGACAGTATCGAGGCGCGTTCCTTGCCATGCTGGTGTCGATGGCAAAAGGCAGCGCCATGGAAGACAGCATTCGATTGAGTACGTCAATCCTCGCCGGGATCGAGCATGCCCATGGCTTCTCCGCTTGCTGCGGATCATCAGGATGGATTCGTAGGCGTACCCGTGGAGTGCCCGAAGAACTTCGCGGCAAGTCTGCCGAGACCTGTCCCTTGCTTGGTATCGTAAGGACGGCCTTGAAGGATGACTCCCCGTTGGTTAGGGCTCAGGCTTGCCGTTCAATCGCAAGCTTCACCCGTACCTTCCCCGATGAGGCGTTGGAGTTTCTGTTGAAACAGCTTGAAGTAGAGAAGGACGACATTGTCCTTGCCCGGATCGCTTCTTCCTTGGCTTCCTTTCCCAAAGATCAAGGGGCAGGCAAGGCAGCCCTGAAATTGTTTCGCGACAACGAAAGCGTCATCGTACGAAGGGAAATCCTTTACGCCCTCGCCAAATCAAAGTGGCAGGTACGAGATGCGTTGATCCTGAATGCCTTTCGTTTTCCGGATAGCGGAGTTGCCGGAGTCGCGATGAGCGCCGTCACAAGCGAAGTCGGCCCCGAGGTGAGAGAACGGCTTGTTTCCATTTCGAAAGGTTTCAAGGATACCTCTCCTGATCTCATCGACGCTCTCGGGCGACTTGGTGATCCTCGTTCTTTACCTTATCTTCGACGTTGTCTAGCCGAGGAAAAGCGAGCGGTTTTACGGTCCAAGGTAGCGATGGCGCTGGAAAGAATGGAGGGAGGCGATACGGACAAATTAATCGAGGATCACTTTATAAGGGAATCGAGCAGAGACGTTCGCCTTCAGTTGATCAGACTCGCCTCTCGACGCCGAATGATGCAAGTCGTCCCGACCTTGCTCGATCTCGCCGCCGATCACGAAGCTGAAGACGACTTTCGGGCCGAGGCTATTTGGGGGTTGGGGAATTTCCCGGGTGAAGAGGTGGAGTCGTTTCTCTTGAACCTCTCTAAGAGCAAGGGACTGCCTGCCCTTTATTCCATCTTGGCTCTTACGAAACTTGGCAACCCATACGTTTCGCCTGCCTTGGAACATTTGTTTTTTTCCGGTTCGCCGACCGAGAAAATGATCATCCTTGCTCTGCTGGGTGAAGCTCGAAAGGATCACCCCGTGCTTCGGCACGGCTTAAATTCCTCCGAGTTTGCGGTTTTGCTTGGAGCCACCAAGGCTGCTCGCCAAATTGATTCCGACAGTCACCGGAAATCTTTGGCGAAAGTCTCTGAAAACCCTTTTGTGGGGGCGCTGCTCGAAACCGGCCTGCGCGACGTTCCAACCTTGGCCTTTTACCTTAGGGAGGAAAAGCCATGATGAGGCTTGCTGCTTTCATCCTCTCCTGCACTGCTTTCGTTGAAGCACGGGCTCATGAGTCCCCGATCGACCATGTGGACCGCAGTCTCCGCTTTTCCGTGCGAGGGGGCGATTTGGTGCTGCAATATCGTTTGCGCAAAACACCTCGCGCCGCGCTACTTGAATTGCGTGCAATTGACGAAAACGGCGACGGACGCATTAGCCAGACGGAACGAGAACGATACTTTGAGTCCAGGGGCAAGCGACTTGCTAAATTGCTGCACCTCGTTGATCGGAACAAGGCAATCCCCTTCGAGATTGCCGGGAGCGTGCTCTTGCATCCCGACTTCAGTCAGGAATTCCATTTTACGGCACGTCTGGAAGGTGCCGAGAACCTAGAGTTTACGGACGGTTTCTCAAAGACTTACCCGGGGTCCCTTGTCTTGGAAAAATCAATCTCAGACGGGAAAAGCCCCTTGCTAACCATTCGCGAGTCTCCCAAAATGTTGAACAAGCGGGGACATGTTGACCTTACAGTTTTGGAATTAAACATAAAAAGAGATAAATGAGATGAAGAATTTATTGATTATCCAGTTTTTTCTTTCTGCGACAATCATGGCCTATGCCCAGAGTAAGCAATCGTGGATCAAGCGGGCCAGCAAGCTCAACAGTCGCGCCATTTCCAAGGAGGAGATCCAGCAGTTCGCTGCGGATGAGGAACGTGATACCCGCAACAAGATTTCCCTTCGAAGGATTAAGCCGCGCACCGGCAAGACTGATTGGGACACGGATCCCACTGCCGTACCCTTCATGCTTTACCAAGTGAAGATGAGGACGGGGTTGCCGGTGCACGTCAACAACGATGGACTGGACGTTGGTTCGGACGAACTCTTCGAGTACACTGCCGTATACCTGACGAGTCATTACAATTGGTCTTTCGATGACAAGGAAACGGAAAACCTGAAGAATTGGCTCAAGCGAGGAGGCACATTGTATCTGGATGACTGCTACAACAAGGGCAGTCCGTTCACTGATTCGGTGCAACCCGAAGTGGGGAAAATGATTCCGGGCGGAAAGCCGGAAGTCTTAATCAAAAACGACAAGAAGGTATCCGACGTATTTCGAATGGTCTACCCGGAATCGGGTTGGCCCGGCGAATCCCTCGAAACCATGAGACCGTGGCAATATTTCCTTTTGGACGATAGGCCTGCGGTCTTCTTCTCGCCCAATGACGACGGTTGCGGTTGGGAGATCTCCACTCCGCCCAGCGCTTCCAACCCCATCGGCGAGGGCATTGGCCATGGGGGAGGCAATGCTGCCAGAGAACGTTTCTACCAATGGATGACCAACTGGATGATGTACATCTATTGCCACTGAGGAGGACTACATGAAAAAGACGTTTTTAGCCTCGTTCGTTCTATTTGTCGCTTCACTGCATGGAGCGGAAGTGGAATTTCGCCTCGTTCCCTTCAATCAGCTCGACGTAGGCGTCGATTTCGTTGTGGGACAGAAGACTGCCCAGGACGCGCAGTATCTTTATACGCTGACAGAAGGTGAACGTCATGCCTTCTTTCCCCCGCACACGGCTTGGGCTCGAAATATACGGATCGACGGAAAGCCCGCCTTCGAGATTTTCCTCAACGGGAAGTACGTTGACCGTGTTCCGCGCGCTCGACTTAGCCTTGCAAAAGGGAAGCACGTGCTGACTCCGGGCAACCACGAACTCATGGTGGACGAGAATGGCACTGTCAAGAGCGACGACACCGATTTCATAATCACTGTCGAACAGCGCCACGGTTGGGTCCCGGAGGAAAGTATTGTCGATGGGGCCATAGCAAAGGCCAACGTCAAGGCGTTGAAAGAACCCGAGGAGGGTGCGAAATCGGAGACAAGCCTTCCTCAGGGAGCCAAGGTTGAGATTCTGGAGCAGTCCGATGGATGGGCCAAGCTCAAGCTGGCTCCCCTTTATCTAGTCAAGGTGAAATGCTACCCTTTCAAATTAAGGGCAGTCCGTCATAATGAAATCGATGCGCCTAGGGAAAGGGCAGGACTTGACCAGATTCCCTTGCCTAACATCGCCATACGATTGGCTGACGACGAAGGTTCCGGCTCAAAATCCAAAAGCTACATGGAGTTGATTCCGCAAGGCGGTGGAAGGTTTCTTAATCTGACCTTGTGGATGCCCTCCAACACGGTGGGAGCCGGTTACCACATTCACCCCCTTCGACAAACCTTTCATTTGACCAAGGATGGCTTGGAGTCAGGAAAGGGTGAAGGCGGTTACGCGGAATCCACATGGCGAAGTTACGGTCAGGAACTGCGAATACCCGTGAATCGCATAGCTGCCACAGGTGAGCCGGATGGATCCATTCACATAAAGGAAATGCAAATGATCAGATTTGGAAAGGACGAGCCCCTCAAGTTCGCAAATCTTTATGCAAGAAAGGATCCATTTGAGTTGAGGGTTTCCGAGTACGGTCCTGGGTTGGTGATTGACGGAGACCTTTCCTACTTGCCCAACAAGTTGATTAGAGTCGACTGGACGGACGGCACGAAGCTCTGGCAGAAGGGCCTAGTGGTAGAGTCTACTAGGCGGCACCTGAATCTCGGTGAAAAAATCAAAGCTCGCGTGCGCGCTTTTGATCCAACAGAGGGAAGCAAGGCGGAGTTGGCGGTTCTAAATTTGGAGGAACGAATAGAAACTCTTGAAAAGCAGATTGTCCCTATTCAGCAGAAGGTTAATGCCGCCCTGACCAGACTCTACAACGGTGACCCTATGATCAAGCAGGACGCGAACGTCTTGCTCCAGGCTAAGCAAAAGATAAAGCAGCTCACGACCCTCAAGTCGACCGAGGAAAAAAAGCTGGAAGCGATACAGGTCCGCATCACCTCCGCCCTGGATTTGGTAAAGAAAGCCGAGCAGGAACTGGCGACGAAAAAAGCCAACAACGATCCTGCAGCCACGATCACTGCCGCAGAGGCAAAGGTTGCCCAGACAAAGACTGCCCAGGAGAAAGAAGTTGCAGCCCTTGCTGCCCAAAAGACGAAGATTGCCGACGTCGCCACTCAGATTGCCGCCGCAGAGACAGCCGCCAGGGTTGCGGATGCTAAGGTGCAGCAGACCATTGCCGCCGTCCTCAAGACGAACAAGGCCGTGCCTCCCCTTCACATGGCTTTTACGACGATCGAGACGAACTTGAAGGGCTTTGAGGAGCAAATCGCCTCTTCCAAGGCGGAATTGGTGGAAAAGAAGAAGGCGTACGAGGCGGTTGCCAACAAGAACCCCTTGGAGAATGCCGAGATCTTCGCAGCCTTGAAGCCTCGAAAATCTCCCCAGTGGACGAATTTGGCAGCTAAGCCCTCAGGTCCCGACGAGGTAGAGATAGACGTGCCTGCCGACATTCACGCAGGGATATACACTCTTCGCATCGGAATTCGCTCCACCACGGGCAATGCCCCACCCTTCTTCGCCGACCAGTGGATCACCGTTGCAGGGAACAATGATGCAGGCATAGGTTCTTTCACCAAGAGGGGTCGCACGGCATTCCTGCTGGGAGAAACCTTTTGGCTGGCGGTAGCGGCAACCTCGGACCAGAATCCTCTAGCTCCGGGGACAAAAGTGGAAGCATTTCTGAGGGACGCCGAAAATGCGCGGAAGCCTTTACAGATTCTTGACGACGTCATCCCCGCCGAAGCCGGCAACCGTCACACCTTCCTCGCCACTTTGGATGGAAAGACCACCGTTAGCTTTGCTCCCGGGAAATATCTGGTCGAGTGCCGACTCGGGGGGCGACCGGGTCCTCCCTTGGCCATAGACTTGATCGACCCGGAGCCCAAGACCCATTTCAAGAACCTGCTTCTCGGCAAGTACAACAACCTCGGCTTCGACTATTCAGGGTTGCTGGGCTCAGACAATGCAGTGAGCGATCGCAATCGCTGGCATTACGGGCTGCACAAGTTTTCCTCGGCCAGCGCCCGGGACGTGGTGCGTTCAATGGTGGACAACGGGTACAACGCCTTCAAGGGAATGTGCTACGGTATGGGGCGAGTGACTTTCTCGAACAGTGACGTGATTCGGACTCTTGTCATCGAGAGAGCCGCTCTCGGACCGTGGGAGGCTTTTGCCCCTCCTAGTGGCCGCGACGTTTTCCTCGACGAGGCCGTTCGCCACGGTCTGGAATTTTACGAGAACCTTTTTACGCAGCACGACAGCATGATGCCTCGCGGGGAGAAGTTCCTTCAGGCGTGCGAACGTTATTCCACCCTGGAGGCGACCAGCATGATGCACAGTCCCGCCTTTCGCGGTGTCTGCCTATACGACGAATTGACGCAGTCTCTCGATCACGACACGCCCGGCGTGGTAATGGCTCATTTTCGCAGGGCGGAGGAAGCACTCTTCCGCCAGCGCTCGGGTTTCTCGAGCAGCGAGGCGATGAAGGAGCTAGACACTTTCACCGCCCTCCCCGAGGGCAAGCGTGAATACGCGATGGTCGAGAAGTATCGGGAGTGGCCCCGTCACCTTTCCTGGCAGTGGGAAGAGTTCAGCCGACGCATGGCGGGCGCAGCCAAGGAAGTGATGCCCTCTTCCCGCAACTTTACCCTGCACCACGTAAACGCGCTTCCCGGCATGAATCTGGATCGGGGCGATGGCGGCATGACGGGCAAGTTTCGCAACCTTGAGCTTGTTTCCGCAGTGGGCTATAAGGATATGGGTGGGTTCGGGAGCATGGCGCTCACGGGTCCCATCATGGCTGATGCCATGCGCCTGCGGGACGATCTTACCGTCATGCCGATGATTTATGGCCTCGGGACGGGCCTGTGGGGCGATTCCAACGTTCGGGATGCCTTCCTCACGCTTTCCCAGAAACCGGATGGGCTTAGCTTCTTCCAGTTCGAGTCCTCGCCGAAAACCCCGAAAGCCAACGACAACTTTTCCGGCGTCAAGGACATCGCGGTAGCAATCACCACTCGTTATGGGGATCTCTTTCTTGCTGCCGAGAGAGGTTACAAGAAGGTGGCGATCTACAATTCGGACGTCGCCGATATGCTCTCGAATCGAAAGCCGATCGGCACAACCCTTCTCTGCGAGGGTCTATGGGCCTACTGCCTTAGGGCAGGCTACCCAGCCGACTTCCTTACGGACGAGCAACTCGTTGCCGACAAGGGTGGTGAATACGAGGTGATCTTCGCTCCGGGTTGGCATTTCCCCGAGGAAGTTCCGCCGGACGTCGCTGCAGCTCTGCAGCGCTTGTTGGATGCGGGAAAGATCGTGGTAGTCGAGCGAACAAGCAAGTTGCCGAATTTACTGAAGGGTATCGTTCGACTGGATTCGGACTTGGACGAGATTGCCGACCGTCTCGGCGGTTCCTTCCCCAAGCACCTCGATTTCGACAACGAGCGTTGGTGGGACTTTACCGAGAAGACCAAGGACTTGATTCGTGAGTTCATGATCAAGCAAAAGATACCTCCTGCGGCGGAGCACGACATGTTGGTCGGTCCCGATTGGCTGCGTTGCCGAAAGGGCGAGTATCTGGTCGTGACCAATCACGCCTTTGCGGAATTCACGGGCAACCACAAGACTATGTACCAGGCTCCCTCTCGGTCTATACTGCGTTTCCCCGCTCGCCCTCCCGTTTGTTACGATATGCTGGAAATGAAACGGGTGGAGGTGAAGACTCTCCCCGACGGGAAGATGGAACTTGACGCCGACTTGCGCTCTTCTCCCGGCAAGATCTACGCATTTCTCCCCGCTGCCATTGAAAGGCTTTCCCTGAAGGCGAAGGCGCCCGATGCCGGCGGTGGCGACTTGGTCTTCGAGATTTCCGCCTTGGATGCACAAGGAAACCTCATCGATGCCGGCATTCCCTTTGAGTACGAGATAAGGGATGCAAATGAGCGAATCCTTAGGCACGTCTACAGGGCCGCCGACCCAACCTACCGGCAAGTCTACAGGGTCCCCGTGAACCTTCCCGCCGGCAAGCTTTACTTCCGTGCTCGAGAATTGATCAGCGGGACGACTGTCGAGGTGGAGTTTTCCATCGGTGGAGGAGATTTCGCCTTGCCCGCGACGAAAACCCCGGATCTCAGGATTATGCAGTCTGCCAAGATTCGCGATTTCATCGATCGCGACTGCCTGAAGGTCAAGCGCCATTTCGAAGCCAAGGATTTCAAGAACGCCCGCCTGTTGGCCTTGAGAATAAGGCGAACCGATGGCATCCGCAAGACCCAGCACGGGCAAGCTCATCCCGACATTCTTTCACCGCATATTTTTTCCCTTTTCCCCGAGGAGGCGCGAAAGATGATCGCCGACTACAAGTCGACCGAGCCATTTACCGACGAACACGTGCGGGCTTTGTCCGATGGACTGAATGCAGTTCTCGACGGCGATCGTCTCTACAAGCCCGACTTTTTCCCTCCCGGCATCTTGAGCGTCAATGCAGATGCATTCGGTCAGGCAATGAGCAAGGGACCCGACTTTTCAGACGTCAATCGCCTTCTCATGGAGGCATTCTATCCGGGGGAATTGTACGAGGGGCCAACGATCTTCGTCGGGGTCAGGCAGGATGAATTCATGGGAGTCGCGAAAAAACTCCACAGCTACTTTTCCGAGAAGGCTCTCAGGGTACGAGTCACGCCTATGAGGCCTTGGATGCGCGGACCGCTCGAAGGATGGACTCTTCAGGACAAAGTCTTGCCCGAGCTCGACGGAATGAGGTTGTGGCGTGGAGAGATCGTCGAACCCGGAGTTTTCGTGAATGGTCCCCTGATCCTTCTTGGACACCAGCAGGATATGGTTCACAAACTCGTCGCTCGCGACGCCTTGCCCGAGCCCGCCTCGGAGAATTTTCCGGGCAAAGGTCGATGTGTAGCCGGCTGGATACGTATGGCTTTCAGCAACACGTTCAACACGATATATGCCCTTGGGGATTCCAAGGCAGTTGATGAAGCCATCGACTTGTTGCTGGAGGGTACGGACGACACCATCTTGGCGAGGGCGAAGGTGGATCAAGTCGAGATGCCGCAGGTAGACGCCCTGAAGCCTTACGAGGGCAAGACTAAGGAACCCGCAAGCACTAGGGAGAACTTGTCCTCTGAGGATCACGTCAGGGCGATCAAGGTGGATCCCGTTACCAAGAAAATCATCTTGGGAACGATCGGGTACGGGCACAACCTCTTTTGCCTCGACAAGTCGGGAGAGCTCCTCTGGAAGCAGTTTCTGCCCGAGCACAACGTCTATCACTTGGAGTGGTTTGACGACGGCAAGAAGATCTTGGCCGGGACCGGTCATGGTTTCTTCGTCTTTATAATAGATGCTTCCGACGGAAAAGTCCTGAAGAAGTTTGCGGCAACCGAGTGGCCAAACATGCACGTCGACCGCGAGCACAATACCGAGGTTGAAATCGTTCATAATCCCGTCTGCCGCCAATTCATTATCCTCGGGGCGACGGGCTTGGTCGCAATCGATTACGACGGCAACTTGATGTGGAAGTACGAGCGCGCCCGAGTAATCGTTGATTTTCCGCCCCAGTTGGAACAAGGAGCATTCGCAGCTTTCGGTAACTACCTGAAGACACTTGACGTGGTAGCGAGTCCGGACGGAACAAAGTTGGCCTATAACGAAAAACGCGTGATAGGTACCCAGATGGGCTTCGCCGGCCCCATGCCCCTTTGGGCAAACGAACCGCAAATCCTAGACGCAAAAACCGGCAAGGTGCTTCTTCGTACTCATAAGAAGGAAGGGACCGGAGAGGAGTGGAAGCTGACTTGGCCTTCGAGTTCGGAGTTCCCATGGATTCATGCCAGCAATCTCTCCGCCCCGCTCGAATTCGATTCGGCTTCTACGGATCAACCCAATCCCGGCAAACTCGGAACCTTTGTACCGCCGGTCAAGGAGGAGATCAAGATCGGGGGTGTGCTCAACACCGACTTCTTCCTTGTTGAACGACGCAACTCCAAGGGGCAGCGACTGTGGTTGCATGGCTCAGAGAAAAAAGACCACGTTTGGATACGGGAACGAGACACCTTGAATGATGCTCAGACTCGGCTCTGGCGATCGGGTCGATCGGGAGGCATTCTTTGTCTTGACTTGACCACAGGTGATGAGGTCTGGAGCGACAACCTCGACCAAGGCTCGGTTCTTGCCCTTGACGGAGACGAACTCGTTGCCGGGGCCCGAAATGGCGAGGTCGTCAGGTTCAACGCGTCGGGCGTGAAGCTATGGTCAAAGAGTCTTCGCGACTTTCACGAACTACCTTCGGGCGACTACGGCGAGTACTTGGCCAAGGCTCTCGATCGAGACCCCGATTCCACCATTGAATTTTTTCCCGTCAAGTTAGCTCGCGAAGACGATTTCAAGGACATGCTGAAGTTCGGCATCAACAACCTTTACAATGGAGGCTTTGCGAACGTTTCGGGCTGGAATAGTGAAGTCGCCCTGGAAGCCGATCCCACTGTCTTTAATGGGCAGCCTGCCCTCAAGTTGGCGAAAGGTCAGCTGGTCACGCAGCAAACGGAAGCCAAGGCCGTTTCCATGGCTACTTACCTTCTGGAGTTCTGGTACCGACCCGAGTCCGCGCAGGGTAGCCTTGCCGCAGGGGTAATGCTTCACGGCGAGGAAGGAAGTGAATCTCGCTTCACGGGCTCCAACTATCGAGGTAAGGCAGGAGAGTGGACCTTTGGCCGATTGGCCTTCAAGACCATGTACGATACGAAGAAAATCGAGGTCGGCTTCGAGTCCGAGCACGGTACTTCAATTGCAAAAACAAGTCTTCGCGTTGTTCGCTTCCCTTCGGCCAACCTCTTGTCGAACCTCGAGTTGCACAAGATCGAGCCCACTCACCCCAAGGATTTGCGCATTCGATACGATCGCATTCCTCAGACCCTGCGGGAAAGACTGCTGAGCCAAAACAAGGTCACCGTGATGATGCAGTCCACGCCCCTCAATCAGCTGATCTTCACGCAATCGGAAGCTTTCCTTCACAATGGTCGACTGGACGACGTTCACGAGATGTGGTGCTTTCGCCCCAACGCCATGGGCTTTTCGGTTACCCTGGGAACGCCCGGATGGGTTTCCCACGTCGTCCTCTACATGAACAACAGCCGGCGAGACCTGAAGTACAGGGCAATCAGCATTTTGGCGAACGACCTGGGGAACAAGCACATGCAAAGGCTCAAGACGGGCACTACGGAAATAGTAGTCCCAAGGACGGTCGGCTTTGTACGTGGCGATTCCCGCCGTTTTATTGTGGTTCAACTTGACGAGCCGATTTTCACCGACAGCGTCAAGGTTCTCCCTGGGCATTCGGCAGGCAGGCGAGACGGAATTACCGAAATCGAGGTGTACGGCCCTGTCGGCGGCAAGGACCAGTTGGCTGCATCCGGCTTCGCGGACGATCCAAACGCCACTGCTATGTTTATGAGCAACCCCGCTCACGTACGTTCCGTCTTGCCTGAGGATTTGGTTGGCTCCTATCAGGAGGACACGAGGTTGGGAAACCATCACAAGGGTGAGCGGGCTCCCGCGCTGCATGCCGGCGGTACGGTCGTGAACGACGTTTTCGCCCTGCCAATAGCTTCAGGCGACATGAATTTGCCTATGCCGGAAGGAAGGCATCCCATAATCTTGGCGCAGGCGGTAAAGGAGGCGACTAAGAAAAAGATGGACGCTGCTACTGCGGAAGCTCGCAAGAACAAGAAGGTGCCGTTCACCGGGTGGCATTCGAGCACGGTCACTCCATTGACTACGCCCGCTCGCTATGCGGGCAGGCTTATTGTCGGCAGCGCCGATTACAAGATGCATGCAGTTGCGGACAATGGAGCCCACCTTTGGGCATTTTCCACCGAGGGCAGAATCTATTCCTCTCCCACTCCCGTTGGTCGCGATGTTTTCTTCGGTTCCGACGACGGCAAGATTTACAAGATCGACATAGATTCCGGCATTCTTCTCTGGGAATTCTCCACCGGTGATCGTGTTCGCAGCGCTCCGGCGGTAGTCGGTGGTAGGGTTTACGCCGTGTCTTGGGATGGATTCCTTTATGCATTGGACGCAAACTTGGGAAGGGAGATTTGGAAGGCTCCCGTGGCTCCGGAGACTTCCTCGTCGCCAGCCATATACAACAATCGCGTCTATGTCGGTGACGACTTGGGAGGCGTACATTGCTTCAATGTTTCGAACGGGCAACAGGTCTGGAAGCGCGAGCTAGCCGGGCAGAGGCTTTCCACCTGCCCGGTTGTGACTCCGGACGGAATCTTCCTACAAGGTGATGAGGGCATGGGGGCTCTCTTTAATCACAGCGGAGTGCCTCTTTGGCAAAAGGACACCTTTACTTCCCTTCGGGCCGAAGGCCAACCTCCCCCGGTGCTTACTGGGCAACCGGTGGCCACCAAGACCCAACTCTTCATTACCACCAATCGCGGACTGGTGGTTTTGGCAAGGGCAACCGGCGCCCGTGACAGTCGATTTGCAGGTGGTCCACCTGCCAATCGAAACCTGACGTCCGCCATCGTCGCCGGCAACCGTTTGTGCGTGGTAGAAAACCACATAGACGTCCAAGGCGGATTGGACAATTACATCATCAAGCACGGGGTGAAACTCTCCGTATGGCGTAATCCCGCTGCAAAATGAAGGCTGACAGCATGAAAAGAACTTTAATTACAATCGCGTTTATCCTTCTCGCAACTCGCGGATCGGGGCAGGTCGAAAGTCTCGAAGTCGAGGATCCGCCGGGCTATCATCTGGTCAACAACTTCTCTGGTTCTCTTCCTTCGGGAGTACCTTTCCTTAAAGCGTCCGTCGTTAGCGAGGAAAAGCAAGTCGGCAAAGCTTCAAGTCGTTTGGATTACGAGTTCTCTGAGGCAGGTGCCAAATATACCGTTATGCAATTCAAGCCCGGGCGCTTCCGGGTTGTTTCCGGGGGTACGCTCAAGTTTTGGCTTAAGGGAGATGGCAGCGCCAATCGACTGACCTTCTATTTTCAGCATTCACGACGAAATACCAAGACGGGGGAACTGGATAATCACCAGGCTCTGAAGGGAGCGCAAGTTGTCACGACCATGAACTCAACGGAATGGACGGAACTGGAGTTCCCCATCACCGCCGCCCCTGCAAATCGTGTTTGCTGGTGGCATAGCCTGCGCGTAGACCGCGTAGACCCGGAGAAACTGGGCGGAAGCATTTGGCTGGACGACATGGTGGTTGTGCCGCCATCCGGCAGTTCGCGTCCTCCCGCTCTTGCGAACTTGGCTTTGATCGGCGACTCCCCGCGTGATTTTTCCTCGGACATTTCCTACAACCTCGACGTTCGCAACTTCACCGATGAAGCGTTTCGCTTGTCTGCGCGAATTGTGATGACCGACAGTCGAGAAAATCAAGTGCTTGATCGGACCTTCGACATGAAGGTTCAAGGGGGTGAAATACAAGAACACGTTCTGGCGCTCGAACCTGACAATTTGGAGGTATATCTTTCCCCTTTCACTCTCTCCACGGAGTTGTTTTCACCCGATCGTCCCGAGCTAGCCGTCAATGCCGAAGAAATCCTGATCATGGCTACCTCTCACTTTCTCGTGGACGATTTTGCCGACGTGTATGGAAAATGGTTCGCCAGTGGTTTGCCGTTCAGTCTGGTCGACAGGAGTCAACAGACCGGGATTTTTGGTGAACCCCAGAGAGCGCAGTCCAAGGCGCAGTTGCTTGCCAGCATAAGCCGCGTTCCGGTCACTGCGGAGGAGGGTAAACCGAGACCGCCGACTAATCACGCAATGCAGATCGGCTATCTTGACAACGCCATGGTCTATCGCCGCCTTTCCCGCGACCTGCCCGGCGCCCCCTATTCCTTGGGCACTTGGGTGAAGGGCGATGGCAATGGAGGCGAGCTTTGGGCCGTCGTTATCGATTTTTCGGCTCCCGGAGGAAACTTTTATAATTGGAAGAGAACTTTTGGTAAGGTAAAGCTCTGCGATCTTGATTTCAAGGGTTGGCGATACTTCGAGCAACCCTTGATCGGTGGAGGGCTCGGCAAGCGAACGATCAGGGGGTCGAGCGATGGTATCGACTATCCTTTGGAATTCGTTTCCTTCGCGGTTGTCGCGCCCAAGGTGGATGTGCCTCAATCCGGGACAAAAGTCACAATTCCCCTACCCGCTCCCGGTAAGGTGGAGGTAGCGGCGACTATTGCCAAGACCCAGTTGCCCAAGTCGGAGGCTTTGTCTATTCAGCTTGGATACGATGACCCGGAGCATGTCTTTGCTCCCCAAAAGGCGGTACACGTCACCATTCAGAACAGTTGGATTCCCTCAGCCCGAAAACTCCGCCTTAATTGGAGGCTGACCGACAGAGAGGACGAACAGATGGCGAATGGTTCGATGGATTTTGCCGTCGAGTCCCTTGGCTATCATAGCTTGAAGTTGGATCTTTCCTCGCACGCCGCCAAGACGGCTGGTCGCAACGGTCCTTTCCACATTCGAGTGAGCGTCAGCGATAAGGAGGGACAGGCGTCAAGGGAAGCATCCTTGGTCTTTTCTGTCCCCGACAGTTCGGTTGCCTTCAACGGATTCGAGACCGCACGTCCCTATTTTGGCTTCAAGCCAGACGATGCCTATCGGGCAATGGGTTTCGAGAAGGCCAACCACGTTCTCTCGTCAATCAAGACCGCAACGGCCGAGACCTCGACCGCCCAGAAGCACGGAGGCGCCAGAAGCCTTGCCCTGCCATGGACCAAGGGCAAGTCGGTCTTCGTATCGCTGGATCCCGTGCTGCCCGGCGTGCCCAACGAAGTCAGCATGTGGGTGTACGGAGACAATTCCGGGGTACTGCTTTATCCGCTCATAGGCGACCAGCACGGAGTAATTAGCGACAGGTATCCGTTCGACCTTTTTCTCCCCCGCACATCGACAGGTGACCTCCAAAACGTCGTTGCAGTCAATTGGCAGGGCTGGAAAGAGGTGCGGTTCAAGTTGCCCCTGATTCCGGAGACTTGGAACGATATGAAGCAAAACAGAGGTTTCGTACCCACCTATCCTTTGGGTCTTCATATTGCAGTTACTGCAGAGGAGAAAGCCAACGACGACAACCTGGAAGTCGCCAGAGCTAATGCCTTTGTCGCCTCCGCTCGCCGAGCTCTTGCCGCTGCCAACACCAACAAGTCTACGACCGACAGGAGCATGGCGTCCGTCAAGGCTACGCTATTGAAATCCACAAAGGCTGTGCAGGATGCGGAAAAATTGGCCATGGATACCGCGACCGCCTTGGTTGCAGCTAAAAAGAAGACGACCGATCAGTCGACAGCTTTGGCCAACTCAGAAAAGGAGTTGCTTCAGAAAAAGACCCTCGTCGCAACGGCCGAAAAAGCGATTGCGACCGCCACCACGACCATCGTGAAACCCGCAATGGCCAAAGCGGAGGTCGCAGCCAAGGGTGTCGTAGACGCAACGAAGTCAAAAGCAGACGCTGAGAAGGTCTTGGCGGACGTTAAGACAGAGGTCGCAAATGCTACGAAGGCATCAGGCGCAGCAGACAAGGTCGCCAAGGATGCCGCGACCGCCGCCGTCGCAGCCAAGGCAAAAACGACCACTGCCATGACTACCTTGGCGAAAGCAGAAAAGGATGCCGCGACAAAAAAGACCGCTACCGAAACCGCAAAGAAGGCTATCGAGACCATTGTTACCACAAAACAAAAGCCCGCCATGGCCAAAATTCAAGTCGCAGACAAGGCATTGGTGGATGCAACGAAGGTCAAGGCCGACTTGGACAAGGCTTTATTGGCCGTAAAGGCTGCCGTAGCGAAAGCTGACGCAGATTTTCAGGCAACGGACAAGACGGCTAAGGATTCCGAGGCCAAGGCAAAAGCTGCGGTTCTTCCCGCTACTACTGCCGCCACAGCCTTGTCGACCGCCGTAAAAGATCAAGCAACGAAGAAGACGACTGCTGAGACGGCGAAGAAGAACCT
>CAZNWO010000010.1:0-42794 GCA_964576585.1 uncultured Puniceicoccaceae bacterium | reverse complement strand
TGAAGTCCGTCGCCCTTATGGAGACGCCTTGGGTCAGGCAGGCGAAAAACGAGAGCGAGGCCCGGCGCAACGTCGGCATTCTCTTTGACGATAACCGTTTGAACGATGAGGAGCGCCGAGCCTTCAACAAGCTCAAGGAAATGCAGCTGGGCAACGGAGCCTGGCCTTGGTTCGCGGGTGGTCGAGCCAACGATTACCTGACCCTCTACATCACGACCGGCTTCGGGCGACTTCGTCATCTTGGCGTGGACCTTGATCCGTCTTTGGCCATCAAGTCCCTCAATCGCTTGGACAACTGGATCAACAAGACCTATCGTGACATCCTCAAGCACGGTCACAAGGACAAGAACAACCTCAACTCCACGATCGCGCTATACCTATATGGGCGCAGTTTCTTCTTGAAGGACCAGAAGATAAAGCCCAACGCCCAAGAGGCGGTCGATTACTTTCTCGGGCAAGCGTCCGAACATTGGCTGAAGGTTGGAAATCGCCAGTCCGAAGGCCATATTGCCTTGGCTCTTAAGCGCTTTGGCAAGCACCAAGAGACTCCCGTCGCCATCATGCGTTCCCTGAAGGAGCGTTCCGTCACCGATGAGGAGATGGGAATGTTTTGGAGAGACGTCGAGTTCTCCTGGTGGTGGTATCGCGCGCCGATCGAGACACAGGCCGTGATGATCGAGGCTTTCGACGAGGTAATGAACGACCAAAAGTCCGTGGAGGACTGCAAGGTGTGGATGCTCAAGCAAAAGCAGACCCAGGATTGGAAGACGACCAAGGCGACCGCCGATGCCGTCTATGCGCTCCTGCTGCGCGGCAGCGATCTTCTCGCCTCCGACGAACTGGTCAAGGTGTCCCTCGCCGACATGGCTCCCATCAAGCCCGAGAACGTCGAGGCCGGAACCGGATTCTACGAGAAACGTTTCGTCGGTCCTGAGATCAAGCCCGACTTCGGCAAGGTAACCGTCACCAAGGTGGACGAGGGCGTGGCCTGGGGAAGCGTGCACTGGCAGTACATGGAGGACATTTCCAAGATCACTCCTCACGAAGGCACTCCCTTGAAGATCAAGAAAGCGCTCTACGTGAAGGAATACACCAGGAAGGGTCCGGAGATTACACCCGTTCGAGGGGCTGTTCAGGTGGGCGACGAGCTGGTCGTCCGGATCGAGCTTCGTACCGATCGCGACATGGAGTACGTACACATGAAGGATCATCGAGGCAGCGGCACCGAGCCCGTTAACGTACTTTCACGCTACAAGTATCAGGATGGACTAGGATATTATGAATCCACCCGCGACACGGCTTCTCACTTCTATGTCGATTATCTGCCCAAGGGGGTTTACGTATTCGAATACTCGGTGCGAGTGCAGCATCGCGGGGAGTATCAGACCGGCATGACCAACGTTCAGTGCATGTATGCTCCCGAATTCAACAGCCATTCCCAAAGCATCGCCCTTAAGGTGGAGTAGGGGGGAGAGCTCGAAATCGAGAATCGAGTTCATGTTGTTTTGATGCCAATGGTTTTGTCTTCTTGTTGGATTTTTACCGCATATGGCTCCATTAAGGGCTAGTTAACGCTTGCCCTTTCTTCTGGGTCTGCAAGGCTCTTCAGCTTAAACCTTAACCTCACCAAAAAATGAAACAAACCCTCCTTGCCTTGTCGGCATTAACTGCCGTTAGTCTTTTCTCCGGCTTCTCGTTAAACGGCGCCGACGCACCCAAGAGCCTCGCGATCGAAAATGCATTTGGTCCAAAGTCCGAAATGACTTTCCGTTTAAGGATCAAGGAAATCCTCGAAAGTGGTTTCGTCAAGGGTCTCATGGAGCAACATCCTGAGATTGCGGAAGGCATCGAACAGGCAAAGCAAGATGATGATTTCAAGCAGTTTACCGACTTGATAGGCTTTGGCTTCGAGGACATCGAGGAAATGGCCTTCGCGGCAGTTGGAGTCGAGGCAATCATGGAGGCTCAAGCCCAAGGCGAGGAGCCCAAGATTGGAGAGGATGTGGAATTCGTTTTTGCAGTTCGCATAGCCAAGGGCTCGAATCCGCAGAAACTTCTTGGTCACCTTTTCGAGAAGGCCGAAGAAGAGGAAGGTACTGAAGTGCGAAAGCAACTGGAGAAGTCCGTCGAGTCTTTCAAGGGAGCCACTCTTTTAAATATCCCTCGCGAGCTGATGAAGGATGATGAAATCGAGGCCGATGTATCTCTTGGCATGCGGAGCATAGATAAAGAGACCTTTTTCGCCATCGGTCTGGCTGACCAAGTTAAGGGTTTTTTCTCGGGAGGTGAAAAGCAAGGCAGGCGTTCCAAAGCATTGGAAGCCTTGACGCCCAAGCGCCAATTCTCCTTTGCAATGCCCATACCTCCCAGCGTTTGGGATCAAGCGGGGTTGGAAGTTGGGAACGATAACCCCCTCTTTGCCGGTCTCGCCAACGCGGTGAAGGGCATTCGGGAGTTTGGTCTTGCGGTAAGCTTTGCCGAGAAATCGATAGGCATCAGCGCTGCAATCACTTGTGCCGACGCTCAGTCCGCCCTAGCTCTTTGGACGATGGCCCAAGCCGGATTGGGAATGGCACAGCTAGCGGCTGCCGGAGATGGGAATGCGCCACCGATACTTGGCCGCATCAAGACCCAGGCCAAGGCCGAGAACGTCGTGATATCGGTGGAAGTGCTTCCCGAAGACCTTGAACAGTTGGGAGATCTCGCTCCCGGGGCTGCCTTTTCAGAGGATAGCGAGCCCGATCCCGAGGAACTTATTGGCGAGGAGGCACCCGACTTGGTGCTGCCCATGTTGGATGGGGGCAAGTTCGACCTTTCCAAACACCGGGGCAAGGAAGTCGTCGTACTTGACTTCTGGGCCACTTGGTGCGGACCATGCGTAAAGGCGCTTCCGGAGGTCATGAAGGCCACCAACCCGCTCAAGGAAAAAGGTGTCGTTCTTTATGCCGTAAATCAGGGAGAAGAGGCAAAGCCCATACGCAAGTTTCTCAATCGAAAGAAATGGAATGACCTCAAGGTTGCTCTCGATAACGATGATCTTAGCTCGGATGCATTTCTCGTCAGCGGTATTCCCCAAACCGTCATTATAGACAAGGAGGGTGTCGTTCGCTCCGTCCATGTCGGCTTTTCTCCAAATATAGGCAAAAAGCTTCGGCGGGAGCTGGATGAAATCCTGGCAGAGTAATCCTGTAATTTGCTTGTTTTGGTTTTCGTAAGGCGTTCAAGGAGAGCGCCTTATTTTTTTTCGAAAAAAAAAGTCTGAAAAAACGTCCCAAAGGGGGCGGCTGAGTTCTATTGGTCTTATGAACTTGTAAAACCAATTAGCAAAGCTAACGCCAGTCGAGGAGACGTAAGAATGATCAAGACCAACGACTTCCTGAAATACACAGTCAAACTAAACATCGAGTATGAAAATTACTTCAGGCTTATTTACGAGACCAAGTATTTACTGGAGGCGCGCTTGGGACCGGACAAGAAGTTTCTCGCCTATCATTCGATTTACGCAAACTCCCGGCGGAAGGCAGTAAAGAAAGCCGTTCAGTGGTTTTGGAAGGAATTCAAAGGTTTGTTGGGCAGCGCCAATGAGGTAATGACGGTTGACGATCCTCATTGCGAAGTTGTCTATGACGACGATTTTGCCTGTAACGACTTGGGGAACAAATACCTTGAGGAAGATATCATCGAGCAAATCATCGAAGAATCAAACGGTGAGTTGATTCGCGACAGCAGCAAGGGTTCCGAGAATCATCCGCCAAATTGTTTCAAGCGTGTCAAGAGACGTCGTAAGAAGAACGCCTTGCTTGCCCCGCGTATCACGCAGACGCCCGGAGGCGCCATTTTTTACCGCATGACCGAAGTGCCGCAGGTTACCGAAGACGGGAAAATCGTTCAGCGTCGCAAGATCAAGAACATAAAGCTGGCATCAAAGTCGCTAGAGAAAGCTCTTCGTGAAATCGCTCGTCGGAAACTGGATCGTTATGAGGATGCCGACGTTGAAGAAGATTCAATCAGAGGAGACCTGAAGGAAGCTGCTTAACCTGCTCCCTTCCGGCATCTTTTTTCAGTTTTCCCCTCTTGTCTCTTTGACCATTGTTTACAACCGGTCTATTTCCACCTTCCTTTTCTTCTAGATGGTAGACAAACCCAAAGACAACCTCGGTTCCGGACGAACCTCGAGTAGCGACGTGCCTGCGGAACTTGTGCAGTTGCTGATGAAGTATCAGCGTCGCATCTTTGCCTATATTCATACCTTGGTGCCGTCCCGTAGTGATGCCGAAGATATTCTTCAGGAAGCATGCCTGACCATCTGCGAGAAGTTTGATCAATTTGAGAGTGGGACCAATTTTTATTCTTGGGCTTGCCAAATCGCCTACTGGAAAGTGCGCGCTGCCCGAAAGAAGTTCGCAACTTCCAAGGTTGTCTTCAATCAGGATGTGCTCGATGTCGTGACCGAGACCCGCGGACAACTGGAGGAAGAACTGGATGCTCGTCATGAGGCCCTTTCCCGCTGTCTCCGCAAACTGAATGATCGTGATCGGCGTATGGTGCTTATCCGTTATGAAAGCGGTAATAACGTTTCCGAGGCTGCGCGAGCCTGTGGTCGCACGATCCAAGGCGCATACAAAGCTCTCTCAAGGATTCGTAAAGCCCTGTTCGATTGCGTCACCTTCGAGCTTACCTTGGAGCAAACGGGATGAGCCTCTCGGATCAGGAGATTCTCGAACTTCACGAGTTGCTTGATGCACTCGTAGAAAACAACCTTGCCGGCGAGCGCTTTCGCAGGCTCGAAGACTGGTTGACCGAGAGTGAGGCCGCTCGACGTTATTACGTTCGTTTTATGGAAATGTCCGCCGGCTTGTCTCATTATGCCGAGGAGCGTTTGTCGGATGAGGACGTCGATGATCGCGAAAGCCCGGATCAGGATGAGGGAAAACTG
Source organism: uncultured Puniceicoccaceae bacterium (assembly GCA_964576585.1). GTDB lineage: Bacteria > Verrucomicrobiota > Verrucomicrobiia > Opitutales > Seribacteraceae. The sequence continues at coordinate 37,858 of CAZNWO010000010.1, read as the reverse complement.
ATTCGATTCGTCAGACCGTTGCTTGCAGTCGCCGCTGTCTTGGCGCTGGGCTTTTTGTTCTTGAGTTCGCCTTTGGACTTTTTCCGAGACGGTTCCGAGAACGTTTCCCAAACTGCTGATTCTTCTTCCGGCAAGGATTCCTCCAACAACTCGTCGATTCCATTTGATGCCGAAGCCGTTGGAGTTCTCACTCTGGCAGCCGGCTTGGAGTGGGCCGCCGACTCCGAGTATCGTCCCGATTTACAGGAACCTATTCGCCCCGGAAAGCTGAAGCTGAAGTCTGGTTTGGCGCAAATCGAGTTTTTGCAAGGTGCTTACGTCGTGCTTGAAGGGCCGGTCGAATTTGAGCTTAAGACTTCCAACGAAGGAAACCTCCATTATGGTAAGCTCAGGGCCAACGTACCCCAAGTAGCCGTTGGTTTCACCATTGATACTCCACGGGGCAAGGTCGTTGATCTCGGAACCGAGTTCGGTCTAAACGTGAAAAAGGATGGAATCACGGAAATTTACGTTTACGTGGGCAAGGTCCTTTTTGAAGGGAGGGATCGCGGCGTCGAGCTCGCCTTTGAGGAAATTGAGGCGGGGGAAGCGGTCTACATCAACGATAAGGGTGAACTTTCTTGGATTGACATGCCTTCCGAGGCGTTTTTCGGGACTGCCGATCTAAGTAATCGTTCCATGGAGGAAGCTCAACGACGACATGCTGCTTGGATTGATTTGAGCAATGAGTTGGCTTCCGATGCCCGGACTGCTCTCTACTTCTCATTTGACGATCATCGCTCTTGGTCACGCATGCTCCGTGATGATGCCAAGTCCGAAGGCAAGCGGCATGATGGAGCCATTGTGGGTTGCGAGTGGTCCAAAGGACGCTGGGTGGGCAAGGGGGCCTTGTCTTTCGATGGTGAAAACGATCGTGTGCACATAGACCTTCCGGACCATCTAGAGTCTGCGACCTTGGCTGCATGGGTGAGACTTGAAACCTTGGGTTCGGTCATGACGCCGATCATCTGTGCCGATCATTCCTCCGCAGGGGCTGGTTTTTGGGGAATCGATGGAGAAGGCAGACTTGTTCTCAGAGCCAAGGCTATGCAGACCAATGCATTCGATACCTATGTTTCTTCAGTGGCTTTTAGTAAGGAACGCATTGGGCGATGGGTGCATCTAGCCACCACTTACGATGCCGGTAATCGTATGGTAAGCCATTACGTTAACGGAAGACCCTTCAGTCGTGAAAAGATGAAGAGAGAGCTCAGCCTTCTTTTTGCCAAGAGCGAACTTGGGTACTCGCGGTACTTCTCCACCGATAGGGAGGTTTCAGCACTGCATGGCTCCATTGACGAGTTCTCTCTTCACGAGAGGGCCTTTGAGGAGGAGGAAATAAGACGCTTGTATGAAATCGGTCGTCCTTACGCGATGCCTCCGCGCCTTGTGCCCGCCTTCCCCTAAGAACTGAGTTGCCTTCTTCCGGTTATTCAGGGAACATTGATATGGTGTTCTTCGTTTGGAAAAAGTCTACCTGCCTTTGTTTTTTCTTTGTTTTCACCTCGGTTTTTAATGTCAAGGGAACCGTTAGTGATGACGTTTACGAAAAGGCCGAATCCCACTGGGCGTTCAAGCCATTGGTCGAGTCATCGCCTCCAAACCCTCAGGGATCGACCGATCCAATTGATTCCTATCTTAGGAAAAGGATTATTGATCGGGAGTTAAACCCTTCCGCTTCCGCAGAGAAATCGACCTTGGCTCGACGGTTATCCTTTGATCTCTTGGGATTACCACCCAATTTTGACGATGTTGAATCGTTGAGTAAGGATTCTCGCCCAGACGCGATATCCAGGCTGGTTGACAAGTTGCTGGCTTCTCCAAGGTTTGGAGAACGGTGGGGTAGGCATTGGTTGGACGTTGCTCGCTATGCCGATACACGAGGTTACTTAGATGGTGGTGTCAGCAGAAGTTATCCCTTTGCATACGTTTATCGGGATTGGGTCGTTAATGCGTTCAATGCGGGAGTTCCTTTTGATTCTTTTGTGAGAAATCAGTTGGCAGCAGACCTTATCGTCGAGTCTTCGGACCATCAGGATCTCGCTGCCCTCGGCTTTCTTACCGTTGGGCCACGCTTCTTAAATCGAAGGCACCTTATCCTCGACGATAGAATTGACGTCATTTCCCGAGGTCTAATGGGCTTTACGGTTGTTTGTGCCCGCTGCCATGATCACTTTTACGATCCAATTCCCCAAGAAGACTACTATTCTCTTTATGGTGTACTGGATCTTTCGATCGAACCCAAGCAACTGCCCGTCATCGGAGAACCAGATCAAAGTTCCCCTGCATACAACGAATACCTCAAGAAGATGGAGGAGCTTGAAGGGGCGGTAAAGGAGTTCTTGCTTTCCAAGTGGAACGACATCCGATCGGAGAAAGGTTTGTTTGCATACCTGAAAGTTGCAAAAGACGGTTACGATCTTCCCGATGATCGGTTGGATGCTCTTGCCGCCAAGCGAATCCTTTTCCCAAAACTGGCAATTCGCTGGCGTAGCTATCTTCGCAAGAAGCAGATTTCCTCCAAGCGCAATTTTTCGATTTGGAACGCTTATGCCAAGGTTTCACCCGATAGTTTCCCGCAAGTCACCAAAAGGGTTCTAGCCAATCCCACGAAGCATCTTCCTTCACTCTTGAGTCATCTTGAAAAACAGGCTCCGAAAGATTTCGATGACGTACTTTCAATCTATGCAAAAGAATTTGCCCTAGCTCTCGATTCATCCTCCGGAGACCGGCCCGGCAAGGAACTCAAGCGTTTGGTTTCCTCTCCTGATTTTCCCGTAGCTTTCGATTTTTCTAAAGTAAGTTCCTTATTCGATACCTTGGCCGGAAACAAGTTGAACGGCCTTCGAGCCAAAATTGTTAAGCATCAGGCCGAACATCCCGGTTCCCCCCCTCGGGCCATGGTTCTTGAGGACAGCAAATCCATGAGAAATCCTAGAGTCTTCGACCGGGGTAACCCTGGCAAGCGGGGTCGGGAGGTTCCTCGTCGGTTTCTGGCTGCGCTAGCTCCGGGCGGGGAAAGGCGACCCTATTCCAAGGGTAGCGGTCGCTTGGAACTGGCGGAATCCATCCTTCATCCTAAAAATCCTTTGACATCGCGGGTTTTCGTGAATCGGGTCTGGGATGTTCTCTTCGGCAAAGGTTTGGTTGGCACCACTAGTGACTTCGGTTTGCGTGGAGAGCTTCCCTCTCATCCTCTTCTGCTCGATTACCTCGCCCAAAGTTTTGTTAACGAGGACTGGGACGTTAAGCGTTTGATTCGGGAAATTGTCACTTCGGCTTCATACCTGCGAGCGACTGCACCTGCTCCACCTGCGGATCAAGAAAACACCTATCTTTCCGTCATGAATCGAAAACGCATTGATTTCGAAGCTATGCGCGACGGCATGCTTTTCGTTTCGGGCGACCTCGACCTTGCCGTTGCCGGCAAGGCAGCTAAGCTTGAGGGGAATATACCAAATTTTCGCAGAACGATTTACGGGTTCGTCGAGCGACAGAACCTGCCTGACCTTTTCAGGACCTTTGATTTTGCCAATCCCAATATTCATTCTCCGGGTCGCCCGGAAACAACTGTTCCACAGCAGGCTCTCTATGCCATCAACAACCCTTTCGTCATCGCTCGAGCAGAAAGCTTGGCGTGTCTTGCGCGATCTCGGTTGGCACTCGATCATTTGTCGGAAAATTCACCAAGGACTGCTGTTCGATTCCTTTTTCAACGTATTCTTGCCCGTAACCCCTCTCGCGAAGAATTAAATACGTCGCTATCATTTCTCGGATCTTCACTTAGTGACGAAGCAATCGCAGATTTGGCTCAATCTCTTCTCGTCTCGAACGAATTCTTTTTTATAGACTGAACCGCATGTACCTCGAAGATCGTTCTTCTTTTGCTCGACGCGACTTTCTTGCAAGCTGTGGAATGGGTTTCGGCTTTTCCGCCCTCGGTTCCTTGCTGGCGAGTGATGTTCATGCTTCTCCCGACTCTCCGCATACTCCACGGGGTCCTCACTTTGCGCCCAAGGCCAAGCGAGTCATTCATCTCTTCATGAACGGTGGTCCTTCTCACGTAGACACCTTCGATCCAAAACCTGAACTCACCCGCTGGTCGGGCAAGCCTTTGCCCGCCGGCAACCGCCTTCCCACCGAACGCAAGACCGGCGCGGCCTTCGGTTCTCCCTTCATCTTTAAGCGGCATGGTGTCTCAGGTCTGCCCGTGAGCGAATTGTTTCCCCACGTAGCACAGCACGCGGACGACTTGTGCGTCATTCGTTCCATGCACGCCGATGTCCCCAACCATGAACCTTCCCTCATGCTGATGAACTGTGGCGATGGGAGACTCGTCCGTCCCAGCATGGGGTCCTGGGTGACCTATGGTCTTGGATCGGAAAATCAAAACCTGCCTGGTTTCGTTGTCCTTTGCCCTGGGGGTTATCCAATTATGGAAACGCAGAACTGGCGATCTGCCTTTCTCCCCGGCATTTTTCAGGGGACCTACATCGATCCGTCGAAGGGAAGGGTTGCAGACGTGATTCCAAATCTAAAGCCTGCACGCTCTCCTGCCAGGCAGTCCGATCAGCTCTCCTTCCTCCAGTCCTTCAACAAAAGGCATTCCCGGGATCGTGGCGCCGATCCCCGCCTTGAAGCCCGGATTCAGTCCTTTGAATTGGCGTATCGCATGCAAATGGAGGCGAGCGACGCCTTCGACGTTTCCCGAGAGCCTGCCTCAATTCGTGAGGCGTATGGCAAGGGAGTTCATGCTACGCAGTGCCTGATTGCTCGAAGGCTAGTGGAGAGAGGCGTTCGGTTCGTTCAGCTTTGGCATGGGGCGGCCCAACCTTGGGACAACCACGACGATATAGAGAAGAATCATCGCAAGCTTGCCTTGGAATGCGATCAACCGATTGGAGCACTTTTGGCGGACCTCAAGCGCAAGGGACTTCTCGAGGAAACCCTTGTGATCTGGGGAGGAGAGTTTGGTCGTACGCCAACAGTCGAGCTTTCCACGCCAGGTGCCAATGCAGGCAAAGTCAATGGTCGCGATCATAATCACCATGGCTTCTCGATGTGGCTTGCAGGTGGTGGAGTCAAGGGAGGCCATGTTCATGGAGCTACCGACGAGTTTGGTTTCAAGGCTGTGGAAGACCCTGTTCATGTTCATGACCTGCAGGCAACGATCCTACATTGCCTCGGATTTGACCACGAGCGGTTGACCTATCGTTATGCCGGCAGGGATTTTCGGCTCACTGACGTACACGGACAAGTCGTGTCGGAGCTTCTCGCCTAGGTAGATTGATTCCTCACGCCTCCGAAGGCCTGAAACTTGGACCCCATGTTCCCGGGATGTAAGAGTTCCAAGAGGGTCTGGCGATCGGCATCGAAGGTGCCTGGCTTTGCCTTGACTATTTGCTCTACGACAGAGTTTGCGTGTTTGAGAAAGAATGATTCCTGTCTTTCGAGGAACAAGTTTTCAAAGCCACTTTTCTCGAGGATTTCGCTCAGCATGTCCCAACAAACATGACAAGTTAAGTCTTGTTCCCCGACGTTTGCGGTCAATTTGTCCGTTATTCTATGCTTGTGGTAGGCTCGAGCAATTCCTTTGGGCCTTTCCTCGATGAACTGCCTGAGGATCAGACCGTAGTCGAAAGTCAAGAATAGTCCGCTCCAAGGTTGGTTGCATAATTCCTCGAGGGCTTGGTTGGCCCCAACGGGCAGGTCTAGAATATAGTTGTGGCAAGATTGAGAATCTGATTCCTGCAGGCACTGCGGCAAAGGGATTCCTGTCTCGGGCAAATCAACTTCCTTGAGTTGGCTGTCTTTTCCCAGCTTCAGTCCTCTTTCGATCCATCCTTTGTCTTTGTCGAACCGAAACCTGCGAAACGGTTGAGCATCCAGCCACTCGTTGGCGAAAACAACTGACTTTTCGGGTATTTGAATTTTGTCCCCAAGCCTTATTGTGCTTGAAGCTGAGAATGAGTGAATCGTTCCTTCCATCAAAGACTCTTCAGGTTCCGCTCCTATCTCAACAAAAACGTATTCGCTGAGGTTGGACTTGCCCAAGAGTGTCGCACAAGATTGCACGACCAGTTTGCCAAAAACGGGGCCTAGGCTTTGCGCTGTGTAAAAGTCCGTTTGGATTTGCCGTCCAACCCTTTTGCGTTGTTTCGAATAATACCCCCTTTCCGGTTCATACAGGGCAAACCGAATGAAGCTTGGGAAATCAAGAATGCCATCTTTTGCTCCCGCATTTTCCATGAGTGCAGTTAGGTCAAGTTTGGATTCTTGGTTTGGCGTTGGCATTTGAGCTTTGATGAGGTAGTTGTTTTTCTGTGAAATTCAAGCAGGTTGTCTTGTGGGGCATTCCGCCGGTCCTGCTTTTTATGGCAGTCTTAGTCTTATGGAATAATCCTGTTTTCAAAGGCTATTTCTCCATGGAATACTGGAAAGCGGTTGGCAAGTTCGGTGAATCGCTGAGGATTGCCCATGCAAGGTATGTAGATGCCAACAAGTCGAGTTACGAAAAGCTTACGGACTCGGCACTCGAGGGCATGACTTCGTCTTTGGATAGGTATTCTGGCTATTTCCCTCCTTCCGAACACAAGGAATTCAAGGATGAAACCAAGCTCCGCTACTATGGGATTGGGATTGTCATTCGAAAGATCGAGAAAGGAATTCTCGTGACGAGAGTCTTTCCGGGAGGTTCTGCTTTCGAAGAAGGCGTGCTCCCGGGAGAGTTCATTGCTCGAGTCGAGAACCAGACGGTAGATGGATGGAGTGTCCGCGAGGTTAGCCGAAGAATCAAGGGAGAAGAAGGCACGGATGTACGAATCGGGATCAAGGGAACCGAAGGAGAGGAACGGGAGGTGGAGGTCACGAGAAGGCGAATAGAATTGTCTAGTGTGGAGGATGCTGTTGCTGATGAAAATGGCACAGGTTACGTGCGGATCCAACAGTTTACGGAACGAACCGGGAAGGAGTTGAGTCAGTCGCTTGAGGAACTGAAGAAGAAAGGTTTGAAGAGGCTGATCATCGATCTCAGGGATAATTCGGGAGGACTGCTCGATGCCGCAATTGACGTTGCCGAACAATTTTTAGAGGAGGGAGAGCTAGTGGTTTCCGTTAGAGAAAGAGATGGATCTGAGGAAAGAACTTTTTTTTCTAAACCCGAGACCTCGCCAATTAGATGTCCATTAGTCATCCTGATCAACGAAGGCAGCGCCAGTGCCTCGGAAATCGTGGCTGGTGCTCTCTCCGTCTCAGGGCGAGCCAAGCTTGTGGGGGAAAAATCCTTCGGCAAGGGCTCGGTTCAAGTTGTTTTTTCCCTCGGCGATGATTCGGGCCTCAAGTTGACCACAGCCATGTATTTTCTTCCCGATGGTTCCACCATTCACGAAAATGGATTGCAACCTGACGTATTGGTCGAATGTAGCGAAGAGGACGAAGCAAAGCTCCGGGATCAACGCCATCAAGATGCCTTCAAGAATCCTAGGGCATTCGAGGAGCTCTTTGGCTTTGCTCCAGTCCGAGATCGGCAATACCTTTCCGCCGTGGCTTGTTTGATGAATGATGTGAGCAAACCCTCAGAAACCGACAGCAAGTCCTCTCCTGCGGAACCGTGATTCTCGGTGTTGAGAGTTCCTGCGACGAGACAGCTCTAGCCCTCTATTGTCCGGAACATGGCGTGGTCGGGGAATGGGTGCATAGTCAGGTTGCGAAGCATCTTCGCCATGGGGGGGTGGTGCCTGACCTTGCTGTTCGTGAGCATTTGGTTCATTTCTTTCACCTTCTCGATTTAGCGGAAAAAGAGGCTGGAGCACTTGATCGCGTAGAAAAGATTGCCGTCACCTGCGGTCCAGGACTAGCAGGTTGTCTGGCGATTGGGATTTCTCTCGCCCGAACTCTGGGAATGATTTGGGACCTTCCCGTCGTTGGGGTGAATCACCTTCGCGGGCACGCTTTTTCTCCTTTTCTTCCTGAATTCGAATCGAAACGAGAAATCTCTCGTGAGATCTTTCCTCATTTGGGATTGCTTGCTTCGGGCGGCAATACCTTGCTTTTTCAGATAGCGGAGGATCGTTCCATCGAAATTCTAGCGGAAACTATGGATGATGCCGCAGGAGAAGCTCTCGACAAGGGTGCAAAAATGCTTGGAATCTCCTACCCTGGAGGAGCTGAGCTGGAAAAGTGCTCTGAAGGAGGTGATCCCAAGGCTTTTTCTTTCCCAAGAGCCTTTCCCGAACCGAATCAATTGAGATTTAGTTTTTCCGGATTGAAGACCAGCCTGAGATACACTCTCGAGAAAATGTCGGAACAAGAGATTCACGACAGCTATTCCAACCTTTGCGCATCCTACCAGATGGCGGCAGTCGATCAATTAGTTGTCAAAACTGGTCATGCCCTGAGAGCGAGGCAATTCGCCAGTCTCGGTCTATCCGGAGGTGTGGCTAATAACAAGCTTTTGAAGTCGAGGCTTTCTAGTCTTGCCGAGTCTAGCGGCATTCCATTCTTTTTTCCTGAATCTCGCCATACGGGAGACAATGCATCCATGATTGCCTTTGCCGCAATGGTCGATCCTGGCGTGGATGATGGATTGCCACCCGATGCCTTGACTTTTTTCCCTTCCATTCGGTTGGATCAAGTGATTCGTTGAAAACTCTTTGATGAACTTGCCGTCCTTTCTTTCGCCCCTTAGGATAATGACCTTTTCTTTAAGATACTTTCCTTCGACTACCGATGAATCCTGATGCCGCCAAGCTTGAGAAGCTTTCCAAGAACGAAGACATCAAGGCAAACAGTGACTATTTGCTTGGAACTATCCTTGAGGGTCTGGAGGATCAGTCCACGGGAGCCATTTCCAGTGACGATTCGCAACTGACGAAATTTCACGGCACCTATCTTCAGGATGACCGCGACTTGCGTGCTGAGCGGGTTAAGGAAAAGCTCGAGAAGGCATTTTCGTTTATGGTACGCATTCGTGTGCCTGGAGGTCTCTGCTCTCGAGCTCAGTGGCTGGAGATCGATCGGCTTTCCAACCAATTTGCAGATGGAACTATCAAGCTGACTACGCGTCAGGCATTCCAGTTGCATGGTGTGCTAAAGGGTAACCTTAAACAAACAATCAAGGAAATTAACGACACTCTTCTTGATACCTTGGCCGCTTGCGGTGACGTGAATCGAAACGTGATGTGCTCGCCAAATCCATTTGAATCTCGCCTGCATGCCGAGACTCAGGATCTGGCTGAGTCGATTAGTTCCCATCTCACTCCCCAAACGAGTAGTTATGCGGAAATCTGGCTGGATGGGGAGAGGCAATCGGTTGGGCCCGAGGGTGAGATAGAGCCCATTTACGGCAAAACCTACTTGCCGCGAAAATTCAAGATTGCTGTTGCTTTACCTCCTAGGAACGACGTCGACGTCTTCTCCAACGACCTCGGATTTGTCGCAATTGTGGAGGAGCAGGAAATTGTTGGTTACAATATCCTTGCCGGAGGCGGTTTGGGCATGACCCACGGCAAGCCTGGCACCTATCCCCGCATCGCCGACGTCATTGGCTTTTGCAAGCCCGGAGAAGTCCTGCAGGTCGCGGAGGAAGTGGTCAAGGTTCAGCGTGATTATGGGGATCGCTCCGATCGTCGTCATGCTCGCCTAAAGTATACAATCGAGGATCGTGGTGTGGATTGGTTTAAGGCAGAGCTTGAAAAGCGTCTTGGTTGGTCTCCGGAGCCTGCCCGAGATTTCTCTTTCGATCTCACTACCGATCGTTATGGCTGGACTGAGGATCATGACGGCAAGTGGGCCTATTGCCTTTTTGTCGAGGGCGGACGCTTGAGGGATTCTGAAGAAGCCTCCGCCAAGTCGGCCATAAGTGAACTGGCTCATTCCCACGAGGGAGATTTTCGTCTTACTCCAAATCAGAACCTCATTATAGGTCGAGTAGAGGAACCCAATAAGGCCGTGGTTGAAGAAACTCTCTTAAAGCATGGAGTACCTTTATCTTCAGAGCTTTCAGGTTTGCGCCTCAACTCCATCGCTTGCACGGCCTTGCCCACCTGCGGGTTGGCTCTTGCGGAGGCGGAGCGCTTTCTTCCGAGTCTTGTGGACGATGTCGATCAAGTCCTCCAACAGGCAGGACTTCGCGACGAGTCCATCGCCATTCGAGCGACAGGTTGCCCAAATGGTTGCGGTCGACCATACCTTGGGGAAATCGGGTTGGTCGGGAAAGCTCCTGGTAAGTACAATCTCTATCTGGGAGCCGCGATTAACGGGACTCGACTCAACAAACTTTACAGGCAAGCCCTAACTCATGAGGAAATCTTGGCAGCATTGAGACCTCTTATCCGTGACTTTGCCAATGAGCGTGCGGGGGCGGAGAGCTTTGGCGATTTTTGTATCCGTAAAGGGCTTGTGAAGGCTTCCGATCATGGTCCGGGATTTCATGATTGATGGCTTTTCCGACTAGCGGATCAAGGCGTTGCTCCGATGGCGCGTAGAAGAGGTTCCGGAAAAAGAATCGATAGAAGATCGCATGCCGATCTTGGCTCGGGAATCTCAACCCTAAACGAAGATGAAGCACTCGCCTTTCTTGAAAACTTGGAGGAGGATCCTTTCATCCTTTTACTTGACCAACTTCAAGACCCCAGAAATTTGGGAGCCTGCCTGAGATCTGCCTCTGGGGCGGGAGTTCATTTGGTTGCGGTTTGTTCTGATCGTTCCGTAGGTATCACTGACGTTGTTCGTCATGTGGCTGCCGGGGCTGCTGAAACTTTGCCCATTGCAAAGGTTCGCAACTTTTCGCGTTTCCTTCGTGAGGTCTCCGAGCGCGGGATTCGCTTGGTGGGAACCTCGGATCGGGTTGGATCAAGTCTCTACGACATTGATCTTACTGGTCCGATCGGTCTAGTTCTGGGGGCCGAAGGTTCCGGTATCCGTCGCTTGACCGCGGATTGTTGCGATTCCCTTGTCGCAATACCAATGAAAGGTGAAGTCGAGTGCCTAAACGTCTCGGTTGCAGCTGGAGTATGCTTGTTCGAAGTTGCTCGCCAGAGGCTTAACGCATAGTTGTTTCAGGGCTTTGCCGCAGACATTGAGGAAACTGCGGAACTCTTTTCTTGGGATCTGGCCAGCGCCTTTTCCAAGACAAAGGCGAAGGTTCCTGTGAAGATAAGATCGCTGAGGATTGAATTCCTGAAGAAAAGGTAAGTCGGTGGATACCCCGGCAGTCCCACCGTTAGAGACTGTGCTAACCCCGCAAGCGTCTTGGGATATGCAGGATTGGAAATCCATGCGAATGAGTTCGTCAAAAGGTAAAAGCAGATCGAGCTGCCTAGGATTCCTCCCAGAATAGTAAGTGGCTTTCTCTGTCTTGTAACGAGTTTGCCAAGCATGAAGGCAGTGGCATATCCGGCATAGGTTGTAAGCATGAAAGGCTCGAGGGAGTTTTGCCCGTAGGTGGGATTGAGCACGAGATCGGAACCGATTACAGCTACGGTTGGTGCAAGCCAAGAGAGATGTCCGCGCAAATATAATGCACAGCAAAAGAACAATGCCAGCACCGGGGAAAAATTGTGAAGAGCAGGATTTTCCAGAGGCAGGTATCTGGACCAGCCTATTGCCAGGACAAAGAATGCAGGCAACAGGTAAAATACCTTTTCTCCCTTTTGGCCGAGTTGCTCGGGCTTTTGTGTATTCATTGCGAATTCTCTTTTGGCTTCTTTTCAATCAAACCGCAACCCTTAGTCTCGTAGATTGGTTGCATTGGATGTTTTTGCGGTATTGCCGGCATGAGTCTTTTCTTCACTTTCTTAGAGGACTTGCTTTAAGTGGCCAAGGGTCTGTCCTTTCTCAGGATCACCAAGTCCCATTTTTGATCCTTATAGTTTCTTGCTTTTGGTCTAAAGGCCACTTCCCTGAATCCAAGCGCCTTATAGCAACGAATTGCCGGGACATTGAAATGAAAGGCATTGAGAGTAATGTGTCTGTAATGAAAATCCTCGAAGGCGACTCGAAGCAATTCGGTGCAAAAGGTTTTACCCAAGCCCTGTCCTCGTTCCGCTGGATTCACTATGACTCGGCACAAGATGCCCGCATCATTTTTTTCGCCTACTAGCTCGCCGTATGCCACAAATTCTTCCGTAGGATGAAATCCAGAGAAGGCGAAGAGATTTTCTCGCGTCAAGTGTCTTAGGAAGATCTCTTCTCCGAATTCTTCGGGAAAGGTGTTGCCTGACCAGATCTTGCGGTTGAGCTCGCCATCAATCCAAGAGAGCAGGGTTGCAGTCTCGCTTGCTTGAAAAGGCCTCACCTTCATCGCAGGCTTGGTCTTCATGCTACTTTTGGATCTGGAGGATCAGAGGGATGCTTTTGCGTGACCCTATGGTTGTCGGAGAGACTTGCTGGTCGCCCGCAGCATTTCGGGGGGGGCAGGACGAAGTCTCGAAATAGGATTCCTGTTCAGTGGATATGCACCCTTAGTTTGGCCCAGGATGGCCCTTGCCTTTTCATCAAACTCGTTTGCTTTGTCGAAGTCGTCTTTGTTGAGGTGGACTAGTGCAAGTCCCGCATAGGAGGCACCGACGTCGGTGTGGTTTGCTCCATGCTTCTTAATTCGTGCTTCTAAGGATTTTTCAAAATGTTTGATTGCTTCCTCTCGTTTTTCCTGGGCTTCCTTCACCAAGCCAAACCCCTCATGGCAGTCGGCTGCATGGGGATGTGATTCTCCGAAAGTGCGCAACCTGACTTTCATGGATTTTTCGAACAATTCCAAGGCATCGTCTAATTTGCTCTCGGACTCCTTTACGAATGCGATGTTGCACCTGATGGTGGCAACCTCGGGATGATTTTCACCTCTCGAGGGAAGGATAACCTTGAGGGCCGCCTCGTAAGCCTGAAGAGCCTTTTTGTTCTCACCGGAATAATAAAAAGCCACGCCCATATTGTTGTACACGACGCCTATGTCAGTGTGTCGGTTTCCTTGCTTGGGTAATCTCTGGGCGAGAACGTACTGGTATGTCTTGAGTGCATTTACATAGTCGAGAGAGCGACACAGATTGTCTGCGTTTCTTTGGTGTACCGCGAGGGCATGGAGTTCTGACGCGCTTTGGGCAAGGGATGGCGAAGCCCATGCCAAGGTTATGCAAGAGAGCTGAAGTAGATTCTTCATAATGTGCTTAGTTTCGATCGATCCTCGCAAAGCTAAGGTTTCAATTAGGATTTGAAAAGGATGATTATTCCATGAGCAAATTTCTTCAAACTTCCCATAACTTTGAGATTTAGACTGAAAAACTTTGCCTTTCCACTTTCATTTCTTTTGCTCCTCGATTGAGCCTAATTTCATGCAATCAAACCAGCAGGAGCAGAAACTATGAACAAAATCAATTCGGTCTTCATCGGAATCCTTTTAATTTTTGCGGGAGTTTTACTCTCGGGAGCTTTCTTGGAAAAGACGGAGGCCAAGCTTAAAGTGATAAAGGCGGGCGTGGATGAAAAAGGTCATCCCATTTGCGTAAACAAGAGTCAGGTCTATTTATTCAAGAAAAACGAAGTCGAGAAGACTATTGTTTTTTTCTATCACGACCCCTCTTCCCCAGAGGCCATGGTCAAAAAGACTTTTTCGGACGTCGAGAAGCTAAACAAGTATTGGGACGACTTGCTCAAGAACTGGTAGTCTTTGGCTGCTGTCTGTTCCAGAGCGAAATGGATGGCTTCCGTCCTGGGAGCGGATGAAGGTTTGTTGATGTTCTATTCCTGACCTTTTTGGGAACTTCCCGAAGTTCATAGGATACATCAACGGCGATCCATTCTTTGGTGCGGGCACCCGGGATCGAACCGGGGACACCAGCTTGGAAGGCTGGGGTTTTACCGCTAAACTATGCCCGCATATTGGCTTCGTAGCATTAAGTCCTTGACCGCTATGGTCAAGGTGATTTGGTCAATAGTCTAGAGATTTGAACGCTTTTGGGGTGTGTGTTGTCGGATGATTTGCCAAGCCTTGCCTCATGGTGTTTAGGCGACAGTGGTGTAATTGTTTCAGTTTTATTGTGGAAGGGTTAAATAAATGAATAAGAAAACTTTGTGGACGATAGTCGTAATGGCTTTTGCCTTGAACCTTGGTGGAATTCTCTGGATACGCAGTGAACTGCTGGATGCCGGAACCGTCGGTTTTTCAAACGAGGGAGCACATGGCTTGAGAGTAAAGGCTTTTCAGCCTGAAAACGAAATTGCCGCTGAATTTCACGATGCTGTATTGGTAGTCTTTAACAAGGACATGGCATCACCTCATGAGGTGGGAAAGCCTTTGAAATGGAGTCCTTTTGAAATGGAGCCATTGATTCAAGGTCAATGGATTTGGAGCAAGGCCGACACGATCGAGTTCAAGCTGAAAGAACCATTTCCAATGGGAACGAATTTCGTTGTCAAGGCAACCGATCTCTTTGTTCGGCACCTAGGTGAACCTCTTGTTGGCACTCAGGAATTTGCCTTTCGTTCCACTCCCTTGGCCGTTGTACGGTGTTCGGATCTAGGTCGAATAGGTGAGAGGTTTCGAGTCGAGCTCTTGTTCAATCAAGATGTGGAACCCGCAAAACTTGCTGCGGGTCTTGAAGCGTTGGATGGTGTCTCCGCTCGCAAACTCGAATCGGAGGTCTTAAGTACCGGAGACAACCGAAGGCACTTGCTTTCCATTGAAGCCCCTGAGGGTAGAACATTCACACTGAAGCTTGCCGAAGGCTTACGGGGAATTGAGGGCCCACTCGGCTTGGAGGAGAAATTCGTACAGGACATTGTCTTGCGGCCCGCCTTTGCACCAATTTCGCCACGCACGCCATGGCGATGGGGCGCACAGGATAAAGTTTCCGTTGAATTGCGTTTCAACCGCGACTTGGATCCCTTGCAGGCCAAGCCTATAGTCTCGCTTTCTCCACAGGTAGATGGAGTTGCCGTCTCATTGACTCGGGGAGGGATTCGGCTTTACGGGAATTTTGACTCTCCCGGCAGAGCCTACCTAGCGAAAATTCAAGGGGACTTGCGTTCTGTGGATGGTGAGGTTCTTCCTGCCGGGAAAAATATTCCTTTTAATATGCCGAGACGTTCCCCCTCGGTCGATTTCGTTCACGATCGAGGCGTTCTCAGTCCCAAGGGAAATTTGAACCTCGAGTTGAGAACCGTTGCGGTCGATGAAGTCCGCCTTACCGCAATTCGTGTATTTCCCAACAACTTGGCTACTTACCTCAGAGGAGAATATCCGGAGCATGTCGGCAGGAAATTGTTGGACGAGGTTATTCCCGTCAATGGTGGTTCCGCGAGTTCGGTCAAGTCCATGTCATTCGACTTGTCCGACTGGATTGAGCAACCGCTCGGTCTTTACTGGATTCAGGCCGAGTGCGAAAAGCAGAGATGGAGAGATGATCAGGCAGTTGTCGCCGTGACTGATCTCTCCATCACTACGAAGACATTTCCATCAGGGGTTCTTGCTTGGGTCACTTCCTTGAGCGAGGGTAAGCCCGTAAAGGGAGTCAAGGTATCGGTGGTTTCCTCAAAGAATCAAACCTTGGCCGCCGGAAACACGGACGAGAGAGGCATTGTGGAACTCGAAGCTCCAGCCGATCATCCTGCGGGAGAGCCTTGGATTGTGCTGGCTTCCAAGGGAAAGGATCTCAGCTTTCGTAGGCTCGATCAGCGAAAATGGGACTTGCCTTCAGTCAACAAGGATGGGCGAAAGCCCCCTTCCGGTCTGGATGGGTTTCTGTATGCCGAGCGAGGTGTTCGACGTCCAGGCGACGAGATTCGTTTGACCGGGATCGTGCGGGACGAGTTTGGCAAAACGCCATCGGCAGGAATACCATTTCAGCTTCGGTTATACAGGCCAGATGGAAAGTTGGCAAAGGAGCAAACCGTGCAATTGAATGATGGAGGAATCCTTCACGCGTCTTTTTCCACTCCCGATGAAGCATGGACCGGTACTTGGCGTTGCGCCTTGGCGTTGCCCGGTTCAGAAACGGTTCTTGCTGAAGTCAGTACTGGTGTGGAGGCTTTTGTTCCTGCTCGCCTAGCAGTCGTTGGGGAACCCGTTCGTTCATGGTTCGGTAACGAGCAGGTCCCGGAGGTCACGATTTCGGCACGTTACCTTTTTGGCGTCTCGGGCTCAGACCTGCCGATAAGGATTTCAGGTCACTGGACGCAGATACCCTTCAAAGCTGCGGGTCTGGAAGATTTCGAGTTCGGTGTTACGGGCGAACGCAGCCCTCAATTTTTCCCTGAAATTTCCACGGTTGCCGATGCCCGGGGTATTGCCGAGGTTTCCTTGCCGACCGACCAGTTGTCCCCCGGGCTGTGGGAAGCGAAAGGGTACGCTACCGTTCGTTCGACGGGAGGGGCTTCGGTCAGCGATGGATTTACTTTGCGCAAGCTTGCCTCTCCACGTCTGGTGGGCTTGCGTTTTGCCGGTGATTCCCGTCCTGTTGCGGGTAGTGCTTTTCAGGTCGAGCTTGTGGCCGCCGGACCTCTTTCCGATCAAGTTCCCGTCGGAAATGTGGAGCTTGCCCTTGAGAAGCTGGAGCAGGACTGGATTCTTCAGCGGGTGGGTGGCCGTTGGACTTGGAATCGTCGCGAAGAAGCATTTGTAGTGGCCAGAAAACTGGTCGAGGATGTTTCCGGAGCAGACACTGTCTTCAGGAAGGCCGAATTTTCCTGCCCTGAGGCGGGTTCATGGCGTATTGTCGCTCGCGATCTAGTAGGGGGGGGCGTAACTCATTTGTCTTTCGTTGTGGGCGAGGAGAACACGCTGTCGAACGCAGGTAGGGCTCCGCATCGCGTGGGCTTGCAACTTGACAAGCCATCTTATCGACCTGGAGAGATTGCTCGTTTGACCGTAGAAGTTCCCTTTCCTGGGCAGCTTTTGCTCACGACCGAGACCGATGGAGTGATATGGTCCAAAGTTTTCTCCATGAAGGAAACCAAGGCACGACTAGAGGTTCCCATGCCCAAGCGGATGCCGGGAGGAGCCTTCGTGACTGCTTCCATCGTTCGCGCACTGGATTTTGACTCTCCCGATTGGAAGCCTCACCGTGCCTATGGTATGGTGCGTGCGAAGACTGACTTTGAGGCCCATTGCCTTGATGTTGGATTGGAAGTGCCCAAGAAGGTCCTGCCGGGAGAAAGGATCTCCGTAAGGGCTACCGTTCCTGATGGAAGATCATCCCATGTTCATATTTGGGCTGTAGATGAGGGCGTTCTTTCGGTCACGGATTACCGAACTCCGGATCCCGCAGATCACTTCTTTGCGCCTTGGCGGTCTATGGTTGACTCAGGAGATCTTTATATGGAACTCCTTCCCGATCACCGAAGACCCGACTCCATGGAGCGTTTTGGCTCCGGAGGCGGTGCCGCCCGCCGCTCCTTGGTCAAGGCGAGCCCCCCAAAGACTGTGATTCTATGGAGCGAGTTTGTGCCCGTTCCAGAAGATGGCGTTGTCGAAAAGCAGTTTCAGCTGCCGGAGGAATTTACCGGAGAACTTCGCTTTATGGCTGTTGCCGTCTCCGGCAATACCTTTGGTTCTGCCGAGAGTTCCCTAACGGTGTCTACTCCTCTTTTGGCGGAGATTTCCGTTCCTCGCTTTGTTGCTCCCGGCGATAAGTTCCTATGTCCCGTCACACTTTTTAACTCTACGGAGAAAGACCTTGTGGCGGAGGTTGAGTTTGCCGTGAAGGGTCCCGTACTCTTTTCGGGCCGGCCGAAGCAATCAGTGTCCCTTTCTCAGGGAGGTTCCGAGACCATTTTGCTCGAATTGGAGGCGACCTCATCCATCGGTGAGGCAATGCTTGCGGTTGAAGCCTCGGGAAAGGGTTTCCAAGTTTCCTCGCACGGGTCTTTTCCAGTACGTCCTGCCGCTACGTTGGATGCATCCCGTGAGGTCTTTGCCCTGAATGCAGGTGAAACTCTTGAACTCGAGGTTCCGGATCGTTTTATGTCCCAAGGATTGAAGAGGAACATAGTCGTAAGTTCTTCGCCATTGACCGATCTAAGGCCTGCACTTGAAGAGTTGTTCGATTTCCCCTACGGATGCGTAGAGCAGACAACCAGCAAGGCGATGCCCTTGGTTTATGCGGACAAGCTTTTCAGTGGTGAAAAGGCATCGTTTGCAAAGCAAATGATCCGGCATGCCATCGAAAGGCTGTCCACGATGCAGACTCGTTCAGGTGGCTTGGCATACTGGCCGGGAGGTCGTGACCCTAACCTTTGGGGTACTTGTTATGCCGCGAGCTTTTTGGTTGAGGCGAAGACGGCAGGCCATGCCATCGAAGAGCGATTTACCCACGGCTTAGCCGGCTATTTGCGCGAATCCTTGCGTTCTGGTGAAAACAACCTGAACGAGCAGGCTTTCATCTGTCAGGCGTTGGCAAGCTTCGGCAAGCCCGAGACCACGCGCCAACATTTTCTGCTCGATCAGCTAGATGCTCTAGACCTTGCGGGTCGGGCTCGCCTTGCGGGTGCTTGGTTGGCGAGCGGGCGACCAGACCTTGCGCGCAAGTGTCTTACCGAGGACACCTTGGGGCTTGATTCCGAACGTACCTTTGGCGGTCGCCTTACTTCGCCCGTAGCAGCCCATGCGTTGCTACTATCCGTACTCTTGGAATTGGACGTTGAACATCCTTGGGTCGTCAAACTCAAGGATCGCATCCTGCGAGCTCGAAAAAACGGAAGCTGGCGTAGCACCTTGGAGAATGGCCTTGCTTTCGTCTCGCTTTGCAAGCTCCAATCCCACACCAAGAACGAATCCGCCGACTTTTCCGGCAAATTGACCTTGGATGGTGGACTCACCACTTCCTTTACGTCGCAGGATCCTCTTGAACGCTCTTTCAAAGGGAAAAGCAAAATTTTTCTCGATTCAAAAGGTGTTGGCAAAATTTATGTTTCGCTCGAGACCGAAGGTCTTGTGCTTCCGGACTCGGTAAAGCCCGTTAATGATGGATTGAAGGTTGAGCGACGCTGGACCAATTCTGTGGGAGAAGTCATTCGCGATTGGGATGGTTCGAGAGAAGAATCCGTTTCCGTTGGAGTCGGTGACTTGGTTTGGGTCGAGGTCAAGCTTCAGGCTTCGGACCGTGAGACGGAAAATATTGCAGTAGTGGATTGTTTGCCAGGTGGCTTTGCTGTGGAGAATCCAAGACTCTCGACCTCCGCCGTTTCGGCCCATGCGGGATTTGCCAAACTACCTGTCGGACGAGCCAACAGGACGGAGTTTCTCGACGACCGCGTAGTCCTCTTTGCCACAGCCAAGCAAAGGCCGGAAGTCTTTCGATATGCTCTTAGAGCCATTGCTGGTGGAATGTTTCATCTTCCCCCTATTCAGGCTTCCTGCATGTACGATGAAAACTTACGTTCGCTGGGAGGCATGGGATCGGTACGCGTGGCTGCCAGATGAGGCTTCCCTCAGTTGGCATTTTGCGTAAACGCCTCTTCAGGCATGTTTTGCTTGCCCTAGCGGTAAGCCTGCCGATTTTCATTTTTGCATTCTCTCGTTTGCTTTCCACCAACCCTTTTCCCCTCGACAAGCTTGAAGCATGTCCGGAAAGCCCGGTCTTGTTGGATCGTCATGGTTCCGTTGTTAACCGAAATCTCGGCAAGGACGGACAATGGCGTATCCCTGTTGAGTTGTCTTCCATTTCTCGTCGGCTCAAGCAGGCGACAATTGCCGTAGAGGACGAACGGTTTTATGCTCATCATGGCGTGGATCCTATTTCCGTGGGAAGGGCGGTCATGCAGAATCTCTTTGCTGCGAAAGTCGTTTCAGGCGCCAGTACTTTGGATATGCAACTATGCAGAATGCTCGATCCGCAGCCTCGCACATTCAAGTCGAAGATTATCGAGGCTTCTCGGGCATGGAGGACTTCGGAAAAGCTGTCCAAGAACGAAGTGCTTGAGGCATATTTGAATTTGGCTCCGTACGGTGGGAACCTTTCCGGGGTGGAGACCGCGTCGCTTCGATATTTTGGCAAGTCTGCCAAGGAACTTTCACTATCGGAGGCAGCCCTGCTGGCTGGACTGCCTCAATCTCCCTCCAAGTTGCGTCCCGACCTTTTTCCCGACCGAGCCGCAGTGCGTCGTGAAAAGGTTCTCGAAAGGATGCTTGAGGAGGGAATGATTTCTCGAGAAGAGGCTCAAAGAGCCAAGCTTGAACCTGTTCGAGTCAAATCCTACCCATTGACCGCTCGCAATAGTCGTCACTTTGTTGCTGAAGCCATCCGTCGGCGACATTCCGGCGGCAAAGCATTCTTGGACCTACAAATCCAGTCTACGGTCGAAGCCTTGGTCGAGGAACATTTGAAAACCCTCCCGGTCTTATCCGAGGCTTCCGTAGTCATGATCGAACTGGAGACAGGAGGACTGTCCGCGATGGTTGGTGGATCCAATTTTGATAATCCAAACGGTGGACAGGTTAATGCGGCTCTTGCATGGCGATCTCCCGGTTCCACCCTCAAGCCTTTCATCTATGCTGCTGCAGCTCTTGAAAGGCGCTTGGACGGCCATACGCTCTTGCCTGATCGTCCAGTGAATCTTGCCGGATGGACTCCCGAGAACTTCAACAGGAATTTTTCCGATCGGGTAAATGTGGGTGATGCCTTGCGTTTTTCTCTGAACCTTCCTGCCCTCCGTGTTGCTCGAGAGGTTGGTGCTTGCAAGGCGTCGGGCTTGGCCGAGGCATGCGGGATTTCCTTTAGAGCGGATCCCGTGGGCAGAGGAGGCCTCGCCTTTGTATTGGGAGCGGTTGAGACTCGCTTGATCGACCTTGCCAATGCTTATGCGACCTTGGGGCGCGGAGGTGTTCGTCGGGACGTCCGCTTCTTCTTGGACGAGCCCATGGTCGATTGCCGAATTCTGGAGAAACAGGTTTGTTTGTGGCTATCTCACGAATTGTCTTCTCGCAAATTGCCTTCCCAAGAGTTCAGAAACCTGTCGATCGAAGCTACTCCTTGGTTCATGCGAAAAACGGGTACGTCTTCGGGCAGGCGCGATGCATGGGCGGTCGGGCACAACGGCAAGTTTGCCATCGGCGTTTGGGTTGGAAGGACTTCGGGAATGGGTGATGCAGCTTTTGTTGGTTCAAGAGCGGCAGAACCGCTATTGGCTCGCATCTTCGACCTTCCTGAAGTGCGAGAGCTGGAAGCTCCACCTCATTTCACTCCATGGACGATAGGGCATCCCTTGAACCTTTTTGATGAAGATTCTCAACTAGTGATTGTTACCCCGCAGACGGGGAGCGTTTTCCGTAGGGTAAACGAGTTCGTGGAAGTTGTTCCCAGAGCCAGTCTAAACCATGGGTTGACATGGTTTTTGAATGGCAGTCAATTAGTGGGGGAGGGGATGCGGAAGGTAGAAGTTGGCATCGGGCGTCACGAGTTGCTGTGTCTCACCCCAGAGGGCTCTTTTGCTCGGTCAAGCTTTGAAGTCCACTAGGTTTCGAAGCCCAGTATCTTGCTTGTTTCCTCGATGAATCTTCGCGATCCTACCCGAAACGGGAACGTCGGCATGCTAGTGGAAAAGCTTTCCATTGGAAAGCATGCTTCACCTAGGAACAGGAATTCCCCTCCTGCCCCTTGACAAATCGGATAGCCGGCGGCGCAGTCCCAAGGTTTCGAACGGTACTCGATACAGCCGTCAAGCCTTCCCGCAGCCACGTTCGCCAAGCCAACTGCGGCAGATCCCGGACATCTTATCCGCCAAGTTTCCAACGCATGCCTGAATTTTTCTTGGGCTTCAGATGGGATGGGGAAATGCATGCAGAAGGTTAGTTTTTCATTCACTATATCCTTAGCGACTGACAAGCGAGTCGAGCCCTCAACTGATCCTGTCTCGGGGCCGCCTTGAAGAATGCAGTCTCTACCATTGTCGTAGATGATTCCGTAAACGGGAATGCCATGTCGTAGCAATCCTAGGGATATTCCACATTCAGGAATGCCCACTGCATAGTTGTTTGTACCGTCAACCGGGTCAAGTAACCAAGCGAATTCCGATGAGATAGGTCTTGCAGTTTCTGCATTTTCGCTTTCCTCGGAACAAAAGTCGTCCTCGGGAAAGTCACTTCCAAGCCTAGCAAAAATTTCTCGAGAGATCGTTTCATCCGCCTCGGTAACCCTTGTGCCGTCTTTCTTCCATCGGCTGATTGCCTTTCCGAAATTCGTTCTGAAATAAGTCACTTGAGAAAGAACGGCGCTTACTCCTGAAAGGATTCTGTTTCGCAGGGGAAGATCCAGTGACGAAAGATCCAGCGGATGCTCAGATTCTTCTAGGGTTCGATCCATTTGCCCTCTTCCTTTATCAGTTCGACGAGACGATCCACCGCATCTTCCTCAAGGATCGCGGATTTTGCTCTATCTTTTCCCACATAGAGGTCTACCTTGCCCGGAGCAGTTCCTACATAGCCGAAATCAGCGTCAGCCATCTCGCCTGGTCCGTTCACTATGCAACCCATAACCGCAATCGTAACTCCTTTCAAATGTCCCGTGCTTTCCTTTACGCGTTGAGTGGTTGACTGGAGGTCGAACTGGGTCCTTCCACAGCTAGGACATGCTACGAATTCTGTCTTGCAAATCCTCGAGCGACTTCCTTGAAGGAGGTTGTATGCAAGTGTGCGTGATCTTTCAAGACTAGGAGCGTTCTCTACGGAGAGAAGGTCTCCGATCCCATCGCATAGCAGGGCTCCGGAGAAAATGGATGCATCGAGCAGTCTTGAGGAATCCCGGTCTTCGTCGGGATGAATCCTGTCTTCGTCTCGAGATCTCAACCAGATTGGGAAATCCAAGTTTCTTTTCCTTAGGTTTGCGGCCAAAAGCCTGTAGGTGGCGATTGGGTGTGTCCACGAATTTCCTCGACTTGCCGTAATGATTGACGGAATGCTTTTTTTTGATTCGAGCAAGTCTCCCAGTGGTCCATCTAGGTCCATTGGGTTGATTGCTAGTGCCGGTATCAGGCCCAAGTCTTCATGAAGATAGAGAAACTTTTTCAAGAGCGAGATTTGGCTAGAATCGAATTCACGGAATAGAACGATGCGAGAGGAGTTTTCACTAGGGAACGGGATCGAATCGTATGAAACTTTCTCCCGCAGGTCCTCGACCACGACGAAGGGCAGGACTCCATGAGTAGAGGGAAGAAGATCGTTTAGGTGTCCCATGTCTTCGTTGGTTTTCGCACGAACCAATAGGCCTTCAATTTGGGCATCCTTGTTCTTGGACTGAATGCCGATCAGTTCCGAAGCGATTTCTCTGAACCTAGAGATTGGTTTTTCCGTCTTCGCTATGACTCGAGGAGGTTGCTTTGGGCCAACCAGACAATTTTTCGATAAGCTTATCTCGCGAGATGCTCTGCGGTTGAATTCATAAGGATCGAGTCCCTCGTCCGTTTCAATGACTGGAGCTTCGCTTGTTTTTTCCCAAAGGGCTGCTGCTTTCGCGGCCAGATCCTTTGCTACGGGAATTTCGTGAATCGGGTCTTCCGTCAGGGAGACTCGAATGGTGTCGCCGAGGCCGTCCAGAAGAAGGGATCCGATTCCGACGGCACTCTTGATGCGGGCATCTTCCCCTTCACCCGCTTCAGTTACTCCTAGATGCAAAGGATAGTGCATGCCCTCTTCCTTCATCATCGCAACCACTAGGCGGTAGGCTTCAATCATGACCTTGGGATTGCTTGCCTTCATCGAAAGAATTATATCTCGATAACCATGGTCCTCGGCAATTCGAACAAATTCCAAAGCAGATTCCACCATTCCTCGTGGTGTGTCTCCGTATCGGTTTAGAATCCTGTCCGAGAGCGAGCCATGATTCGTTCCTATCCTCATGGAACGACCCAATTCCTTGCATCTTAGAACCAGTGGCGAGAAGGAATCGTGAAGCCGCTCAAGTTCTTTATTGTACTCTTGGTCGGTGTATTCCCTGACTGAGAACTTCTTTCTGTCGGCGTAATTTCCCGGATTGACCCTTACTTTCTCCACATGCTTCGCAGCCTCCATGGCAGCCTCGGGCATGAAGTGAATGTCTGCCACGAGGGGGACTTGGGTTCCTGCCTGCCTGACTTTTTTGGATATGGATCCCAACGCTTCCGCAGCTCTCTTGTTTGGAGCAGTTATCCTCACGATTTCACACCCCGCTTCGGCCAACTCGATCGTCTGTTCGGCAGTCGCGTCTATGTCCATGGTATCCGTGATCGTCATGGATTGAATGCGAATCGGATTTTCCCCGCCAACGCCAATCGGGCCGATCATGACCTCGCGCGTGGGATTGCGAACCGTTCGGAATCTAGAGGAGCAATAAGTCAGGGGCATTGCCCGGCTTTAGTCAGAATGGGAAGATTCTGCGCACGTCGAAGAAAGTGACGTAGAGCATGAAGGAAAAAATCAATGCAACGAATAGAATCTGGGCTCTTTCCAGAAAGGCGATCGGAAGAGGTTGTCCTCTTAGTTTTTCGATTGTGGCGAAAACCATGTGTCCGCCATCCAGTACGGGAATGGGCAATAAGTTAAGGATCGCAAGGTTGACGTTGACGAAAACCACGAACCAGAGGAGCTTCTTGAAGCCGATCTTTGCAAATAGACTCAGGTGATTTACAATGCCGACCGGGCCACTCATGTTGCGCAACTTTACGTCCGACTTCGGGCTGATCAGCCCCGAAAGGGTCAAGTACATGTCTTTGACTCTCTTAGCGACAAGTGTGATTGGATTCGGATAGGTGGTTATGATTTTGTGTACTGGGCGAAAGCCGATTAATCTTCTGGTAACAAGTTCTCCACCCTGTTCGATTTTCTTTTCCACGGGAGTTATGGAATAGGTTTTTTCAGGGCCGTTTTCCCCTCCCTTCAAAACGGTCAGGGCTACGCTCTTGTTGTTTTCAAGACCTTCGAGGTAATCGATGAGGAATCCGAATGATAAGATTCTATTTCCATCGATTGCCCATGGTTGGTCCCCGGTTTTCAGCTCTGCTTCCTTGCCGGGCATTCCTGGAGTCAACTCTCCCACGAAGAAGGTTTCTCTAGGACCTATGCCAATGATTCGAATTTCCTCATTGCTGACCACTTCAGGGCGTGCGTTTAAGGAGATTTCTTTCCCTTCTCTCTCGATCAAGAGGGTCACCTTGCGATGTCCTTCTTCGGTTTTCCTCTTTCCTGTCACGATGTGATTTTGGACGTCCATGAAGTCCTCGACGGAGGAATCGTCGACTTTAAGGATTTTGTCTCCTGGCTTGAATCCCGCAAGTTTGGCGGGTCCTGGAACGGTTTCACCTTCCTCTATGAGTGGGTTCCATCTCTCGACTTCGTTTGCAACGTAGCCAATCTCGGTCGTTAGTTGGGAAGCTCGGACATCATAGCCGAAGAACCAAAGAATGCACGATAGTAGAAATGCGAAGAGAATGTTGAACACGGCTCCCATAACCGCGACGATCATCTTGTCCGAATAGCTGATTTTTGGAAGTTCCTGCTCTTGCTCTTTGTTTTCTTCCTCATCCTCGTTCTCTTCGTCTTCATCGTCGTCGTGATCGTCGTCGTGATCGTTAGGCTCCGAAGTCTTGCTCGTTTTGTTTTCTCCACCTTCGAGTCGTCCCATATCAGCCAGTTGCGGGAGGGCAACGTATCCCCCGAAGGGTATCGCGGATAGCCTGTATTCTATTCCGTCCTTCTCCCAACCGAATAGTTTTGGACCGAACCCAATGGAGAAGCTCCTGATGACCAAGCCCCTTCTTTTGGCTGCAAGGAAATGACCGAGTTCGTGGACGAAGATCGTTATACCTAATGCCAGCAGGGCGACGAAGATAAAGGCTATATCCAAAAGGACGGTCATAGTGCGTAAGGCAAGCGTAGCCTAAAGGGAATTAATCAATTCTTCGGAGATGCTACGAGCTTCCTCATCGGCTGCAAGTACGTCTCCAAGGGAGTCAGGCTCGTGGATTTCCATTTTATTTAAAACATCCTCTATGATGCAGCCTATTTGAAGAAAGCCAATTCGTTTCCTAAGAAAAGCTTCCACCGCCGTCTCGTTGGCGGCATTGAAGATTGCGGGAGCTGCACCTCCTGCTCGAAGGGCCTCTCGAGCCAACCTGAGGCAGGCAAATTTGCTGAAGTCCGGTGGCTCAAATGAGAGGTCAAGTGGTTTAGAGAAATCCAACGATTCTTCCACACCGTTCGACCTATTGGGGTACAGTAGTGCATGCTGAAGGGCAAAGGTCATGGAGGGTGGCGAAAGCTGAGCCAAGATGCAACCGTCCTTGAATCGTACCAGAGAGTGAACGATGCTCTCCCGGTGTACGACGACCTCAAGCTTTTCGGGGGGAGCGTCGAAAAGCCATTTTGCTTCGATCAGCTCCAGTCCCTTATTTGCCATGGTGGCGGAATCAACGGTGATTTTCGGTCCCATTGACCAGTTCGGGTGTCTGAGGGCTCGTTCAGGAGTGACCTGCTCCATTTCCTTCGAAGTCATGTCCCGGAAAGGTCCTCCGGAAGCCGTCAGGATGATTCTTGAGAATTCTTTCTCGGCTGCACCTTCCAAGCACTGGAACACTGCATTGTGCTCACTGTCTGCTGGAATCAAGGTTGATTTTGATCTGGAGAGGGCCTCCATGACGAATTTTCCACCGAGCACAAGGCATTCCTTATTGGCCAAGACAACTTTCTTGCCTGCCCTGATTGCTGCCAACGTCGGCTGGAGAGCAGTCGAGCCCACTATGGCAACGACAACTGTATCTGCCTCCGGCAAGGCCGAAAGCTCCTCCAGACCATTGGACCCGGTTCTGACGTTCATCTTGTCAGGGTAGGTTTGGGTCGATTTAGCAGATAGTGACAGGCATAAATCTGTAATCCCGAATTCTTCGGCGATTGCCATCAGCTTTTCACTGTTCGAGTTTGCGGAGGCGGCAAGCAACTGCAGCTTGTCCCCATGGGCTCGGATGACCTTCAGAACGCTCGTGCCGATAGATCCCGTGGCGCCGAGAAGGACCACCTTTTGGGGTTCGCTCACGATTTCAGGAAGAACAGCAAGAAGTAGCCCGTAGGCACGGCGAGGATTAGACTGTCGGTAAGATCTAGCATGCCGCCAATTCCGGGAATGATCCCGCCGGAATCCTTTACGTTGGCCAAGCGCTTTAGAACCGAGGCCAGCAAGTCGCCGATGACTGCAGTTATGGCAATGGGCAAGGCAAGGATGGATGCAGTTTCGGGACTCAGGTCGAGAACTTCGAAGGGAATCCAGCCTGGGCGGTAGGTTTGCAGGATCCATGGCAACAGAATCCCGATTGCGGCGGAGACAGCGATGCCCCCCAAAAGGCCTTCGATTGTTTTTCCGGGACTTATGGAAGGCGCCATCTTCGTGCGACCAATCAACTTTCCTACCAACAATGCTCCAACGTCACTAAACTTGGCTACCGCCAGAATCCATATGCAGAAGAAAAGCCCAAAGCCCATGGCGGCACCTTCCGGGGGATCTCCACCGATTTGCAGGATTCTGACGAAATAGTGCAGAAGAAACGGCACGTACAGCAGACCGAAGAACGTTGGCAGCAGGCGCTTGACGTACATTCCTCTCTGGGCTTGGGGGAAAAGGACTGAGGCGGCAGCCATTATGAGTGCCCCGATTGCTAGGACGTCCATTCCGGAACCCTCCTGGTAGTAGCTCATCGGGATGAGGATCCCCCCTGTTACTAACCCCGACAACCGGTTGGCGGCAAAGCCCAGTCGTCCGAGTAGGGTGTAAATCTCAAACTGCGTTAAGAGAGAGGCCATAGTTAGGAGCCAGACGGCTCCTTCGCTCTCAAACGTCACGACGCCTCCGATGACGAGAGACCAGAGGAAAACGGTTGAAATGATTCTCAGAGTCATCGGATACTTGTTGTCGAGGCAGTCTCGATGTTTTGCTTCAATTGATCTCCTGTTCTACCGAAGCGCCGTTCGCGTTGCCCGTACTCTTCAATTGCCAACATGAATTCGTTGCGCCCAAATTCGGGCCAAGATTCAGAGGTCACGTGTATTTCGGCGTAGGCTCCTTGCAGAAGAAGAAAATTGCTCAGGCGATGCTCGCCGGAGGTGCGAATTATCAGGTCGGGATCCGGCAGTTCACGAGTGTACAAGCAATTTGAGAAGACTTCCCAATCGAGATCCTCGAGACTAGTCTCACCGGCGATCGTCATTTCTGCGCATTTCCTGACGGCAGCCATAGTTTCCTGCCTGCTCCCGTAGTTTAGAGCAAGGGTTAGGTTCCATGAACTGTTTGCTTTGGTCTCCTCCATTGCTTGTGCCACAATCTCACGGGCATATTCTGGTAGTCCGGACAAATCCCCTATAGTTCTAAGTCTTACGCCGTCTCGAACCATGTTTCGAATCTCTTTTTTAAGGAATTCGCGAAGTAACCTCATTAACCCCGTGATTTCATCGGGAGGTCGATTTTGGTTTTCAACGCTAAAAGCGTACAAGGTCAAGTAAGGGATTCCCATTTCCTTGGCGGTGTCGACGACGCAACGAACGTTTTCGACTCCCTTGTGGTGCCCGTACAACCTAGGTTTTCCTCTGCTTCGTGCCCATCTTCCGTTCCCATCCATAATGATGGCTACGTGCCTTGGCGCACTTTCAGAGAAACTCGATTTGGTGACAGGCATTGAAGTTAGGGTTTCAATAACAACTTCTAATCGCTTGGTTGACAACGAGGAAAGCCTTTTCCAGATTCCCATTCATGAGCAATCCTCTTTCCGAGCACGAAATTGAGTCCAAGCTAACAGACCTTAACGACTGGAGGTTCGAGCAGAATTTCATCAGGAAATCCTTCCGTTTCACTACCTTCCGGGATGCGATGTCATTCCTCGTGCGTGTTTCCTTCGAGGCCGAGCAACTGGATCATCACCCGGAAATCTTCAATTGTTACAATCAAGTCGATATTTCCATCAACACCCATGACGTTGGTGGTAAGGTGACGGAAAAGGACTTTGCCCTAGCTAGTGCCATAGATGCCTGCAGCAGTTGAATCGAACGCCTTCTACTTCTTCTTTGGTCTAGGTCGTTTGGATCTTCCGACTGGGCGAGTGTCCTCGGGAACCTTGTATAGCGTGCGAAGGCGGTTCAGTTCGGTTTGGAGCTCCTTGGTTAGGTTGGCGAACTTGGCTTGTCCATAGACGTTGTTGAGCTCGTTGGGGTCATTCTCTAGGTCGTACATTTCCCAAGCGTCCAGATTGTAGAAGTAAATTAGCTTGTGCGTCGTCGTGCGCACACCGTAATGCCGTCGCACGCTGTGTGCTCCGGGGAATTCGTAGTAGTGGTAGTAAAGAGATTTGCGCCAGTCGTCGGGCTTATTGCCGCGAAGAATGGGTTCGATCGACGCACCTTGCATGTCCTTGGGCGACTTGACCCCACAGAAATCGAGAAAAGTCTGGGCGTAGTCGAGATTTTGTACGAGGTCGTGGTTCTTGGAGCCTGCCTTTACCACACCTGGCCAGCGTACGATGAGGGGAGTGCGAAAGGATTCCTCGTACATCCAGCGCTTGTCGTACCAACCATGCTCACCCAGATACCAACCTTGATCGGATGAGTACATCACGATGGTGTTCTCGGCCAATCCGGATTTATCCAAGTATTCCAGCAAGCGGCCGATGTTCTCATCCACCGAGTCGATGCAGCGCAGGTAATCCTTCACGTAGCGCTGGTATTTCCACTTGAAAAGTTCTTCGCCTTGCAGCTTTGCCTCGTTGAATGCCTTGTTCTTGGGTCCGTAGGCCGCATCCCACTTGGCCTTTTGTTCCGGCGTGAGGTTTCCCGGAGTCCGCAACTTGAGGTCGTTTCCGCTGAGGTGTCGGTCGATAGTCATGGCTTGGCTGGAAGCGGCTGCCGAACGAGTCTTGTAGTCGTCGCGTAGGGTTTCTGGTTCGGTGATTTCAATGTCGTCGTACTTGGTCAGGTACTTGGGGCCTGGTTGCCAATTGCGATGGGGCGCCTTGTGTTGAGACATCACGAAGAACGGCTTGTCCTTCTCGCGTCCATTCTTGAGCCATTCCAAGGTGACGTCGGTTATGACGTCGGTAGTATACCCCGTTATTTTCTTAACGCCTTCTGGAGTTTTCATCGGCGGGTTGTAGTAGGGCCCCTGTCCTTGTAGCACCTGCCAGAAGTCGAAGCCGGTAGGATCGCTCTTAAGGTGCCATTTCCCGATCATCGCGGTTTGGTAACCGCTTTTTTGCAACAATTTCGGGAAGGTTTGCTGGCCTCCGTCGAATCGCATGCCATTTGTCAACTGGCCGTTAAGGTGACTGTGCTTGCCGGTTAGAATTACGGCTCGGCTGGGAGCGCAGATTGAATTGGTGACAAAGGCTCGATGAAAAATCATGCCTTCTTTGGCAATGCGGTCTATGTTCGGTGTACGATTCCTGTTCGAACCGTAGGCGGAAATGGCTTGGTAGGCATGATCGTCAGTGAATATGAAGAGCACGTTTGGGCGTTTAGGACCGGCGGCTTGAAGCCAATTGACGGCGTTAACGAGAAGAAAAGCCAGAGATAGGTTTAATATGTTTTTCATTGGTGTCGTAGTTTTGGGGTTAGCTTGAAAAGTTTCAAGTTCGCAGTTTGACGTTGTCTAACTTTGTTCATGCGGAAAGGATAGATCACCTTCATGCTTGATTTTTCCGACAAGTCATACCGTTTTTTCGAGCCGAAACCCAATCGGTGTATTGAAGCTTTTCTTCGATGGTTTAACCGAAGATTTTATTTGGGATGTCGAACGCATCTTATAAAGGAAGTCGTCGTCGTGAACCCGGAGGTAATCGACGAGGCGCGAAAACGAGCAGGCAACCGTCTTCTCTTCCTCCCCAATCATCCGACCCATAGCGATCCGCCAATCATGATCGAGGCTTTCATGCAGCTTTCGATGCCCGTATCCTTCATGGCGGCTTACGATATTTTCCTGCAAAGCAAGCTTAACGCTTGGTGCATGCAGCGTGCGGGCTGCTTTTCGGTGGATCGAGAGGGAAGCGACCGCAAGTCCATGAAGGAGGCTCTTCGCATCCTAAAGGAAGGTGAGCGTGGACTGATCATTTTTCCCGAGGGCAACGTCTACCTGACCAACGACAAGGTGACCCCCTTTCTCGACGGTCCTGCTTTCCTTGGCATGAAGGCGCAGAAAGACTTGGGTGGCGATCATCCGATTCTTGCGATTCCCGTCAGCCTTAAGGTGACTCATGTTTCCGATTCATCGGGCAAGGTCGTGGACTTGTTTAGAACTTTGGCTTCCGAGGTGGAAGAAGAATACGTCGACACCGTCGATCACGTTTTCGAGGTCAAGCGACTTGGCTGGCTTGCGTTGAAAAAGGTGATGAGCGCCTTGGCCAAGCCGTTGGACCATGACGTCGGGGACGATTTGGCGGGAGAGCTTAGAGGCGTTGCTGCAACCTTGATCGGCAAGCTTGAATCCGAACTGGAACTGGTTTCCAAGGAGGGGGACGACTTGGTTGATCGGATCCGAAAGATTCGCCGGAGGATTCATGCCCTCAGGATTGCGGACAAGCCCACCTTGGTCGACTTCAAGGCTCGAACCCTTGCGGCAGAAGCCATGCTCGCCTATCGCCTGTTGACTTATCCGGGCACCTATCTTGAGTCTCATCCGACTCTTGATCGCATGGGGGAAACGATACAGAAAGTACTCGAGGACTTCCGATCCGAAATTCTTCCTCCTTACGCGGAACGCAGGGCTTTAGTTCGTTTCGGAGAACCGATCGACCTTGCGGCTGAATCAGCTCGAGAGAAAAGTCGTGGGCAGGTGGGCGAACTTACCGGAAGGTTCGAAGTTGCCGTTCAAGACGGGCTCGACCTTCTCAACGCCGACAATGATTGCATAGGAGGCCAATCCTTCCAATCTCTTCTGGCGTGAACGATTCACGCAAAAGCTTTCGGGACGTGGTTTGGCTGCTGATTGCCCAGACAATCGGAGCCTTTAACGACAATGCAGTAAAGTCGATGCTGCTCCTGATGGCGGGAGCTTTGTTCGGCGAAGTCGCCAAGGATCGAGTCAATCAGCAACTGGGCTTGATGCTAATTGTTCCGTTCGTCCTTCTTGGCCCCTTGGCCGGATGGTTGTCGGATCGATATTCAAAGAGGTCGGTCATCAGTCTGGCTCTTCTTGCTCAAGTGGCTGGTTTGCTCGTGATCGGTGTCGGTCTAGGAGTTCAGTCGTTGAACTTGGCTTTGCTGGGCTTCTTTTTTCTGGCCACTCAATCGGCAATGTTGTCGCCGGGGAAAAAGGGCATCCTCAAGGAATTGGTAGGCTCGGAGAAGCTTGGTATGGCCGTCGGCTGGATGGAAATGCTCACTATGGTTGGAATCCTCGGTGGAATTTACGTCGGAGCTTTGGCCTTTGGCTCTCTCACTGCAGCACCTGATGCCAACGGAAGCATGATCGGTTCGGGTGCAACGTACTTCTCGAGCAGTACTCCTTGGGATGCCGGACAATTTGTGGTTTTTGGGGTGGCGGGATTGGCGTTCTTTTCTTGGCTCATCTTCAAGCCGACACCTTATACCGAGCCCAAAAGTAGCAAGCGATTCGAAGTGCCCATCCTTTGGAGCCATTTCGGTGCCTTGCGTGAATTGCAATCTTCCAGATCTTTGTTTTTGGCGGCTCTCGGAGATGCTTGGTTTTGGGCCTTTGGCGGCTTCTTCTTTCTGGTTCTGGTCAAGTGGGCTTCAATAGTTGGAGATGCGGAACGTTTTGGTTTTTGGTTCGGGCTCTTGGGAGTAGGCATTATGCTGGGTAGCATGATTTCCGCCTATGTGGGTAGGGGGAGAGTAGAGCTCGGCATCGTTCCCTTTGGCGCATTGGCTATGCCGGTGACCTTGGTCTGCCTGACTCTCTCCGATCCTATGGGCGTGAGTTTCAACGTCTGTTGCGTGCTGCTTGGTGTTGGCGGCGCATTTTTCTTCGTTCCCCTCAATGCCTTTCTTCAAGATCGGGCGGGTGAAGAGAGGCGTGGTCGCGTAGTGGCTGCTTCCAACCTGCTCACTAATTTGCTGAGCATTGCATTTATTGGAATTCATGCCTTTTTGTCTGGTGAACTGAACTTTAGTCCGATTGAGGAACTTTGGGCGATGACTGTTCCAGCATTCTTAATCGCCGCTATCGTTTGGTGTTTGTTGCCTGAGGAAATTTTTAGGATAGCGGCAAGAGCCTTAACCAGGATTTTCTACCGATTGGATGTCACGGGCGTGGAAAACCTTCCGAAAAAAGGAGGAGCTTTGATTCTTTGCAATCACGTCTCTTATGCCGACCCGGTGATGATTGGAGTGAGTTTGCCGCGCTACCTTCAATTCATCGCCTTCTCCGGTCTTGCCGAAAGCCGGGTGGTTCGTTTTGTTTTCCGCCTCACCTCTGCAATTCCCGTTTCACCTAGTCGAGCTAAGGATGCTATCGTGAAGTCCTCCGATCGACTGCGTTCAGGGGATGCCATTTGCATCTTTCCCGAGGGAGGGATTTCAAGGTTGGGACCATTGCTTGGTTTCAAGAAAGGATTCGAGCTGATTTCTCGAAGAGGGAAAGCCCCCGTCGTGCCCGCTTATCTTGATGGCGTGTGGGGATCAATATTCAGCTTTTCCGATGGCAAGTTCTTTCGGAAGTGGCCTCGCCGAATTCCTTATCCTGTTCGTCTTCACGTCGGCGAGCCCATTCCCGTGAAAGAAGTTTCCGTCGATCGTGTCCGCCGTTCGATGTTTTGCTTGGCTAGGGAGGCTTTTGCCGAAAGGAATGAGTTGAGGCGTCCTCTTGAAAAGGTGGTCAAGCAGTCCTTTTTGCGCGATCCTTCTGCAAGATTCTTTACGGATGGGTCTGGGGTGTCACTTAGCAGGCAGGATTTCTACGACAGGGCTGGACAGCTTTCCGAAAAACTCGAAAATGGTTCCGAAGATTCTTCCGTTTTGGACGAGTGCCTAAGGATTGCCTCAAAGGCCCTTTCGGGACAGGAGGTCAAGACTGGAGAAGCAAAATGGCCTTCTCCCGATCTGTTCGCAAACGTCTTTCGACTAATGGAAACCTGTTTGTGGAACGAATCTTCCTTTCGCATCAGACTAGAGGGATCAATGGATTCTCCATGGGACCAGACTTGGTGTCTATGGGCTCCCTTGCTGGGAAATCTTTCCGTTGCTATTGATGATGACGATTCAGTTGTACTAGGCTTGCCCAACATTCCTGAACAAAATGAGGCGCTGACCTTTTCCGGACTTGCCGTTAATGGCCTGGGAGTCGTGGCAATGAACCTGCCGGATCCTCCCAACCGATCAAATCCTGATGAGCAGAGAGGGTCGGCGGATGGTTCCGTCGGGCGAGTCTTGGCCGGGCTTGAATCTCGTCTTGTTTCGAGTGAATCCAATGAGGCGCTGCCCGTGGGGGAGGATGGCAACCTCGAATTTTGCGGAATTTCGGGCGAATGGATTTCAACAAACCTCAATGCCCGATTTGACGAGGAAGGATTCCTCTGGCTGATCGACGATTGAGTTTTGGCAATTCCTGCCCTTTCCCTCTTTCCACTGCCAATTCTTTTTGGTATTTAAGTTCTCCTTTTGCATGAAGTCTCAACTCCTTTCTGGTAATTCTGAATCATGACGAGAGCTTTCTTTCCCGTTGAGTCCGAAAGCTTCGCTCGTCAAACCGCCTTGCTTCGTGGTCGTAAAGTCGCTGTCCTTGGGCATCGAAGGCCTGATGGGGACTGCATCGGCTCGCAAGTTGCCCTAGTTAGAATCTTAAAGGCTCAAGGCATTGAAAGCTTTGCCGTTAACGAAGATCCCGTGCCAAGAACCCTGAAGAATTTCCTTGGTGACACGCCATTCTACCTGCCCGGAGATTTGCCGGAAGGGGAGATGACAGCTGTAACCGTAGATTGTGCGGATCACGGAAGGATAGGCGGTTTGGTTCGTGAACGTTTCCCTCAAATCTTTTTGAATATTGATCATCATGTCTCCAATACCCTCTATGGGGAGACGAACATCGTGCTGTCCGAGGCTTGCGCTACGGGAGAAATTCTAGCCGGTCTTTTTTTGGACAACGAATTCTCAATCGATTCAGTTGCTGCCGAAGCCCTTTACTTGGGAATTGCAACCGACACCGGGCAGTTCTGTTATTCCGGAACAACTGCCGGCGTTTTCAGGATTTGCCAAAAGCTTTGCGAGCTTGGGGCCCGCCCGTCCCGAGCAGCCCACGAGCTATACGAACGAGAGAAACCCGGCCGTGTGCAATTGCTCCAGCGATTTCTCTCCACCTTCCGCATGGAACATGACAATCGAGTTTGCATCGGGTTCTTGAACGAGAGTTTTTACGAGGAGACGGCAACTAAATCGGAAGATTCAGAGAACTTCGTTGACTACGCCCGTTCCATAGAGGGAGTTGATCTCGGTTGCCTTCTGGAGGAACGAAACGGTCAGCTCAAGGGTAGTCTGAGAGCAAAGGAAAGCAGATTTCGTGTGGACAAGCTGGCCTCGCGGTTTTCTGGTGGCGGCCATGCCTGTGCGGCGGGATTTAACCTTTCGCGAGCACTGGAAGACTTTTTGCCCGAACTGGTTGAGTCTATAGGGGATCATCTTGAGAAAGCTGATTCGGGGGAATGGGGAGAATGAATCCGGGGAACTCAGACTTTGAGGGAATCCTATTGGTGGATAAACCCCAAGGAATCACCTCGCACGATGTGGTGGATCGGTTGCGTCGAAAACTGAAGATGAAACGCATTGGTCATGCAGGAACTCTGGATCCTATGGCAACTGGTTTGCTAATCATGCTTGTCGGCAAGGCAACCAAGGTTTCCCAGTTCTTGATCAGTTTGGACAAATCCTATGAGGGAACCATTTGCTTCGGCGTCGAGACGGATAGTCACGATGCCGATGGTGAAGTGGTCAAGGAAACGCCTCTGCCCGAGGCTCTCGACGAACAACATCTCGTGGATTCGATGAAAGGTTTTCTAGGCGATCAATACCAGACTCCTCCCATGTTTTCGGCGAAGAAGGTGGCTGGCGTTCCTCTTTATAAGTTGGCTCGCAAGGGAAAAACCGTGGAACGCGAACCTCGTTTTATTCGTATCAGCACCCTCAAGCTTCTTGCGTGGAATCCTCCTGAGGCGAAGTTCACAATGTCCTGCAGCAAGGGCACTTACGTGAGGACGCTTGCTCATGATATTGGCACGGAAATAGGATGTGGCGCCCATCTCAATGACCTTCGGCGTACTAAAATAGATCGCTTTGACGTAACCGAGGCTTCAACTCTCGAATCTATCGAGAAGACCCCTCTTGCAGAATTCTCCAATCTTCTTGTTCCCGTTCGTCAGGCAGTTCCCTCTCACGTCTTGTGAACTGTTCACGGATTCTCGATTCCCTGACCGAGTTGGGGGAGCTTGAAAGTCGCCTGATATGGCTTTCGATTGGCATGTTTGACGGAGTGCATGTGGGACACCAATCTGTGCTGAATCTGTCAAGAGAGTCCTCTGCCGATAAAGATTCTATTTCTGCTGTTCTCACTTTTCCCGAACATCCTTCAGGCTTTCTCCGTCACGCTGATCAGCCCATGCTGATAATGGATTCCGAGAGGAAAGCGACCCATCTTCTTGAGTTGGGGCAAGATTGGATCGTGATGCAACCCTTTGACGACAGCTTGGCAAAAGTAAAAGCCGATGATTTTCCAGCAAGATTGAAAGACTTGGTTCCTTCTTTGGTCGGCATTTGCGTTGGAGAGAATTTTCGATTTGGTCATGATCGACAAGGTGACTCTTGTTCCTTGAAGCATCTAGCAAATTCTCTAGGACTTCAGGTAAAGGTTGCAGCAGCCTCCGTTTTCGACGGTTCTCCTGTAAGCAGTTCCCGTATTCGGAATTCATTGTTAGAGGGACGAATCGAGGCTGTGAACTCTATGCTTGGAAGAAGCTATCGCATTTCAGGGAGTGTTGTCGAAGGCAGAAAGTTGGGGGGAGAGATCGGGTTCCCCACTCTGAACTTGTCATGGAATCCACAGGCTCGACCTGCGTACGGGGTTTACTTGGTTCAGGTTGCTTTTCCTGAGAAGAGAGAACTTTTCTATGGTGTCTCCAACTACGGACTTCGTCCTACGGTTATTAAAAGTCCGAGCGAACCTCTGCTGGAAGTTCATCTTTTGGGGGAGGGAGACCTTTCTTCCATTTCTCCAGGTGTTCCTGTCTCTGTCGATCTGCTCAAGTTTATCCGACCCGAACGAAAGTTCGAGTCAGTCGATTCCCTGAAAACACAAATTGACGCTGATAAGATAGAGGCCGAGAAACTGGCGGCCACGCTCTAGTTCAAGGGGCGGTGCAGGGTTACTCTTACCTTTGGGTTTAGCTTTCTTAAAGCCTGTATCCCGTCCGGGCCGAATTTCGAGCCGACTACCTCCAGTTCCTTGAGGGTGGGCAATTTTCCAAGGGTGGTCGCGCAGGCTGAACTAATACTGGTGCGCCCGAGGTCTAGTTTTTGAAGTTTTTGCAAGTCAGCCAAATGGAGAACGCCTGCATCGGAAACTTTGGTGCTTCCATTGATGCGGAGTTCCTGAAGGTTGACCAGATGTCCAAGTGGAGCTAAGCCCGCATCGGTGAATTTAGTGAAGCCAAGGGTGCGGAAGGTGAGAATCTGCAAGTTCTTGAGCCTACCGACTGATGCAAGGTGAGTGTCGGTGAGGTTGTTGCCGCCCACCTTTAAAGCCCTAAGGGTTGCAAAACCTTTGGCTAAGGGAGAGAGATCGATTTGCGTCTTGTCAGCGGTGTTTCGGTTGGGGTTTAGGCTTAGGACTGCAAGCTTTGGGAGCTGCGCGAGATGCACGAGTCCCGTGCCGCGTACGCGCGTGAACTC
>CAZNWO010000009.1:9744-42928 GCA_964576585.1 uncultured Puniceicoccaceae bacterium | reverse complement strand
TGGGGTCTCGATATACAGTCTATGCACAACCAATTTCTCACAAGCTGAAACGGATAAAACTGAAGTTTTGGCACCAATGGTTGTAACTGCCCGAGGAGGCTTTGAAGAGCCATTGGCAAGCTCGCCTTGGTCAACGGAAAGGTTAGGCGTTGAAGAAAAGCGGTTCACAGCAAGGTCGATGCCCGAGGCACTGACGAGATTGCCTTCGGTTCTCGTCCAGAAAACGGCCTTGGGGCAATCCTCTCCCTACATAAGAGGCTTAACGGGTTACCACAACGTTCTCTTGGTTGACGGTATTCGCCTCAACCATTCCGCAATGCGATCTGGACCCAACCAGTACTGGAGCACAGTGGAAATGTTAGGTTCCGATCGCATTGAATTGGTTCGCGGACCGAATGGCATCACTTATGGCGCCGATGCGATAGGAGGTGTGGTCAATGCAATATCCGACAGACCTTATTTCACCACTGACGGCTTTCAGGCCCATGGTGAAGCTTTCGCACGCCTCTCCTCAGCGGAATCCTCGTGGACGGGAAGTATATCGGGTGAGGTTTCAAGTAATGATTGGTTTGCCGAGCTTTCCCATGCAGAGAGAAGCTTTGGCGACCTGAAAGGTGGGCGAGAGGTCGGAACTCAGAAAAACACAG
This sequence comes from uncultured Puniceicoccaceae bacterium, assembly GCA_964576585.1. Lineage (GTDB taxonomy): Bacteria > Verrucomicrobiota > Verrucomicrobiia > Opitutales > Seribacteraceae. The sequence goes on along the minus strand of CAZNWO010000009.1, from coordinate 42,281 downwards.
GTTATGATTCTCGAGGCAGTGCTTTTCGGTTGGCCAGAAAACTAGGCCAGAACTCAAGCTTGGCTTTTGGTTTTCAGCGGGTCTTCATGGATGACGTTCCCCGCACTCACAAAACGGTCGACGGACTGGACTGGAAAGGTCTTTCGAAAGGCAAGGAAATATGGCGACGCCTTGATCAAGAACGAAACCTTTTCTACACCAAACTTGCATGGGAAGACGCCGGAGGGTGGGCAGATTCTGGATTGCTGAATCTGAGCCTGCACAAACATGGCCAAGCAAGAGACCGTAGAAGAAACAAGACAGGCGATCACCTCATCGACGACAAGCAGGGGTTTGATTTGGATGACGTCGGGTTTTCCTCACGTTTTGAAACCGACGATCCATGGGGCGGCAGATTGGCCTATGGCATTGATTATCACGTCGAAGACATGTCGTCCTTCGGTTCAGACTTCAACAACTCCTCAGGGATTACTCGGCAATACGCCCAGGGTCCTTTGGCCGCGGATGCCAAGTACCATCGCTACGCCATTTATTTAAAAGACACCCACGAAACGGCTTCCGGTTGGGTACTAGAACCTGGCATACGGTTTTCCTCTGTCCAAGCTGAACTCGACCGCTACTACCTCAAGAACACTGATTCCTCCACGGTGCAAAGCCCCGAGAAAAAGAAATACGATGAGTTGATTGGGTCTCTGAGAATCAGCAAGGAAATTTCAGAGGGGAGCTTCCTTTTCGGAGGATTGTCGCAAGGGTTTCGTCCGCCAAGCTTATACGACCTAACCTCAACGGATGAAACAAGCGCCGTGGAACGGCCCAACACCTCGCTGGACTCAGAAACCTTTCTTCAATTGGAGATCGGTTTCAGGAGAAAGACCGGGGATTGGAGGTTCACGGCTTCCGCTTATCGCACCTGGATCGAGGATATGATTGTGCGCTCCCCGATTGAGTCAGGTAAATCCGACGTGCTTAAGGCCAATGGGGACGGATTCATCCAGGGAATCGAGATCGGCTTGGGCTACGATTGGACTAATTCCTGGAGCTCCAGCCTGAGTCTTTCTTGGATGGAGGGCGAGGTCGAGCAGCTCTTGGACCAGAACGATACGGGCACAGTCTCGATTGATGGAAGGAATTACTTGCCGGTAGACCGTGCCACCACGCGTCTGATGCCAATTCAAGCAGTGATGACTACCCGCTACGCTCCTCCCGCATCTCCTTGGTGGGGCGAATTGTCTATTCTTGCCGTCGGCAAGGCGGACGACCTTTCGCTGAAGGACGAAACCGACAACTCCCGCATCCCCGAAGACGGCACTCCGGGTTATTTTCTTTTTGGTATCCGTGGAGGAAGATCAATTGGCGAAAACTCCTCCATCTCTTTGGCCGCCGAAAACCTCGGCGACAAAGACTACCGCGTCCACGGTTCAGGCCTAAATGGCAGTGGACGCAACTTCATCCTGTCATTCAACTATGGCTTTTGAGTGACCTACAGCCATTCTGACCCTCGCAAAAGTTAGTCGACAGGCCAAACAACAATGCTTGCTTAACGCAAGCTTGTGGGGCAAAATGTTAGGCTAGTTTTAACCACTCCAACAAAGCATGAAGGGGAATAATTTTCACTCACTCGCTATTGCGGCAACAAGTCTCCTTGCGGCGTGCGTCGCATTCGGTAATTCCTTTGAAGCGCCCGAAGACATCGTTCGCAAGGAAGTCCAGGAGGTTCGCCCACTCAAGGCAGTCCTGAAGGATGCCAAGGCCATTGACGCTATCTTGGACAAGGCTTACTCCAAACAAAACGTGACCCCCCTCCCGGTTGCCGACGACTCCACCCTTGTCCGCCGGGCCTATCTCACCATTGCGGGTCGCATCCCCACCTTCGAGGAAACCCTCGCCTTTCTGGACAACGACGATTCCGCCAAGCTTCCCGACCTCGTCGACCGCCTTCTCGATTCCCCCGCTCACGACAGCTCCACCTTCAACTGGTGGGCCGACCTCCTCCGCCTCCAGACCCGCCAACGCGGCGGTAACGACGTCGGGGCAGGTGAAGCCTACATCCACTGGGTCAAGGACGCCATTCGCCAAAACCTGCCTTTCGACGAAATGGCCCAACGCCTAATCACCGCCGAAGGTTATCCGTGGGAGGACGGCGCCGTGGGCTATTACCTGCGCGACGCGGGCATGCCTCTGGACAACATGTCCAACACCACCCAAGTCTTCCTCGGAACGCAAATGGTCTGCGCCCAGTGCCACAATCATCCCTTCGACAAGTGGACCCAAATGGAGTACTACAAAATGGCCGCCTACACCTACGGCATTCGAGACCGGGTAAACAACCCCAAGCAGCGGGAACTCCAGCAAGTCTTCTACTCCAAAACACGAGGCATGTCTCGCGAGGAAAGGGCCAAGCTGAACCGCAACCGCGAGTTCCAGCAACTTCGCAGGGCCGCCAGCGAGATGATGAGGCCCCTCAGATACGGAGCCGACCGAACCGAACGCAAGCTCGAGTTGCCTCACGACTACCAGTACGACGACGCAAAGCCTAAGGACCATGTATCCGCCGGCCCCATCTTCGGACAAGCCATAGAACCCGCAGAGGGCGAAGACGCAGTTGACGCCTATGCCAAGTGGATGACCTCTTCGGACAACCCTCGCTTCACCAAGGTCATCGCCAACCGCATGTGGAAACGCGTCTTCGGAGTAGGAGTCTTCGAACCCGTGGACGACCTCAAGGACGACACAAAGCCCTCCAACCCCGAACTGCTCGGACACCTCGAAAAGCTCATGGTCCGGCTTGATTACGACCTCAAGCAATTCGCTCGAGTCCTCTACAACGTAAAGGCATTCCGACGAGAAGCTTCCGACGAGGAAATCACCGTGGAGAAGCCCTACCACTTCCCCGGACCCGCCCTTACTCGCATGAGCGCCGAGCAACTCTGGGACTCTTTCGTAACCCTCGCCCTCCCCTATCCCGATGAACGCCTCATCAACCGAGCAAGATTCGATTACCGCATGGAACAACTCGCAATCTATGAGGAAAAAATTGAAAATCTCGAGACTAAGAAGCTCACTGGTCTCGCCAAGAAAGGCTCCAAGGCCAGCAAGGCTCTGGCGGCCAAAATGGAGCGCATTCAAAAGCAAATGGCGGATGCTGCCGAAGACGACGACCGCGAAGCCATGGCCCGCCTGCGTCGGGAATACGGTCAGGCTCGCAACGAGCAACGTACCGCTTTCGCAAAGCTCATCATGGGCGACAAATTCGACGTACGTAGCCTCTATGGCTACGGCCGTGGAAACGCTCCCGCCGGCCAACGCGACCCACGCTGGTCAGGCTTCAGCTCCAAGCTCATGCGTGCCTCCGAGCTGCCTACTCCCGCCCCTGCCGGACACTTCCTACGCGAGTTCGGCCAATCCGATCGCGAGGTCATCGAAAACGCCAATCGCGAAGCCTCCGTTCCGCAAGCCCTAACCCTACTCAACGGAATCATTTACAAGGAAGTCTACAGGGCGAACTCCCCCCTCACCAAAAACGTCGTCGAAGCTCAAACGCCCAAGGAGAAAGTGCGAGTACTCTTCCTCTCCATCCTCAACCGCGAACCCAGCGTCGAGGAATACGAAGCCTGTCTGGCGGAACTCAAGGAAGCTCTAGCCCAAGCCTCCCCGCTCCCGAAAGTTCCCGAACACCTTACGGGCGAGAAACGCAGGAAGTACCTCCAATACCTCGCCAAGAAACACAAAACGAAGCAGACCTTCGGCCCTGTCGCCAAGGCCTACCAAGGCATTGCATGGGCCCTCCTCAACACTCGTCAGTTCTCTTTCGTCCAATAAAACCTCCAAGCATTTTAGCAAAAATCTTAATTTCCCAAAAGGCATAGCCATGAACGACATTTTCCGCCAAGCCGACGATCTCACGCGCCGTCGATTCGTCACCCAAGCCGCCAAGGCCTTTCTCGGCGTCAGTATTCTGCCTTGGGCCATACCGCAACGTGCCGAAGCCGCCGGCCTCGGCCTCAATCGCCCCCTCAACCACGCTCCCAAGGCGAGAAACGTCATTTACCTCTACATGGCCGGAGGCATGACCCACATTGACACATTCGACCCCAAGCCCGGCGCCGAGACCGGCGGTCCCACCCAAGCCATCAAGACCAATGCCGATGGAGTGCAACTAGCCGAGAACCTTCCCCTGCTCGCAAACCACGCGGACAAAATCGCCGTCGTGCGTGGCCTCACTTCCACCAAGGGCGCCCACCAGCAAGGCAACTACTTCATGCACACGAGCTACGCTCAGCGAGCCACCATCCGGCACCCCAGCATGGGAGCATGGACGACTCGTCTTGACGATCGCTTCAACCCCACCCTGCCCGGCGCCGTCGTGGTAAGCGGCGGAAGCCAACATCCTCTTGCAGGATTTCTTCCCGCCGCCCATCAACCTCTCGCCATCGGCAGCCCGACCGCCGGACTCCGCAACAGTCGCATGCATCCCGGCCTCACCGAGACCGACTTCAAGAAACGTCTAGACCTATCCGCCAAGTTCGACCAAACCTTCAGAAACAAGTACAAATTGAAGAAAGTCGACGCCTACTCGGACATGTATGCCGACGCCGTCCGCCTAATGAAGAGCGGCGACCTAAAGGCTTTCGACGTGAACGAAGAGCCGAAATCCGTCCGTGAAGCCTATGGAGATGATTCCTTCGGGCAAGGCGTGCTGCTTGCCCGGCGCCTCGTGGAACGGCACGTTCGCTTCGTGGAAGTCCAGCTCGGCGGCTGGGACACGCACCAAACCAACTTCGTCCGAGCTCCAGAGAGGGCAGCTATTCTCGACCAGGCTCTTTCCTCCCTGCTCGACGACCTGAACAAGCGCGGCATGCTGGAGGAGACCCTCGTCGTCGTCGCCACGGAGTTCGGGCGCACGCCCAACATCAACGTCAACGACGGGCGCGATCACTATCCGAAAGCCTTTTCCGGCATGCTCGCCGGTGGCGGCATTCGAGGCGGCCAAGTCTGGGGCAAGACCGATCCCGAGGGCCGCGAGGTCATCGAGCAAAGGGTCGAAATTCCCGACTTCAACGCCACCATCGCATACGCCCTTGGTTTGCCGTTGGACGAAATCGTCTACTCGCCTTCCCGCCGTCCCTTCACATTGGCAGACAAAGGACACCCCGTCACCGAGTTGCTCTAAGGTTCGCAAACTCCCGTATCGCGCCAAGCATATTTCCTTTCGATCCGCCACACTCGCGTTTCCCGAAAGGTCATGAAAATTCTTGTAACAGGAGCCGCCGGCAAGGTTGGCCAAGCTTTTCTTCGGCGACTCTTCGATGACGAGCGTTTCCCCCAAGCCACCGCCCGGGCCCTTTGCCACAACCGAATGCTGGAGGGAACGGATCGCCTAGAGGTTGTCCAAGGAAGCATCTCGAACAGGGAGTCCGTAGCCGCAGCCATGCAGGATGTCACCCATGTGCTACACCTCGCCACCTGCAAAGAAACACCCGAAGCCGTAATGGACGTCACCGTAAAGGGGCTCTTCTGGCTACTGGAGGAATGCAGGGAAAGCAAGTCGTTCGAACGCTTTGTCCTGATCGGAGGAGACGCAGGTATGGGACACTTCTTTTATCCGCATCCAGTGCCCGTGACCGAAGATCAAAAGCATTCGGCATACCCCGGCTGCTATGCTCTATCAAAGGTCTTGGAAGAGGTAATGCTTGAGCAGTACTATATCCAGTACGACTTCGACGGCTGCTGTCTACGCGCACCGTGGATCATGGAAAAGGACGATTTCAAGTATTCCCTCAGTTTTGGTGACGATGTTTTCGGCGGACCAATCTGGAAAGACCTAGTCTCGCCCGAGGAGGCCACGAGCTATGCCGAAACGCAAACTGTTCCCGTCATGCTGGATCCCGATGGCGAGCCCGTGAGGCGGAATTTCGTGCATGTCGAAGACCTCATCTCCGCCATCCTGCTCGCTATGGAAAACCCCAAGGCGCGCCAACAACTGTTCAACGTCTGCATGGACGAACCCGTGCACTATCGAAAGGTCGCGGAGCATCTCTACGAGACACAAGACTTGCCTTCTGTGGACGTCCCAACGCCCTATCACAGCTCATGGCTAGACAACGACAAGGCGAAGTTCTTGCTCGACTGGGAGCCAAAATACGACTTGAAAAGACTCATCGACGAAGCTTGGAACTATAAGCGCTCACCGGATGAGCCACGAAAAATATGGTATCCAGGCTGAACAAGACACCCTGAAACAAAAATCACCAACCTAAGAACCCATGAAGAAATTACTCGCCCTGACTGCGTTAATCCTTCCCATCGCCATGACAGAAGCCAAGTCCGACCTCGATCCCGAAAACACCCTACTGATTGACCTGAAGGACGGACAATTAGTCATCCAAATGTTTCCCGAGGACGCGCCGGGTCACGTGAAACGCATCAAGGAGCTTGCTCGAGCAGGTAAATACGACGGCGTTGCATTCCATCGCGTAATCGAGGGCTTCATGGCCCAAACGGGAGACGTCCAATTCGGCAACGTAAAGAAATTCAACGAAGGACGCGTGGGTACCGGTGGCTCGGACAAACCCGACCTCAAGGCGGAGTTCAACAAGCGGAAACACGGAAGAGGTGCCTGCTCCATGGCCAGGTCATCCAACCCAAACAGCGCCAACAGCCAGTTCTTTATATGTTTCAAGTCCGCCAATTTCCTAGACGGCCAATACACCGTTTGGGGTCAAGTCGTTGAAGGCATGGAGCATGTGGACAAGATCAAGCGTGGAGTCCCCGGCAGTGGTTCTGTTTCGAACCCCGACCACATGAAGAAGGTATCGGTTGCCGCAGACGCCAAGAAAAAAAGCTCACCCGACGCCAAGGGCAAAAAGGCGGACGGCAAAAAATAAAAACCTGTCGATGCCGGAGTAGAGGAATCCTCTCGCCTGCAAACCCAAGGAAAGTAAAAAGGTTTAAGTGACAGCACGGGCAAAATCATTCGGGTTCCTTACAATATTTTTGTTGGCGGAATCCTATGCATGCCAAGTTCCGGTATTTCGGTACGCATTGGAGCGCTGGCGCCCTGACCCATACGAGGTCTTCGTCATTCACGACGGCAACCTGACGAACGAGCAAGTCAAAAACCTAACCTATTTTGAGGAGAGCTTGGTCGGCCCAAACGGGCCAATGATAAACCTTCGAATAGAGGCGATCGACCTTTCACGTGAAAACGATTCAGTCGAAAGATGGAGAAAGGTACACGACAAAGCCAAGACGTCGGTTTCGATGCATCTTTTTTACCCCTACAAAAGCCTCGATACAGGCTCATCTCCGATATGGAGCGGACGCTTCGAAAAGAAACACATTGATGCAATCATAGATTCTCCCGCACGCAGGCAAATAGTGGAAAGGATCTTGGCCGGCGACAGCTCGGTATGGGTGCTGCTTCAAAGCGGCGACAAGAAAGAAGACGATAAACTCTTAAACATTTTGAATGGCTACGCTAAGTTGGCCGAGAAGGAAATATCGGTTCCCGAAGGAGTAATCCAACGAAGCGCCTTGGATGAAGACGAACATTCGCTGAGCCCGGAAGAACAAGAGAATCTTCTCGACTCGTCGGTTCCCCTGAAGATCGCTTTTTCCATCACCCGGCTTTCTAGAGACGACCCGAATGAAGAAATTCTTCGCTCCATGCTGCTCAACCTAGAAGACGATTTGCTGGATGCAAATTATTCCAACAAGGCGATGCTGTTTCCGGTTTTTGGTAAAGGCAGGGTTTTGCCGCCACTGGTCGATGCAGGAATCAACGAAGAAAACGTAATGGCCGACTGCGGCTACCTTTGCGGGCCCTGTTCCTGCCAAGTGAAGAACCAGAATCCGGGGATGGACTTGCTTGTTAAAGCCGATTGGCTGGCCATACTTGAGGGCAATTCGGTAATTGTTGACAAGGAGTTGCCCCCATTGACGGGCGTGGAAGACCTGATAACTTCCGACAAGAACGACTCGGATCTAAATGTCTCCACCGAGAAAACGCCCGACGATGGCAACGCTTCCCTTGAAAACAGGCTGGAGATCCTCGCCTCTGAAGACGAACCTCTTTCAAAAACGCTAATTATCGGCGTAGCACTCGTCAGCGCAGTATTGTTGATCGGTACCTTCGTTCTGAACAAAAAGAAAGAGCGGTGAACCTCCGTCGTCTAGTCGGACGAGAAATCATCCACCGAAAAGTGAATTTCCTTCTGGCGGTGGCTACGGTTGCCATTGCCGTTGGCAGCGTGCTTGTGGTCAATGGCCTGCTAAAATCTCACGACTTGGCCACCGAGGAAATGCTCGAGGAAATGAATGCCGAGACGATGAGAATGCAAACCACCTTTGCAGCCGAAGCAAAAGCGTATGAGGACGGTGTCAGGAAGACTATGAAGGGGTTGGGATTCAACATCTTCATTTTTCCCGAAGGTCAGGAGTTGAGTGAAGTCTACGCAGAGGGATTCGCCTCGGAAACGATGCCTGAAGCGTACGTCAACAAGTTAGCTCAAAGCAAAATCGTCACCGTCAACCACCTCCTGCCCAGCCTGACCCGCAAGTTGAAATGGCCGGAAAAAGAAAGAACCGTAATACTGATTGGCATTCGAGGCGAAGTCCCGATCGCCCACCGCGACCCAAAGAAGCCACTCATTGATCCCGTCCCAAAGGGCAAAATTGTACTTGGTTACGAACTGCATCGATCATTGGATTTAAAGGAAGGAAACGCCACATTGTTCATGGGTCGAGAGTTCATCGTGGAAAAATGTCATGACGAGAGGGGAACCAAGGACGACATTACCGTCTGGATGCATCTCGACGAATGTCAGGAACTTCTCGGCCAAGAAGATCGCATCAATGCGATCAAGGCTCTCGAATGCAATTGCGCATCAATCGATCGTTTGGGTGAGATCAGGAAAGAAATTGCAGGCATCCTCCCAGGAACAAAGGTAATTGAGACGGAAAGCAAGGCGTTGGCTAGAGCGGAAGCCAGAAACAAAGCCAAGAAGCACGCCGAGAAAACAATCGCCGCAAAAAACTTGGAAACCGAGAAACTGCAGCGAGACAGGCGAAAACTTCGCAAGGTAAGCAAAAGCGCATACGACACCCTGCTTGCAATTACCGGAATATGCGCGGCCATCTGGATCGGTTTTCTAGCTTTTTCCAATGCGAGGGAACGCCAAACGGAAATAGGTATCCTGCGGGCCATGGGGGTTCCTACCGGGACAGTGCTCAAAGCATTGCTGGGGCGAGCTTTTCTCATTGGTTTTGCAGGTGCAGGAATTGCACTGGCGATACCTTTTGTTCTGGGCGAAAAATTTCAGGCAGGTCCGATTCCCGGAATCACAATGCAAGCATCAGTCGCGGAGCTTTTTTCGATTTTGCTATTGGCTCCACTGCTAACCTGCGCGGCTTCCTGGCTCCCGGTATTACAGGCAGCCAATCAGGATCCGGCAAACGTCCTACGCAATGAGTGAAGCCGTACTAAGGGCAAGAAAGGTAAGCAAGTCCTACAAGGGTCCGGAAGGAAACGAAGTCCGGGCCGTGGTTGGTCTTGACCTCATGTTGAAGGCAGGGGAATTCGTCGCGCTCAATGGCGCCAGTGGTTGCGGAAAGTCTACCATGCTCTTGATTGCAGGAACATTGCTGCGTCCCGATAAGGGTGAAATCGAAATCATGGGGGAAGAGCCGTACGAGAAAACTTCCTCACAGCGAGCTCAGACTCGCGCCAGGCGAATAGGTTTTGTTTTTCAGCAGTTCCATCTCGTTCCGTACCTGGATGCACTTGATAACGTCCTGGCCCCCACATTGAGCATGCCGGTTTCCGATGCAGATGAGCGGGCGAAGAAAATATTGAGTGGTTTTGGTCTTGCGAAAAGGATGCATCACGTACCGTCTTCCCTGAGCGTCGGCGAGCAGCAAAGAGTGGCCTTGGCCAGGGCACTGCTCGCGAAGCCAAATCTTTTGCTTGCCGACGAACCCACAGGCAACCTGGACTCGAAGAACTCGGAGATCATCCTAGGTGAACTCTCCTCTTTCGCGGAAAAAGGTGGTGCCGTGCTCATGGCCACGCACGACGAACGAGCAACTCAATGTGCCTCAAGAATCCTGAACATGCAAGAAGGGCGGATTTTGGAAGATTGATGAAAATCACCGTTCGATACACGGCCCAGCTAGCCCAAGCCGCAGGAACGAAAGAGGAAACAATCGAGTCGGAAGAAAGTCTCGATTTAATGAATCTACTTCAAGAGAAATGCTCCGAGCACGGCAGCGAATTCGCCAAATTCGTAGTGGATATCGCAGGAAAACCAGTTTCAACTCTTGTCGTGGCCCTGAACGGGACTCAAGTTTCCCTCGATTCTCCAATAGAAATTAATCGAGATGCGGAGATACTGCTGGTTACTCCGATGTCGGGCGGATAGACGCTAAAGAGCAGGTCCAGTGATCTTGTCGCAGGCCATGTGGTAGAGGCCGACGAAAAACTCTTCGTCCCACTTTTCCTCAACGGACATGGTTCCGGTAACACGAATGATCTGGTCCATCAAGATCTCCACACCCTTGGGTGCCGTGACGACAACCCAACCATTGGCTTCGGGGGCCTTGCCGAAACAGCAGCTCATCTGATCAGGCAAAAGCAAAAATTCTGTTACCTTATTGTCCTCGTTCACAATGGTGGGAATCATAAAACCCTCGACGGCTGACGCCCTACCATCCAGTTGGCGCACGTTGACAGGAACTCGACGGGCAAACTCCACCGGATCAAATTTCTTGCCTCCATGCTTCTCCCATTCGACTTCATAAGGGAACTTCGAGAGATTGGCAAAACTGATTGGAGCGTAGCCACTGCCCTCAGGGAGAGGCGGCAGGTTGGAAACGACGGGAGGAATCCCAGCCGATAGATTGCCATCCGATCCCGGAGGGGGCGGCAAATCCACGATTTCCTTATCTCCGGAAGATGATGTTGTAGAAATGATTTTTCCTCCAACACTTGTGATTTCACCCTCTACTACAGTTGCATTGTCATCCTCGCCGGATGGATCTCTGGCCGGAGGAACACCTTGGTTAAGATTCGCAACATAATCACCTTCCCCCAGCAAGCGGGCAAGCTGAAGGTTTGCAGGCAAATGCCTCTGGAAGAAGTCTTTTAGAATAGTTTCCACAGGCCAAGCAAGGGTAGCGGTCTTGCCGCGCTGGTTGTAATTCATGTTGAGCTGGAAGGCTGCGGCTCCTTCAAGATTAAGTAGAACTGCACTCACGTCGTTGGCAGACTTGGGATCATGACCGTCCATTCGCTGAAGACCCTTGACGGGTATCCAGATCACCTTGTCGGCAGGAGTCCCGGTAGCCTCGAGAACGCCAACCACATCGTACACATCCTCATGCTTCGAGTCTTCCCTGAAGGCAAACCCATGGTAAGGATGGAACTTGTCTCCAACCTCGAGGCCGAGCTTACTAGCCGCAAACGCCCCTAAAAGAGCTTCCTTGGCAGCATCCTCGAATAATCTTCCTCCCTCACGAATCTCATACTTTTCCCCTTTCTTCCACTCATGCTTTTCGAACATCTCCGAGACGCTTCCGACAAGACGGTAACCTTTGTAGTTGTCGCCGACTGCGATTGGGTATGCCTCGCGGACTCCTCGGCTGTCGCGAATAGTTTCGTACTCTGCCCAAGAAAGGTTCCCAGGAGAGACATCCAAATGAAGCAAACTGCTGGAAATCAGCTGCATTCTTGACCCCCTAGCCCCAAGCACGGCATTGAAGCCACCGCTCAAGGATCGGTAAACACTTGCATTCAGTTCGCCGATCTCCGAGGCAACGGCAGCCCAATGATCGACTTCCTCTTGTACAACCACTATGGGTTCGCCGCGAATGGGATCGCCCAAAGGAGCTGACGTAGTGGCGCTGCGTTCGGCTAACTCGTCACCGCATCCCGCCAAGAGGATTAATGCCGGCAGGGCAAGGCAAGTCGTCTTTGTTTTCATGGTTTAGGAAGAGATCACTATAGAGCAACGGGCTTCACTTCTTCGCAAGCAAGATGATAAAGCCCCTTGAAAAAACCATCGCCGGGATTCCAGAGTTCCTTGACGCTGAATTGACCCGTCACACGGAGAAGACGATCCACCATTGGGACAACACCATCATCGGAAGCACTGACCAAAATCCAGCCGTTCTGCTTGGGAGTTATTCCCTCGCAACATGCCTTGGTGTCGGGAAGGAGCAAAAACTCCGTCGTCTTCGCATCATCACTCTCACTCGTAAGCAAAATGGGAATCATATAGCCGTCAATGGATATTGTTCGGCCATCCATGCTGCGAGCAGAGGGCGGGACACGCATCGCAAAGGCATTGGGGTCGACCGTCTTCCCATGGGTCTCCCAATTCACCTGATATGAAAAGTCCGTCAGCGTGGAGAAGTTAATCTTTGGATGACTGGGCCTCGATGAACTTGCGGTGGAATCCGTCTTCGTTAACTCGGAACCATTCGACTCCGATTCATCGGCTACCTGCTCAAGGCCGCAAGAAAATCCAAATGTGAACAAACAAGCTAATACGAGTACCCGAATGCTGATGAGCTTAAACATGTGTTGACGCAGAAAGTTTAAAGGGGAAACAAAAGCAAAGCGCGCGACCAAGCACTTGGCAAGCATCCGGGAAAGGAAATTCCTGTGCTGGTCGAACAACACCTGCCCCCATCAAGAGATTGGGGTAAGGTTCCCGGCAACGTCCGAACGATAAGCTTGCAAGGCGGGCAATAGACCACTGCAAAACCCTACCGCAAGCATGCCGACGGGAAGGTAAATGAAAACGGAACCATAGGCAAATGGCTCAATCAGCACACCCGTCTGCTCGTGAACGACAGATGCCGCAATCCAACCAATGCCGAGATAGGCTACAAAGGCCCCCAAGACACCTAGAAAAGAAATCAGGCCTGCCTGTGCCAACACAACCGACGTAACGGTAAATCGGCCGGCTCCAAGACTTCTCAGGATTGCTATTTCCCTGCGACGCTCGTTCAAGGCATTTCGAAGAATGGCGAGAATCACGCAAGCCGCAACGAAGGCCACGAGATAAGCGATCACCTCGAGAACCCGCTGAAACCAGACAAGCCGTTCGAAGAAGCTGGCCAATGTGCCCGCAACGGGCCAAGCAAGCGTAGCCGTCTTCCCGCGCTTGTTGTACTTCATGTCGAGCATGAAACCCGCGGAACCCTTTAGGTTCAATAAGACGGCACTGAGGTCGGTGGCGGTCTGTGGATCGTGCCCTTCCATAAGCTGAATGCCCTTGATGGGTATCCAGATCACCTTGTCGGCAGGAGTGCCGGTAGCCTCCAGAACACCTACGACAACATAAATATCGTTGTGCTTCTGGTCCTCCTTAAAAGTAAGACCATGGTAGGGATGGAACTTGTCTCCAACCTTAAGACCAAGCTTCCGAGCCACGAAATTGCCGACCAGCGCCTCTTTTGCATTGTCGGAGAAAATCCGACCGCTCGGCAAAACCTTGTACTTTCTATCCTTTCTCCATTCATGTTTGTAAAACATTTCCGACAAGGTGCCAACCAATCGATATCCAAGATAGTTGTCGCCCACGGCTATCGGGTAAGCCTCGCTTACACCTCGTGTGCCACGAATAATCTCATACTGTTCCCAAGAAAGGTTTCCCGTAGAAGCCTCGAGGTGAAAAAGACCGTTCAAGACAAGTTGCAACTTGGACCCCCTGGCGCCGAGGACGGCATCGAAGCCTCCTGCAGAACGGGAAAAGGCATTCTTGGCCTCTTCCTTAATTTTCCATGTACCGAGAAACAATCCCCCCGCCAACGCAATGGCCAAGACGGCAACGACCGTGGAAAAGGAATATTGACGGAGGCCTCGAACGGCCAAAAGCAGTATGACTCCTACCCTGGAATGATACATCTCTCTAACGGTTCATGACTTGCTTGAAAGCCTGATTGAGTTCGCTCCATTCGATGCGAAGGTCAAAATTGACCACAACCTTCTCGTCGTGGCTAACCAAGAGCAGGGCTGCGCCAACCTCTGAGCAAAGCTCCTGCAGCAATGTCAAGGCATTGGCCGCATTCACAGGATCGAGGTTGCCCGTTGGCTCGTCGGCCAAGACAAGTTTGGGGCGATTAGCCAATGCCCGAGCGAGGGCAACGCGTTGTTGTTGACCGATGGAAAGCTGACGCGGAAAATGATTGAGCCTGTGAGACAGGCCGACCTTTTCGAGCAACTCTTTGGCCCAAGAAATGTCCGCCTTATAGCCAAAAGCCATGGCAAGCATAACGTTCTCTAGACAGGTAAAACCTTGAAGCAGGTTGAAGGTCTGAAAGACATAACCAATCTCAGAAGAGCGGAGACGATCCCTTGCGGACTCGTTGAGTTCGCTGATCTCTTCTTCCCCCAAGAAAATCGACCCCTCGTCGGGCCTGAGTATGCCGGCAAGGAGATGGAGAAAGGTGGTTTTTCCGGAACCACTCTCTCCCCGCATTGCACAGAGATCGCCTGCCTCAAGCGAAAAATTTTTCACATGGACGACAGTTGCTTGGCCATCCTCGGCAGAGGAAAACCGCTTGATCAGGTTGTTGACCTCAAGAAAAGACATGGGAAATAGTTACATGGCAACGAAACTTCAGCTATGAGGCAAGAAGGATACTCTTCGGCGAAACATTATATGATACATGTACAAATTCCTCCCTTTCAAAATCGCATGGACCCTGAAGGACGCAAAATAGGTTTTGGACTTGCATGCGACCAGTGGGGCAGGATAGATAAAAAGGTGCCAACGGCCTCGTTCTCCATCAACAGGAGAAATAAGATGGCCAAAAATAAAAAGTGGGGTGTAGTTCCGTATCGGGAAAAGGAAGACGGTACGATTGATATTCTTGTCGTTTCAACTGCAAAGGACAATTGGATATTGCCGAAAGGCAACCTGATCAAGCGAATCGGCAAGAAAAGGACTGCGCTAAGGGAAGCTTTTGAAGAGGCAGGCGTCTTGGGGAAAATTACTGACAAAAAAGGGGAAACTTACGAAGGAAAGGAAGAAACCCTTCATCTCTACCCAATGAAGGTAAAAACGCTGCTGGCCGTATGGCCCGAGCAGACAAAACGCAAACGAAGATGGATAAGGCCCGAAAAAGCAGGACGCTGGATCAAGCGCAAATCCATGCAAAGAGCCGTATTAGCATTAAAAACCTGAACGACAAAACCCGCAAAGCAGGATGAATGTCATTTCACATAGAAAAGGCAGGGATGTTTTGTTTTTCAAAGCCAGTAGTTGTCAAAATATTCGATTTCATGCTCAACGAACTTGATCGAACAATTTACGATTGGCAGTTGGAAGTTGAAAGCTTCGGGGAAGCCGGGCAGGAACAGCTTCGCAATACAACGGCCTTGGTTTCACGCATCGGCGGGCTTGGAGGGGTTGTCGCATTTCAGCTAGCCGCAGCGGGAATAGGAAAACTCGTCCTGGCCCATGCGGGAAACCTGCGCAAAGACGACCTAAACCGGCAAATTCTCATGAGGTGGGACGGCTTGAATTCACCACGTGTCGAAAGTGCCGTGAAAACCTTGTCGGCGTTCAACCCTAACATTGAGGTAGAAGTTCACGACACGAACATAGAGGAAGCAAATGTAACTGAACTAGTAGATCGCTCAGACATCGTATTTTCCTGCGCACCCTTGTTCGAGGAACGCTTTCTGATGAATCGAGAGTGCGTAAGGCAAGGCAAGCCGATGATCGACTGCGCGATGTTCAATCTCGAGGGCCATGTGTTCCCGATCGCTCCCGGGCAAACCCCTTGTCTAGCTTGCCTGTTTCCCGAAAAGCCTCCGCACTGGAAAAGAAAGTTTCCGGTCTTCGGTGCGGTCTCCGCGCTCATCGGATGCATGGGTGTAATGGAGGGATTGAAGTTGTTGACGGGCTTTGGCGAAAGCAACATCGGAAAAATGATCGTCATGGATACTGCCAGAATGGAAAGTACGAAGGTCGACGTACAGTGCCGAGAGGGTTGTTCCATTTGCCGTTAACACGCCCTTTTGAATTGCTCAAGGAGTTTCCCTTAATGTAGCTTTCGGGGTTTCAATGAAACCATACGACCCTGAACAATTCCGCAAAAAGAGAGCACCTTGGTTCAGCGGGGTCACGCTGTCCCTCGTGTCGATGTTCGTCTTGGCCTGCATGTTGGTGGTTTGGAACAAATTCCCGAATAATGAAGCCACCGACAGCGACTTGACCATTTATTGCGCCGCCGGCATTAGGCTTCCCGTTGAAGAAGCGGCTTCCGCCTTCGAAAAAGAATTCGGGGTCAGCATTTCCATCGACTACGACTCGAGTGGTGCGCTGGAAGGCAAATTGCAGCTGGACAAAGACAGCAACAAGTCTAGGGCAGACCTTTACGTACCCGCCGACTTGTCGTTTTCCAAAAGGGCTCGCAAGAAAGGATTGACCGCAGAATCCATTCCTGTTGCATCTTTCGGATTGGTGCTCGCTTCCTCAGAGGAATCGAATCAAACATTTGATAACCTCGACGACTTGCTTGCATCAGCAATACCCTTTTCTACCTGCAACATAGCGGCAGGTGTAGGTAAGAAAACCAAGGAAACCTTGGACGCTCTTGGGAAATGGGAAGCTTTTGAAAAAGCCAAAAAGACCACTTTCCCACGCGTTACCGATGCTGCGGCCGCTATCAAAACCTCCGAAGTCGTGCAGGCAGGCTTTATCTGGGACACGACCGCCAAACAGTTTGGGCTTAGGATTCACGACCTGCCCGAGCTTCGTGAAGCTCGTTCTGCAATAACTGCAAATGTAACCGCCTCTTCGAAAAAACCTGCCCAATCCCTTGCCTTTGCACGTTACCTTGCCGCCGCATCCAAGGGCCAACCTCACTTTGCCAAGCACCACTTTTCAGGAGTCAAGGGAGATCCTTGGGAAAAAACTCCGGAGATAATCATCTATTGCGGTGGCGTGAATCGGCAAGCGGTAAGCCAAACCTTAAGGGAATTCGAGCAAAGGGAAGGCTGTAGGATTCTTGAACAATTTGCAGGTTGCGGAGCCTTGGTCGCCAACATCAGGACCATAGGGGAAAGCCAAGCCAAGGCAGCTATGCCAGACGCATTTCTCACCTGCGACTCCTCCTACTTAACAAAAGTGGAAGGCTTGTTCGGCGACGCGACAGACGTCTCGGGCACAGATGTCGTCATGCTTGTCCGAAAAGGCAACCCCAAGAACTTGCGTACGCTTGCCGACCTCGGCAAGGAAGGCGTTTCTCTTGGCACAACCGATCCAACGGTCTCTACCTTGGGGGATCTCAGTTGGCAGCTTCTTGAGAAAGTGGGTGTGGCCGAGACAATCAAGGCAAACGACAATTGGGAAGTCACAACGCCCACAGCCCACGAGCTCATTCTCCAAATGGAGAGCCATCCCAAGCTAGACGTGGTGCTGGCATACCTGGCCAATTGTCAAAACCTTTCGAAGGGTGCTTTCGAAACTGTACCCATTGACGATCCTTTGGCAAAAGCCACGCAAAACATCGCAGTTGCCAAAAAGACACGCTTTCCTCACCTCAGCAGCCGCTTGGTTGAAGCCCTTACTTCCGCAACTTCCCGAGAACGCTTCATTCATTCAGGCTTCGAATGGAAAGCGTCAGAGACAGTCGACTAAAGGCACCTAGGATTTCCGCTATGAATGAAATTCGAGACGGCCAAGACCGACTCGGAAAGACACCTTTCCGGCCAGGTTCCGATAAACCTTTCATCATAGGCTTGGCGATATTGGGTGGATCCTATGCAGTGATCATCGTGGCCATGATTGCCGCTGACTTTGCCTACGTCGATTCGGAGTCCATGCTCAAGGCGATCAACAGTCCGGAAATCCAATACTCCATAGTCCTAAGTTTGCTTTCATGCAGCCTTTCGACGCTTTTCTCCTTATGGATTGCCGTGCCCTTGGGTTACTTGACTTCACGCTTCGAATTCAGAGGCAAGCGATTCTTGGATGCGATTCTGGACATTCCCATTGTCCTACCCCCTCTTGTAATCGGCATTTCCCTGCTCGCGCTCTTCAACTTTGCTCCCTTTTCCTGGACAAGCGAATGGGTAGTTTTCGAAGTGCCGGGAGTTATACTCGCTCAATTCATGGTCGCCTGTGCCTTTGCAACCAGAGCCATGCGCATTTCATTCGACCAAATACCACAACGATATGAGAAAGTTGCCCTTACCTTGGGCTGCAATCGCGGAAAAGCCTTTTGGCGAGTGGTAATGCCCCAAGCGAAGCAGGGAATACTTGCGGCGGGCACTTTGGCTTGGGCTCGCTCGCTCGGTGAGTTTGGCCCAATCCTTGTTTTCGCAGGGTCTACGCGAATGAGGACGGAAGTGTTGCCTACCTCCGTTTACCTGGAAATGCAGGCGGGCAACCTAAAAGGAATGATCGCAATCTCCCTGATCATGATTGTTGCTGCTGCTGCTGTGCTTGTTACTTCCCGCCTTTTTGGCATGAAGAGATTGGAGCCATGATTAGGATCGATCAATTGGAGCTCAGGCAAGGAGACTTCAGTCTCGAGAAAATCAACCTTGTCATTCCCGAAGGAAGTTACGGTGCGCTGGTGGGCAAAAGTGGGTGTGGCAAGACAACGATACTCGAGGCCGTTTGCGGTCTTCGCAAGACGACTGGAGGAAAGATCTTTCTGGGCGAAATCGACTCTACGGCCTTGCCTCCGGGAGAACGTGGAGTGGGCTATGTCCCTCAGGACGGAGCCCTCTTCCCCGATCTTAGCGTAGCCGAGCAATTGGCATTCGGGCTTCGTCTCAGAAAGGTAGAGGCAGGTCAAACGGCCAAGCGAGTGGAGGAGCTTGCCGAAAGGCTGGGCATCGAGAACCTTCTGGGCAGAATGCCAACTGGTCTGAGCGGTGGTGAACGCCAACGAGTCGCTCTAGGTCGAGCTTTGTCCACGAAGCCACAATTCCTTTGCCTGGACGAACCTTTAAGCGCCCTAGACGAGGATACTCACGAAGAAATCTGCGACTTGCTTCGTGGTGCCGTTAAAGGCCATGAGGTGACGGTTCTGCACGTTACGCACAATACAAAGGAGGTCGAGCGTCTGGCAGACGTAGTCTTTCGAATGAGCGACGGGATAGTTAAGGAAGTTCGGTAGGTTTCTAGGCGTTTGCCAAACAAACCGTTTGCGATATCATTAAAAAAGCACTTGGCTCTGAATAAATGAAACAATTTACACAGGTTGTATCGCTAAGTGTTTTGCTTCCTGCATTGATACGATGACAACAAACCCAAAGCGTTTCCTTGTTCTTTTCGCTTTTCTTGCAAACTCTTTGTGGGCACATGGCAAAGAACAAAAGGCTTGGGAGAAACCTTACCCTGAAAACAAGACGGATCTTCTCAAAATTCAGGAAAGACTTCGTGAAATTCTCCCTAATGCCAGCAAGGCCGTAGTGGCGATTGAAAGTGGAGATGGTGCCGGGAGTGGAGTCATCGTGACTGAAGACGGCATTATCCTCACCGCTGCCCATGTCATAGGAAGAAGCGGAAAACGTATCAAGGTTCGCCTACCCGATGGGAAACTCGTAAACGCCATTACATTGGGGGGGTCGGAAATCTCCGACGCAGGCATGGCCAAAATTACCGATGAAGGCAATTGGGACATTGCCAAAATGGCCGAAAGAGGTTCCTCGCAAGTTGGCGACTGGTGCTTTGCTCTTGGACACCCCGGGGGATTCATGAAGGAACGAGGCATCGTTACGCGCTTGGGTCGCGTGATAGACAAGGAAGATGAAACCATGAGGACGGACAGTCGTTTGCTTGGGGGTGATTCGGGTGGACCACTATTTGACTTTGAAGGAAAAGTGATAGGCATTCACAGTCGAATAGCCAAGCGGGACGATCAAAATTATCATGCAGCAATCGAATCCTATCACGCGAACTGGAATTCATTTTTAGAGAAAAAGCTAATCACGCGAGAAAGCCTCAAAGACGGTGGCTTCCTAGGGGTAGCTTGCAAGGAAACCGAAGACGGATTGCTTGTTGAAATGGTGGTCGAGGGTTCTGCCGCCGAAAAGGCAGGTTTGAGCAAAGGGGACCTGATTGCAAAGGTGAACGGGGAATTGATCGAGACTCGCGAAGAGCTCACAATTGCAATAGCAACCAATGATCCGGGCAAGAAGGTCATCATCGAGTACCGACGAGGAGAAAAGGAAATGTCGATCAAGGTAAAGCTTGGGAGCAGAGAGAATATATCTCCAGAGGAGGACGGCGACGAATGAGTCTAGCTGAAATCCAGGCATTGCTTTGCCTCGGTCTGATTGCGAGCACAGGCATTCCAGCTAATTCCGAAAGCTTGTCAGCCTCACATCGCCTGAACGGTTCCACCACCCGAAAAGCGTTCAAGGACTCCCAAGAAGCGGCTTTCGCATCTACAGTCAGGCTCATGCGCAACGGGAAATTGATTACGCATGGAACCATAATCAGCGATGAAGGTCATTTGCTTACAAAAGCCAGTGCTTGCGTCGGAGCGAGAGAAGCCGTCTTTGCCAATGGGAAAAAATATCCTGTAAGAATTCGGCGGCGGGACAAGGACACGGACCTTGCCCTTTTGCAGATTCTGGCGAAAGACAAAACTTTCGTCCCGATAAAGTGGGCGGTGGATGAACTGCCCCAAACGGGAGGATGGATGGTTTCTGCAGATTCAAGCCTGCGGGGGCTAAAGGTTGGAGTAAACAGCGGCACACCCCGAACTATAAAGAGGGAAGGTGGCGTGATTGGCGTGATTCTTGGCAGATCGGGAGGAGAGCTTGGGGGAGTGGCCATCAACCAAGTCGTACCAAAGGCGGCAGGCGCCACAGCCGGTCTTGAGAAAGGAGATATTATTCTGAGCGTAGACGGCAAATCCGTGACAACCGTTCAAAAGGTGCAAGAACTTATATCAGCCAACGATCCCGGAGACGTCGTTCGAATTGGAGTAAGTCGAAAGGAAAAGAAACTTACCTACAGCGTGACCCTCGGTCATCGCTCGGTAACCTTCGAGATGTTCAACCGCAACCTTCGCATGAGTGGGCCCGTCTCAAAAAGAAAAGACAACTTCCCGTTGATCATCCAACATGACCTGCCGTTGCCTCCCGAAGCCATGGGTGGACCCGTACTAAACGTCGAGGGAGAAACCATTGGCATCAACATTGCCCGCATAGACAGGGTAACCACCTACGCGCTGACCAACAAGATTGTTAGGGAAGCATTGAAGAAACTCCATCCGAAGCCAAAAGCTAAAGGGGATAACCCAGCACAACCCTGAGGCCCAGATCGTCCCGACGGGAAATGGGAGACGACTTTTGGCGAGAGGCCGAGTAACACTGGGAAGCCAAGTCACGGAATCCGCCCCCCCTGTGGATGCGATACTTTCCCTCAATGGGCCCGATTGGATTTATGGTTGGTTCCGAAGTGTAATCGGCATACCAATCGTGACACCACTCTCGAACGTTTCCGTGCATGTCGTAGAGAATCCATCTAGGCAATGGCTTAATCGCCATCACTTCATCCTTGTAGCTGCCGACTTTCGTTGCCGATCCCACACCGCCTCCGTAATTTGCATTTTCGGAAGATAGTTCGGAGCCAAAAATAGTGGCCACTTGCTCGGTTCCGCCCCTGCTCGCATATTCCCATTCTGCCTCAGTAGGTAAACGAAAAACGTAATTGGGTGGAATTTGCCCAGGAAGTTCCCGTCGGGCCAATTCCGTCAACTTCCAGCAGAAAGCTACGCCATCTGCATGCGAAACGTTAGCGACGGGCAAGTCAGCTGTAGATGCATTGGCTTCGGGCATGCCCCAAGCTGCAAGCCACTGGCCATTCGTCACCTCATGCATTCCAATCCAAAAACCATGTAGGATCGTTACATCATGCATGTTTTCCGACCTCTGCATGGAGGAAGAATCAACGGATGAATGGCCCATAGAGAAGGTGCCGGGAGGTATATGACTCAAGGTCGGCAGCCAAGTTTTTTTAACTTCGGCAGCATTTAGCTGGGCGATTTTTTCCTGCCAACCACTTCGCGTTTTACGCTCGTTAAGTGAGGACTTTAATTTGTCTTGAATTTCCGCAGTGGAGATAAATTGGTGGGCACCTACGATTTCCACCTTGTTCTGCGTTCGCAAGTCAACGCCTTCAGAAGCCAAATCATGTCTCCTTATGACAAGAAACCACTTGTGGGCGTCGTCAACTCCCCGTGAATCCACAGTTGATTCCGAAGCTGCTTGATCGCTACATTTTGCAACCAAAAGACACTCGTTCCCAGGAAAAGAAAATCGAAACCTGCCTTCATCATCCGTTTCCACCTCCTGAAAAGAAGAAGCTGTATCCAGGAGGGAGAAGAGATGATTGTGAAAATCCCTAACAAAATCGGCTGCTTTAGTCCCGGCATCGACTTCAAGGATTCTCTTGCCTAGCTCGACTCGGGCCAATTTTCTAAGCCTGACGAGTGCCTGATGATCATAAATCCGCACGATGACCTCGCTTGGAGTCATCTCTAGCGGAAGCCCATCATCATCATTGTCAAGGTAGCTCAAGCGCCCCTCAACCAGATCGTCCGAGCCACATCCGAGTACACAAAGAAAGAAAAGCCACGAACAAAACGACAGGCCACTTTTGTCAAAAACGTTCATTGTGGCTCAGGTGCCTTGGGTAGCATCTAGAGAAAGCCTGATAAAGAAAGTCGTTCCCGTCCCTTGCTCGGTTTCAAACCAGATGTGACCACCATGTGACTTGGTAATGACGTTGTGGGCAATGGCAAGACCTTGCCCGGTCCCCACGCCAACATCTTTGGTGGTGAAGAAGGGTTCAAAGATTTTGCCCTGCACGTGCTCAGGTATACCTCCGCCATTATCTTGGATGGTAATCACCACATATTGATCGTACTGTTTGGTACTTACGACAATGAGGCCTTTCTCGCCTTCGGGCTTCGAGTCGCGAATCGCATGGGCGGCATTTACGATCAAATTTAGGATCACTTGATTGATTTCGCCAATGTTGCAAGGAACCAAGGGCAGGTATTGATCCAAATCCAGTTCGAGTTCAGCATGGTATTTCCATTCGTTGGTAGCAACCACGCTAGTTGCGGTAATAGCCTGGTTCAAGTTCTGGGGCTTCTTTGCCGATGCAGCATCCCTGTACGCGAAATTCTTCATCGACTTGACGATGGTGGTAATTCTCTCCATGCCCTGAAGGGCTTGTTCCACCGACTCAGGGGCGTTTTCCCGAAGAAATTCGAGCTCTTTCTGGTCAGGAACCTCTCCTTCACCAAAAACTGCAGCCAAGAGCTCCTTCACTGCATCCCGGAGAAACGTCACATTGTCATTTACGAATTGAGAGGGGGAGTTAATTTCATGTGCAATGCCCGCCGCCAACTGTCCAACCGCCTCCATTTTCTGTGCGTGGACAAGCTGAGTTTCCAACTCCTTGCGCTGCAACATTTCCTGTTCCAATTCATGGGCTTTCGTTCTGAGTGCTTGTGTTCGCTGGGAAACTTGTTCCTCCAAAGAGTGAACAAGTACTCTTAGGCGACCTGCAAGGGTTCGAATTTCAGTGGGACCCATCTCCGCCATGATGAATGGCTTGCCTTCGTCGAACGAACTGCTTGCCGCCTTTTCTAGAGTCTGGATTGGGCGGGCAAGACTACGGTAGGTCCACCATGCCAAAAACACAGTAAATCCAACATAGAGAAGGATGGCAATCCAAGGAAAAATCTTTGCATTTTTTCTGGCAGACTGCAGTTCCAATCGCTTGGTTTCCAACCTGATTTTTTGAGACTCGTTTCGTTTTTGATCCAATTCCTGAATCTGTTCGAGGGAACTCGTGACATTGGATTTAGCTTCTAAAATCTTTGTCCCATCTCCTCTGCCCCCCGGTCTCTTCGCGTTGGGCGAAACCATGCCGGAATCTTCGATTTCTTTTAGCTCATTTTCAAATTCAAGAATTTCATTTTGAATTTGGCTTAGCATGTCGGGAAACTCCGAAGTATAGTTCGCGGCATATTCTTCCGACAACTTTTTGTGAGCCTGTTTAGCCGTCATCAGCTTTCTTCGGACCTCGCCGAACAAGCCACGATAATTCTTGGGGTAAACCTCAAGCGAGTAAAGGGCATCGGTTATTGCAGACTCCAATTGGTCAACCGCCTTTGATTCTCGGGAACCGACCTCGACCTCTTGTTCGATGATGTCTAGTTCTCCCTCCGCCGCTTTCAAGTCATCAAAAATCCACCACAAGAAGACTCCCAGTACAGAAGCCCCAAGAAAACCTGCGGAGGTTAAGGAGACTACATAGGTGCGAACCTTCACGGAAAAATAATCAAGCCAAAGGGATAAAACACATTCAACTTCCCTTGACTGTGACCTTTATAGTCTTGGCAAAAGGGCTTTTGGCATAGCATGCCAAATGGTTGCGTACAACACGGATAAAGTGACTGTCAACGTCCGTGCCCGAGGGAGCAACGAGAAAGCCAGATTCGTGAAACAAGTCGTCGGCCAATCTCATCCCCGGCGCAAGATCCTTTACCGGAACTTGCATCAGCTTGTATTTCTGGTCGGCAACATGATGAAGATGCTTGAGGCAATCAGTGACCGTCGGGTCGTAAAATTTTTCACGCTCCTGCAAGGTCTGCACAATGATCTGCTTGTCGTAACCGAGCTCCAGATAATGATCGTAGTCCAAGGCAACTTTAATGATTGAGGCCGCCTTACGGGTTCCAAATTCATCCGGGGCCTCGAATCGAGGCTGTACGTCAATCTTTGAAATGATTTCTCGCACTTCTTCCAAGCGTGGTATCTTTTCCAGCATCTGTTCGGTGACCTCGGGAAATCGACTCACGATCTCCTTTACCTCATTATTCAAGTCCCTCTTGTGATAAACGTCTTCCGTTACGGTTTCCGGTAAGGTAATGGAAGCAATCTGGGAGAAAATCGATGCTACTTCGATTCGCCATTTGTTTGGTTGTTCCAACAAATCCGCCAATTCAGCGGCCAGTCGGCGAACGCGTTGGGCACGCCCGAAAAACAAGGGTTTCGCCGTAGCCAATGCTTGTGAGAGTGCATCCACCGCACCCTTGAGGGTTTGCTCAAGAAGGATTTTTTCTCCTTCGATCAATTCATATTGACGAAGTCCGGCTTTCAAGGACTGAATCAAGACCTCCGGAGCACAAGGCTTGGAAAGCATGCGAAAAACATTGCCTTCGTTAACAGCCGAGATTGCAGACTCAAAGTCGGTATGCCCGGTAAGCAACATGGTGACGACGTCGGGATTCCGCTCCTTTATGGCCGCAAGCATTGCAGCACCGTCGATGCCCGGCATCCGCATGTCCGAAAGAACAACAGCAAAACCTCCTTCGGTATCAAAAACTTGCAAACCTTCCTCCCCGGAGTTTGCGATATGAAGCTCGAAGTCCTTTCTCAGATGCAATTGAAAGGCTCGAAGGATTGATTCTTCGTCATCTACGCAGAGTATCTTGTTGTTCATGAAAAGAATTCATGCCCTCCATAAAAACGAAGTCAAGCTCACGAAAATTTAATCAGCAGACTCTTCCCCTTGACTAAACAACTCTTTGGCCAAACTTATTTCCTAAACTTACTATGATATGAAAAGGGCTTTCGTTTTAATTCTGATTTATTATTTCTGCCAGTTGTCCACAGAGGCCGTCCAACGCACTTGGACAGATGTGAAGGGCCGTCGCATAGTGGGCGAATTTCAAGCTTTGCAGGCGAGCGGACAAATCGTGCTCAAGGTAAATGGTAAATCCTATGCCTTCCCGATAAGCCGTCTCAGCCCCCAAGATCAAGCTTACGCCAGACAACTCGCAGCAGCCACAAGCGTAACGACAAATTCAGCGGTTACCCAAACCTCCGCCAGCAGGAATTTCGACTGGCCTTGTTGGCGCGGCCCAAACCAAGACGGGACATCCCGAGAGACTCAACTTCTCAGGTCTTGGCCATCATCAGGCCCGCAAAAGCTCTGGACGGCAAGTAATCTAGGAGGCGGCTTTTCCAGCGTGGTTGTCGCGGGAAACCAAATTTTTACGCTTGGCGACAGTGGAGGCGCCACCTCCATCTACTGCTTGGAACGATCTACGGGCAAGCTTTCATGGAGTTCCCCGATAGGCGGCGGCGGAGCAAACGGAACGCCGACTTTTGATCCGGAAACGGGTTTGGTTTATGCAATAAGCAAAAATGGAAGCTTGGCCTGCGTTCGCGGCTCGGACGGACAATTGCAATGGAAGATCGGCTTCGAAAAGGAATTCGGCGGCAAGATGATGTCGGGTTGGGGATATTCCGAATCTCCTCTGGTCGATGGTCCGTTGGTTCTATGCAGCCCGGGAGCCGCAAACGCTGCAATCGTAGCTATTGACAAACGAACGGGCCAAACGAGATGGAAGTCTCCATTTCCCTCCGACGTCGGAGACAAAGGAAAAGACGGGGCAGGATATGGATCGATCGCAATCGTCAACGCTTCGGGATCAAGGCAGTATGTTCAAATGACCGGCAGAGGCCTGATCTCGGCCGACGCTCAAACGGGCAAACCTCTCTGGCACTACAACAGGATTGCCAACGGCACGGCCAATATCCCTTCACCGGTAGTTTTCGGTGATCGGATTTTTACATCTACCGGATACGGCGATGGTGGCAGCGCATTGCTTCAAGTAACGCGATCCGGGGTTCGAGAACTGAAGTATTGGAATGCAAAAGAACTGCAAAACCATCACGGCGGAATGGTTCTGCTAAATGGTCATTTGTACGGCGGACACGGACATAACAAGGGGGAGCCATTCTGCCTCGACCTGCGATCGGGAAGGGTTTTATGGAAAATCAACGATTCCGCCGTTCGCTCCATGAAGTCCGCCTCTTTCGCTTGTGCGGACGGACATTTGTATATCCGCTATGAAAACGGTACCATGAAGCTCGCAGAGGCCTCGACAAGAGGATATGTTGAAAAAGGTTCCTTTCGCATCCCCAACGACAATCGAAACAGCTGGCAACATCCCGTCGTTTCCGGAGGCAAGCTTTACCTAAGAGCTCAAAACGTGCTCCATTGCTACGAAGTAAAAGGTCGGGGATGACGGAGAAAAAATCCTTTGGTGGGGCATCCAAGGCGGGAGAATCGATACTCGGCCCTTGGGAAAAAAAGTTCGTTGCCCATTGGGTAAAGCGTGTGCCGACATGGCTGGAGACATACCATCTGACATTGCTTACGATTCCTTGGTGCCTGCTCGTAATCTGGTCAGCATGGAAAGCAAGAGAGACTGGCGATATCCATTGGTTTTGGGGCGTTTCCATTGCAGTCGTTCTTCAATACCTGACCGATCTCTTTGATGGGGCTGTGGGAAGAACCCGCGACACGGGACTGGTTAAGTGGGGTTTCTACATGGATCACTTTCTCGATTATTTTTTCCAATGCTCCCTCATCGTCGCCTATGCGCTGATCGCCCCAACCGAGCTAAGCCTCAACTGGTGGTTCTTCGGAATACTGGTCGTCACAAGTGGTTACATGGTCAATTCGTTTCTAAGGTTTGCCGCCACCAATGAATTCGAGATTTATTTTCTTGGCATAGGCCCAACGGAAATTCGCATCTACTTTCTTTCTCTCAACGCAGTGATAATCCTTTTCGATCCTGAAAGGGAAATGTTCCGCATCGGGGTCCCCGCCTATGCTTTGATCCTTGCCGCAGGCCTTGCTTGTCTTGCCTACGACAGCCACCGCAAGCTCTGGACAATTGACATGAAGGCGAAGCGAAAAACGGAGGGCGAAAGTGATTAAATAAAATTTCCCTTCCAAGCCATTCAATTGTAGCCGAAGAGACCATGGACCATTCCAAGCATTGGAAAGAATGCGATAATTAGGGCTGAGCCAAAAGCCGTCTCTTCAGACCCTCGCCAAGCTCATAAATTTCAGTTTCAAGCAAAGGGCCCGTAGATTGTTTTCTCTTGGGGGCTTTCGGCTTTGGCTTTCGAACGACAACTGCATTTTCCCGCACTTCGTAGACATAGCCAGTCAATTCGGTAAGAAATCCCAAAATAGCCCCGACACTTAGGTTGCGTACATTGAGAGTAACAACCGGGGGCGGACTTTCCCGCGTAAGCAACACCACGTTTATTCCTGCGACACGGGGATTTTCTTCGGCATGAGGATCATATTCTCGAGAGGCTGCGACGAGAAAGTTCAGCGCCTCGGGCAATGGCACTTTCTGCAACTTAACCTCAGGAATGCGAATCGTCTTAAGCTTTTCCAAAAGTTTTTGGTGGTCACCCTGAGCAGCGTGAAGAGAAAAAGTCTGGCAAGCCAACGTAAGCAAGATGAGGGGAAAAGGCAGAAACCTTATGGAAGACATGAAATAAAACTAGGCTGAACTGAGCATCAAAGTCAAACCGCTCAAGGTCATGATTCGTCCGAATTGCCGAGGAAATGCTCGCACTCAAAGACATGAGAATGCAATCGGCTAACCCATTCCTTGCCTTCCTGGGTTACCCGAAGCAGCTTAACGGCATCCTCAACAAAGCCATGCACGACGTTCCAGAAAAACTGCGCGTACCCACGCCTTAACTCGCCTGGGGAGCCGCATCCGATCTCTGCATTATATCCCAGTTCTTCGAATTCAAAGAACAGCGCAGGTATCTTGTGGAGGTATTCGGGATCTCCCAGCTGGCCGATCAAGTCGGCGGCCCTTGCCAACCCCGGAAGATCCGTCGTCGACTGATATGAAGGATCCTCGGGAACCGGGAAACGAGTTCTCTCAATGCAATCCGTAACCAAGTCGAGGTCGATGAACGAATATCCTGCAAATCTTTCACGAACGAAAACCTTGCTTCTGTCCACATGACAAGGACACAGAAGAGCACAAGTTCCATTCTCCGAAACCTTCACCTGGCCTCCCGCTCCGTCATCGAACTCTCCAAGGGCAAGGTCGTCCTTGCTGCAGACGCCCTTGACGTAGCCAATGTCATGACAGAGGAGCGCGAGCATAAAGCTGAGTTCATCCAAGGAAGAAACGTTCCCCTCCGAAAGGTGTTTGCAGCGAATGATTTCTTGCCCGACCAGAGTTACCATAATCGTGTGGTCGACGTTATGGTAGAGCATGTCTCCGTTTGAGATGTTCTCTAGGGCAAGAGAGGTGGACATTCGCAGAAAATCAACGTGTTCGGGATTCATCCTGCCGAAAGTGGCCTCGAAGCTTTCGGACAAATGTTCGACAATTGGCCGAATCTTTAGCAATTGAAGATTGAGCATTCCAATATGCAACGGCTGGAGCTCATGGTAGGCAAGAGGGAAAAGACCACCCCTTCCTGCGGAGTTATTTTTTCTTTAGTCCTGCGAGGAACTCGACCAAGTCCACCAAGTTTTCTTCGGACATTGCGAGGTGCATGCCTTCCGGCATAAGAGATAGCTTCATTTTTTCTCTCTTCAGGATGTCGGGTTTCTTGATCTCTTGGCTTATTCCACCAACCATCCTTATCGTTAAAGAATCGTTCGCTTCGGAAATTATACCTGCAAAAACCTCGCCTTTTTTGGTATAAACCGTCCATCCTTCATAGTCGAAGCTAATACCGGCATTGGGTTTTACTATCGCTACGTACAATTCGCTTTTGGGCAACTTGCTTCCGATTTCCGAAAGCCCCGGACCGAAATCAATCCCGATGTCACCCGCCTTGTGACAAGCAAAACAATACTTCATATAGACGTCCTTGCCAGCAACTGGATTTCCTTTTCGCCTTGCGAGAGCAGTAATATCCTCGGGCGTAGCGACAATCGCCGGAGCAGCCTGAGCGGGAGTAGAAGAAGGCGAGGAGACCGCCTTAAACTGATCCAGCAATTTTTTCGCAGGAGGAGTCTTCACAAACCCGATGAGCGTTACCAACCTTTCGGCTTTCTTCTTTGAGACGCCGGCGAGAAGAACTTTCAGCCGCGATTCCTCGTTAAGCCTGAAGAGCAACTGAACTGCCTTGGCAGCAGTTCCTGACGATGGATTCTTGTCCACAAACCGAACGAGCTCAGATGCTTCGCTCTTGACCGCAAACTGTTCGATCAACTCGAAATAACCTTCTTCCCCACGGATGGAACGGGCAACTCTTTCAACGGCGCCTTTCCATTTCTCGTTACCGGAAACATCAAACCTCTTGAGGCGGATCAATGTCTCCACGATTAACCGATCCCGAGGCGAGGCTTCTTCTTCTGCGAAGAGAACGGGACATGAGCAAAGGCACAAAATCCAAAGAACTAATTTTTTTCGCATTTTCTAATAGAGCTAAAACAAAAACGCTCCGCCAAGCAAGCGGAGCGTTGAATTGAAGAATTTAATATTCGGGAGCTAAATGTCCAACAATGCCTCCAAGGCCTTGTCCTTTTCGGGACCAGAGTGAAAGTCCAGTGCCCTCACGTAACGCGGATGCGAGTCGGCAGGGACCTTCTTATCCTTGAGAATCTTCACTATGTGGGATGGAGCAGCCTTGGCCCGCACTCGCCAAACTATGTCGCGTCCTGCCGGTGTGTTCCATTTGTTGCCCACTTTTTTCAGCCAAGCGGAGAAACAAGCGTCGGCATTTAAATCGGAGGCTAAGCCAAGGGATTCGAGATACCAGCGATCCTTACCGTCATGACGAGACGCAAGCTCGGCCCAGATTTTGGCGGCTCGATCATTTTTGGCGTGGCGAATAGCAATGGCGCATTCCCTACGAACTGCCGAAGATTTGTCGGAGGCAAGCTTTTCGGCGACGCCCAAGGCATCCACATCGGCAAGCTGCCTAGCCAAACGAATGGCAACGATCCGTATATCGGCATCCTTGTCCCCGGCGGATAGATTAACGTAATGGGCACCCCTCCCCTTGATCTTGCCGAGGAGCCAGAGAGCACGCGCCCTGTAGCGAGGATTAGCGTCGGCGTAGAGCTTTTTGAGGGCGGATTCAGCCTTGGCACCCTGCTTGTGAAGACTGTGCCAGGCGAGATAGCGGGCGGCTTCGTTTGGACTCTTGAGGGCTTCAATAGCTCCATTGATTGTGGAAACATCAAGCTTGGGTGTTTTGTATTTGTGGCCTGGAGGAGCGACAAGGAAAAGACGTCCGCGTTCTAGGTCTCGCATGTTGTGGCCACCGACTCCGGGATCATACCAATCCGCAGCGATGAGAGAACCGTCGGGAGCAGTCACAACGTCTGAGGGACGAAACCACTTATCCTTTCTGGCACCATTGAGAATGTCGACAATTTCGGCAGAGTAACCTGCCCCGGTCCTAGTGGCGACGTAAGCCCGAACGATACTTGGGCCTGCATCGCAGTGAATCACTTGGTTCTTGAAAACGGACGGCAGCAAATCACCCTCGTAGACTATGATGCCCGTCGGAGAACCAGCGCCAGTTTGCAGAAGGTTGGGCATGACGCCGGGATCGTTGAGGTGCCAATGGCGAAGAGGAATTTCTTTCTCGATGTTCGTACGCTTGTCTCTCCAGCCACGCCCCGTGAACTCACCCCTATAGCCGTAATTGCCGAACTCCATCACATAGTTGATTCGCACGGCTCGGTTGCCGTCATCGTCGTTGTCCGACTGCCAGACCGTGCCAAAGCTGTCCACGGCGACTTCCCAATTGTTTCGGAAATTCCAACCCAAGGTCTCGAATTGCGAACCATCCTCGTTGCAACGGAAAACCATTCCCTGCTGGTAGGGTTTGCGACGATCATTCACTTCGTTTCCTGCGAGATCCGTGATTGGCTTGCCGTCCTTGTCCTTGATTTGACGTCCGGTGTTGCCGAAGTTGAAGTAAAACTTGCCGTCGGGACCGAAGTGAACGGCATGAATGCCATGGTCGTGCTGGGCGCCCGCAATACCAGTGAAAAGATTTTCCTTTGAGTCGGGCTTGTCGTCACCGTTCTTGTCCGTGAAGACCACGATGCGATCGGCAACGGCTACAACAATCTTATTTCCAAAGACGCTCACTCCGTGGGCGGAATCAATGTCTCGCCCTTGGTAGAAGACCTTGGCTTTGTCGGCTTTGTTGTCGCCGTTGGTATCCTCGAGAATCAGGATGCGGTCGCCTTCGGCGCGATGGTTTCTGTGCCGACGATAGTTCGTGACCTCACAAACCCAAACGCGTCCGCGATGATCAACGTCTATGGCTGAAGGACTGAGCGTCATGGGCTCACTGGCAAAAAGTGTCGCTTCAAGGTCCTCGTGCACTTCAAGGTTGTCGACCGCATGCGTTGGGTCACCCTGCGTTCCCACTCTTCCCGCAGACCCCTTGGGTCCCGCCGCAGCCCCTCCGAAAAATGCCGGTTTTTCCGCATAAACGTAAAATTGAACGCTGGATCTGCTGCCGCATGCTCCTTGTTGCGTTCCTCCATCGTCGAGAGCGCCGGTGGCCTTGAATTGAACGAAGGCATGATCCTTGGGCAGCTTGTAACTGATAAGCGAATTTGCATGCGTGCCAATGCCCTGAACCGACTTCCCCTTTACGCTCATTGCATGACCATTGACGTTTTTGTTAATTCCTACCTGACCATAGTCAGTGGAAGCATTGGACC
>CAZNWO010000009.1:0-9644 GCA_964576585.1 uncultured Puniceicoccaceae bacterium | reverse complement strand
GCATCGGTGACAAGAAGATGCAATTCCTTCGCTCCTTTGACGTCGGCTGACACTTCTACTGCATGGCCGGGAGAGCCAGTGGCTAAGGTTTTGCTTGCGAAAAGTGGTTTTGAGGAAGACTGCTTTGATGAGGATGCCTGCTTAGGAGCTTTGCCGTTGAACTCCTTCAGCTTTTTCGAAATTTGTTCGGGACTCCATCCGCGAGGTGAATAGTCTTGGTTGGCCTTCAGGACGTCGACGCTGATTTCTCCAGCGGGCACTCCGGCTTTCGGGACATCAGATTTGGCAATCCATGCTATTGCGTTCAAGACTAGGCGCCGGAAGTTGTCGGAGCCCCAGTTGACGTGATTGTGTCCACCGGTAAAACCAAAGCCGCGACCGTCGTTGTAATCTTTGCCTCTTTGATAGGCCCATGCTACATGCTGGGCTTCTTTCCGTTTTAAGACGGAGTCGCGAACGTGGGAGTTCCCGCTATGGGGACCGTCCCTGCGTCGAAGGGTTTCAGGACCCGGCAGGGAAGAAAGGATCGGCGTGACGCCATCCAACTTCTGGCGAAAACGCATGTGGTAATACCATTCGTCGTTGATTGCAAATGGCTTTACCCCCGAGGCGATCGGATGATTAGGCAGCAGCTTAAAGTCCGCAGTCCAATGGGGGTTTACCGACCAATGAGTCTCGAAATAGCCACCGATCCACTTCAGGAAGTGGTCGCCAGGCGCACCCTTTGGCACTTCTACGCCATAGTGGAGACAGGCAAGGCCAACCCCGCGCTTCATGACTTTGTCGAATTCCTTTAGGTGGGCATTGAGCAGGTGCCGCCCTCCCCCATCGCAATAAACAACCACAGCCGCAGCGTCATCGAAGACGGACGGATTCTTTGGATACCCATTGTCGGTAACGACGACCGACTTCAGCCCGATCTTGGCCTCGTCCAAGTATTTGGCCAAAAGCTTGCTGCCGGCGATATGCTCGTGAGAGAAATAGCCGTGGCTCTTGGCTCCGGCTACAAAGACGACTTTCTTATCTGCGGCAAAAGCTCCGGAACACAGCCAGAGAGAGCCAAGCATAGAAACTATTTTTCTTTTCATGCAGGTATTTGTTTGGGTTTTACTAATAGATAAAGGGTCGAACGTTCACTTGGGGAAAAGGAAATTCGAAGATTGATCCTCGAGATTCGCTTTGCAAACGAAAAGTCACCCGAGAAATCCGTTTGCCGAAAGACTGTTTCGTTCGCATCCTTGCAAAAATGACGCAGGAAGCAGATCAAGAACCGAGTGTAGTAGCCATAATAGGCGGCACTACGGGCTTGGGGCTTTCCGCTGCCAAGGCAATGTCATGCAAAGGATGGAAAATTGCCGTCATGGGCAGAAACCCTTCTAGCCTTGAGGCCGCCTTGACCGAACTTGGCAAAAACGCAACGGGGCTGGCAGCCGATGCCTGCGACCCGAACGCCTCCGAAGACTTGATTCGCAAGGCGATCGATTCCTTTGGTCGACTGGATGCTCTATATCACGTGGCAGGCGGAAGCGCTCGAGCCGAGGGCGACGGACCCCTTCATGAAATTTCAGACGAAGGATGGCGACGAGCCATCAATCACAATCTCGACTCCTTGTTCTATTCCAACAGGGCAGCCATAAGACACTTTCTTCGACAGCAATCCGGGGGCTCCATACTGAACATGAGCTCGGTGCTGGGATTCAGCCCTTCTCCCAAGCACTTCGCCACCCATGGCTATGCCGCCGCAAAGGCTGCCGTCATAGGCTTCACGAAATCGGTCGCTTCCTATTACGCCAAGGACCAAGTGAGGGCAAACGTGATTGCTCCTGCGCTAGTCGAGACTCCCATGTCCAAGAGAGCTGCCGAAAACGAAGGCATCATGAGCTTCGTGAGGAATAAACAACCCTTGGATGGAGGCAGGATCGGCAAGCCTGAAGACCTGAACTCGGCTGCGCTTTACCTTCTTTCAAAGGAATCCCGATTCGTGACGGGACAAGTGTTGGCCGTGGACGGCGGATGGAGCGTGACCGAAGGATTGCCTGACTCATGAAGCTGGCAGCGGGCATAGATTTGGGAGGAACCCGGATAAAGGGAATTCTTTACGATCTCGAAACCGACGAAGAACTGGAGCGCACGATATTATCTACTAAAGATGGCGAATTCTTTGACGAAGATCCTGCATGGGCAAAAGCAATTAAAGACCTGATTGCGGAATGGGAAAACCGATTCGAGGTTGGAGTCGCCTCGGTAGGAATCGCATCTCCGGGACTTGCCGCCAAGGACGAGAAAAGCATTTCTTTTATGCCCGGCAGGCTGCAAGGTATCGAGGGCTTGATATGGGAGGAATTTCTCGAATTCTCAGGAAAGGCCAGGGTTCTCAATGATGCCCATGCGGCTCTTTTGGGCGAAGTTTGGAAAGGCAGTGGAGAGGGGAAGCAAGACGTCGTTCTCCTGACAATTGGCACAGGCGTGGGCGGAGCCGCCATTTGCGACGGCCGATTACTGCGCGGACATCTTGGTCGAGCGGGTCACTTCGGGCATCTGTCCCTGGACCCCTGCGGCAAGCCCGACATTTGCGGCACTCCCGGCAGTCTCGAGGATGCGATTGGCGACTGCACGGTAAAGGAACGTTCTAGGGGGAAATTCGATCGCACGAAAGACTTGGTCGAGGCGTACTCCTCAGGCAACCCTGAGGCTCGAGCAATATGGCTGAAGTCCGTTCGCAGCCTTGCCGCAGGAATTGTTTCCCTGATCAACTCACTCGACCCCGAGAGAATTCTCTTGGCAGGTGGTGTGGCAAACGCAGGAAACGCCTTGCTGGAACCTCTCGAAAAATATTTGGAGGAAATGGAGTGGCGACCCGCAGGACACCAAGTCGAATTGCGGATTGCATGTCTTGGGGAATGGGCGGGAGCAACGGGAGCCTTGCGCCACGGCTCAATTGCATAAATTCTGAAAAACTCAAATGAAACCTATTGACGACTTTCTGGACTGCACGGCAAAATTGATCGAGACGGTAAGCGCCCAACGCCAACAGCTTGCCCAGGCTGCGCAATGGTTTGCAGAATCAATCCTCAAGGAACGCGTCGTGCATGTGTTTGGCTCAGGGCACAGTCGAATCATGGTCGAAGAAATGTGGCCCAGATACGGTTCCTTTCCAGGCTTCAACCCAATCGTGGAACTGTCGCTGACGCACCACACCCAAGTCGTAGGCGCCAACGGTCAAAGGCAGGCAATGTTTCTTGAGAACGTATCAGGGCTGGCGGAACGAATCCTGCGAAATTTCGACTGTTCGAATGAAGATTGCTCGCTAATCGTATCATCCTCGGGCTGCAACATTGTGCCCATCGAAATGGCAGAGCGTTTTCGCAACCTCGGCGTCAAAGTGGTCGCTCTAGTCAGCAAGCAGCACTTGGCGGCGAGTGACAGCAAACGCCCGGACGGCAAGAAACTCGATGACTTTGCCGACCTTGTATTAGACACCGGTGCCCCTGCAGGAGACGCCATGGTAAAAATCGAAGGACTTGAATCTCCCGTCGCTCCCGGCTCCACCATTGGCGGATGCATGGTGGTAAACGCCATTAAGGCAGAAGTTGCCGGACTGCTTGCGGAGTCAGGCAAACCTCCTAAGACTTTGACCGCAGTATGCCATGTCGGAAAGGAAAAGGCTGCAAAAATATTTGAGTCCGCTTACGACGAACATTCTCGACGACTGGCCAACCTTTACAAAACCCTCGGCCAAAAACCATAACCTGCAATTCAATGGAAGAAAGACCCCTCCGCACAACGGTCATAGGCAGCTACCCCTTTCCCGGTTGGTTGCTGTATGCGAGCGAAAATCTCGACGCTTTTGGATCCGACGACATCACCGAAGCTCAGGACGATGCCGTTGCCGCCGCCTTGAGTGATCAGCTCGCCTCGGGGCTGGACGTGGTAACGGACGGAGAGCAAACGCGGCTCGACTTCAACCTATCCTTCTACGGCTATTTGGAAGGAATCTCTCTCGAAGGGGAGGCTCCTCGCCGCTTCGGGCCACCCGCCCATGATCAAAGGGGCAAGCACGAGATTACGGGAGAGCTCTTGGCCCCAAGAGGCTTAGGTGCCGTGGAAGAATTCGAGCGACTCAAAAGGATTGCCGACCCATTGCTGGCAGAAAGGAAAGATCCGCCCATCCTGAAAGCCTCCGTACCCGGCCCCTTCACCTTAAGCGGTAGGCTACTGCCGAACGAACAATACAAGGATCGCTATGCGATTACCGAGGCTTTGCTGCCGATCGTTCGCCAAGAACTGGAAAACCTAGTAGCGGCAGGTTGCAGGGAGCTGACGGTGGACGAACCCTCAATGAGTTGCTACGCCTACAAATCCGACACCCAACGATTCGTCGACATCTTTAATCGTACCGTAGAACCCATCGTGGGCAAAACTCGCCTGAGCACGCACCTGTGTTTCGGAAACTACAAGGGGCACGCCGTAGGCTACCGCCGCATTGCCCCGATGCTACCGGATTTTCTGGATTTTAAGGTCGATGAAATCCATGTCGAGATGGCCAGTCGTGAATTTGCCGAAATTGATCGCATCGGTGAAATTGCCGAGCGCATGGATGTCGCCGTAGGCATTGTCGACGTAAAAAGTTATTATGTTGAAACTCCCGAGGACATCGTGGAACGGGTTAGACTCTGCATGGAACATGCACCGGCAAACAAGCTGTCCTTCGCTCCGGACTGTGGTCTAAGCCAAACCGCCCGCTGGGCCGCCAAGAAGAAATTGACGAATATGGTGGAAGGAGTTCGGCGGGCAAGAGAGGAGATAAGTGGCGAATGATCAAGCCCGTCCTTCAGGACGATGCCTTAGTCTCCGCAGTTCGGAATGCTGATTCGGAAGAGGATTTCTTCCTGTGGTGGCTAGGTCAAAGCGGCTTCCTCGTTAAATGGCGTGACCACCAGCTTCTCTTCGATCCCTACCTGTCCGATTCCTTGACGCACAAATACGCCGACACCAACAAACCGCATGTGCGGATGACGGAAAAGGTGGTTCAGCCAAGAAACCTTCAGGGAGTGCAGGTAGTTACCTCCAGTCACAACCACACCGATCACCTCGATGCAGAAACGCTCCACGAGCTTCATGCCGCCAATCCTGCACTCACACTCGTATTGGCAACGGCCAACGTCGATTTCGCGAAAGATCGTCTCGGTGAGAAACATCCTCGTTTTTTGCCCGTCGACGCTGGTGAAACCGTGGAATCTAATGGCTTTTCAATCACCGCCGTTCTCGCCGCCCACGATGAGATCGAGCTCGACGAAAGAGGATACAGTCGCTTTCTGGGCTTTGTCGCGAAATTTGGTACATGGACAATTTATCACAGCGGAGACACACGCATGCACGAAAAGCTTATCCCCTCTTTGCTCCCCCACTCCGTTGACCTCGCGCTAGTCCCAATCAACGGATACAAGCCCGAACGAAGGGTAGCGGGCAACCTGAACGGAACCGAGGCAGCTGCACTCGCCAAGGATATCGGTGCTCGCATCGCAATCCCCCATCACTTCGAGATGTTCGCTTTCAACACCGAGACCCCGCAGGAATTCGAAAGGGAAGCTCAACGCCTGGGACAAACCGTCAAGGTCTTGCAAGCGGGAGAGACTTGGTGCTCAAGCGAACTATCGACAATGAATTAATTCCATCAATCTAATGAGCAAAACCTGGAAAGTGGCGGGCATCAACTTCGACCACATGCACATGGGCGACTTGTTGCGGATGGTCCATGAGCATCCAAACGCCGAGATATCGGGCATCTGCGACGAACAAGTCTCCAGAATGGAAGCAAGCGTCGAGAATTTCGGAATCCCCGAGAACCGCGTATTCACCGACTACAAAGCATGCATCGAGCAGACGAAGCCCGATTTCGTGATCCTTTGCCCTGCCACCGCCGAGCACGGGGACTGGACGGAAAAGGTCGCTCCCTACGGCATCGACGTCTTGGTAGAAAAACCTTTTGCCGCATCGCTCGCGGAAGCGGATCGCATGATTGCCGCCTTGCAGGCAACGGGCAAGCAACTGGCAATCAATTGGCCCATGCGCTGGCATTCCTCTCATGTCACTGCTCATCGCTTGCTGAACGAAGGGCTCGTAGGAAAATTGACCGAGGTGCATTACTACGACGGAAACCGCGGACCACTCTATCATTTGGCGGACCAAGTGGAGGTCAATCCCACGAAGGAAGACAAGGACGGAAGTTGGTTCTACAAAAAAGACCGTGGAGGCGGATCGCTTTTGGACTACTTGGGTTACGGCGTGACCCTTGGCACATGGTATCACGGCGAAAACAAACCGCTGGAAGTGACCACCGTGACGGATATGCCCAACGGGCTTGAGGTGGATGAGCACAGCTTAACGATCGTGCGCTACGACGTAGGGCTCTCAAAATACGAAACACGCTGGGGGACCTTTACCGACCCGTGGATTCATCAACCCCAGCCAAAATGTGGTTTTGTGCTGAAGGGAACCAAAGGCACCATTGCCAGCTACGACGGGGAATCCACCATCCGCGTACAAACCGGGGAATGCCCCGAAGGGCGAGATCTGCCAACCGACGACCTCTCGAAAACATTCGAGAACCCCATCCAATACTTCATCCACTGCCTCGCAAACGAACAACGCGTTGAAGGTCCCTTGGACCCTATGGTCTGCCGCATAGGCCAAAGACTCGTCGACGCCGCCATGCAATCTTCGCAGGAAAAAAGGACCGTTACCTTGGACTAAGATTGGTCTCTCAAATGACAAATGCTCGACAACACAACCTCCGGACATCTACCTTTCAGCAAGGCGAAAGATAATCGAACGCCTAAAATTTGCTAAGGATAGAAAATACAAAGGAAACAATATGAACTCCAACATTCGCATAAAACTCAGTGCAATGATGTTCCTACAGCTCTTTGTCTGGGGAACATGGTTCACCACGCTCGGGTTAGCTCTATCAGAGAACAACATGAGCGACGTAATTGGAGGAGCATATGCCGCGGTTCCAATCGCAGCTATCATTGCCCCTTTGTTCATGGGCTTAATCTCCGATCGTTTCTTCAACTGTGAAAAAACCATGGGCGTGCTTCATCTTATAGGAGGAGCCCTCCTGCTCACGGCACCTTCATTAATAGATTCGGGTAACGGCAAAGCCCTAGGGTGGATCATTACCTTACATATGCTTTGCTACATGCCCACCCTTGCCCTCAGCAACACTGTTGCTTTCTCGAACATCGACGACCGAAACAAGTTCCCGGCTTTGCGCGTTTGGGGAACTATTGGCTGGATTGCAGCTGGTCTGGTTGTTGGTGGACTCGCCATGTCAAGCAGTCCGAAAATCTTTCAGTTGGGAGCTGCATCGGCAATAGCGCTGGGGATACTTTGCTTTTTCATGCCCAAAACTCCACCGCCCGCCAAAGGCAAGCCGGTAAATTTCGAGACACTCATCATGCTGGACGCCTTCAAAATGCTCAAGGACGTACCGTTTCTTGTCTTCATCGTATGCTCGGCCTTGATTTGCGTTCCGTTGGCGTACTACTTTGCCTATACTGCGGTTTTTCTTCCGCAAATAGGTTTTCAAGCAACTGCCTCCACCATGGCCTTAGGGCAAGTTTCTGAAATCTTCTTCATGCTACTTGTGCCTTTTTTCTTCAGGAGATTTGGGGTGAAATTCATGATTCTTGTAGGAATGTTGGCATGGCTTGCTCGATACTTGCTATTTGCCTTCGGAGCTCCGGACCAAGTTGTATGGATGGTACTTCTAGGAGTAGTTCTTCATGGAATATGCTACGATTTCTTTTTTGTCACCGGCTTCATGTACACCGACAACAAGGCGCCAAAGGAAGTCCGTAGCCAGGCTCAGTCTCTCTTGGTGTTCTTCACCCAAGGCATTGGCATGTTCTTCGGATATAAGATTGCAGGAGCCAAGTTTGACGCGGTCAAGGAAAGTTCCGATTCTCTCTCAGCCGCGATTACCAGTCCGAGTTTTGGCTTTTGGGAGTCCTTTGGCAAAATGTTCGTTGCGGAAAAACCAGATGCTCCGTCTGCGCTAGTAGAGAAAGCAATGGCAGATTGGAAAGACTTTTGGATGTTTCCCTCTATGATGGCCCTAATCGTTGCAGGCATTTTTCTTGTAACCTTTTTCGACCGGGGTTCGACCAAGAAAGAGGCTGAAGAAGAAGCTTGAGGCTGTAGTTAATCCTGCTCTGTCCCATTAACGGATTCATTGAATCAAGGCCACATGAAACTAAAGTTCAAAACAGAACAAAAAACCCTTAACAAACACAGATCAAACCCTTAGGTTTTTCCTGAAATCGTCTTAAACCTCAATCAAACTCTATCTAGAAATGAAAGAAGTCCTCCATTCTTCCAGAAGAAAATTTATAAAGTCAGGTTCGACCCTTTCCGCCGGTGCATTATTGGCCGCTCCCCACGTCGCCAAGGCCGCGAAGAACGACAAGACACTCAAGATCGGTCTAGTCGGCATAGGAGGAAGAGGCAGTGGAGCCGCCGCGCAAGCCATGAATGCGGACGACAACGTTGCCCTGACTGCAATCGGCGACCTTTTCGAGGATAGAATCAAGCTTCGCTCACGCATCCTCAAAGCTAGGGGGCGTTCGAAGTTCCAAGTTACGCCGGAAACCACTTTTATCGGGTTCGACTCCTACAAGAAGGTGATAGACTCAGGGGTAGACGTCGTGATTCTCACCTCTCCCCCGAACTTCCGCCCCCAGCATATCGAATACGCCGTTGAGAAGGGTGTCCACTGCTTCCTCGAAAAACCAGTTGCAGTTGATGCACCCGGCGTAAGAAAAGTAATCGAGCTGGCAAAGAAGGCGAAGGAAAAGAAACTCGGCTTCATGTCGGGCTTTTGCTGGCGCCACCATTATCCCAAAAGAGAGATATTTAAACGCATTCTCGATGGTGCCGTAGGCGAGGTGAACACGATTTACAGCACCTACAACGGCGGTGAAATCTGGAAAAAGCCACGCGAAGAAGGATGGGGCGACCTTGAAGCCCAAATGAGAAACTGGAACGCTCATCTATGGCTTTCGGGCGACTCCATCGTGGAACAAGCCGTACACTGCATCGACATGATGCAGTGGGCAATGGGCGACGAAGCCCCCTCTCATGCCGAAGGCTCAGGCGGACGCCAAGTTTACGACGATCCCGACAAGTATGGCAACATCTACGATCACTTTGCTTGCGTTTACCAATGGGAAAACGGTTCTCGCGGCTACCACTTCTCGCGCCAGCAAAACGGCACGATCGGAAGCTATGAAGTAGAAGCATTCGGCTCCAAAGGCTATGCCTCCTGCAAAAACCGACACGCAATCATAGGCAAGGACGACGCTTGGCGTTTCCGTGGCGAAAACAATGACATGTACCAGACCGAGCATAACGAGCTTTTTGCATCCATTCGCGAGGGGAACCCGTTCAACGACGGCGAAAAGGCAGCCAAAAGTACAATGGTCGCTATCCTTGGCCGCATGGCTTCCTACACGGGACAGCGTATCACCTATGAGGACGCTCTAAACTCGAAGGAAGACTTGACCCCATCTCATTTCGACTGGGAAAAGCCTCTTCCGGCCATGCCCATTCCCGTGCCCGGCGTTACCAAGTTCGTTTGACGC
>CAZNWO010000008.1:29966-44736 GCA_964576585.1 uncultured Puniceicoccaceae bacterium | reverse complement strand
CCCGGAGAGGGGGTCGAACCCTCACTCCCTCGCGGGAACTGGATTTTGAATCCAGCGCGTCTACCAATTCCGCCATCCGGGCATTTCAGGCTTCGAAAACCAGCTAAATTGCATATCTTGCTTATGTTTTGCAATCGCATTATAGCTTTTGAATCGGAATTTGATGAGGCGAATTATTTTAGCTCTTAGTCTCTGTCCGTTGGTCTTGCTTGGTGAGCAAACGCTTTCCACCAATCAGGAATCTCCGGAAGCAATGGCAAAGCGATTGGGGGTGGTTTTACCGCCTCTGCCTTGGCATTTGGCCGACGTCTGGTGGGAATTCGAGAAGCCTGTCGAGAGTTTCGAGCGGCTTGAGGTCGAGGTCAATATCGACAGGGACGTTCCCGAAAGCTACAACCTGTATGTGGCCCCCGTAGGTTTGGCGCGAATAAATGGCTTGGATTTCTATGGAGGTTTACAGACCAACGTTAATGGCTGGAATTCGAAGAAAAGCAGGACTCGAGTTCATCCCGGCATGGGAGGTATTTTCTCTAGATGGTCCCGAGATAAAACGACGCCCATTGGCCTTTCACATGTTCGAATGGTCGATGGAGGACTTTGCGAGAGCGCAGGTTACGAGGGTCAGTTTTGCAGTGTTCGCCGGCCCTTTAAATGGGGCAAGGGGACCTACGTTTACTCGGTTTCAAAGGCAAAGGTGGAAAACGACAAGACTTGGTTTGATTGTAGGGTATTGAATAAGGCTACCGGAAAGGAAACGGATGTCGGCGGTCTCCTGTTTGAAGGCAAGACCTTTACCTTCTGGGCGCGTCATTCGGCCTTTGTGGAGGTATATGCGACTTCCCGCATTCCTCGATCCGGCATTCCAAAGGTAAACGTGACCTTTGGCTACCCGCTGCTCAATGGCATCAAGCCCAAGTTGAGGAAATCGTGGGCGTATCATCCCGCAACAGGTGTCGCCGGGAGTCCTGCCTGCGCCGAGGTCCGTGCAGTCAAGGATAAGGTTGAAGTTCGCGTGGGACCGATTTTTCTGCGCGATCCCAAAAAGTCCAGCTATCCTCTCGAGGTCTCGCCGTGAGCTTTTCTAGGGTGGAACTTCGATCCATCCGGAAACAGTTCCCTGCTCTAGATAAGCAAGTGAACGGTGCTCCCGCCGTTTATTTGGATGGTCCTGCCGGTAGCCAGGTTCCACGGTTGGTCATCGATGCCATGGTCGATTACCTATCGAACTGCAACGCCAACCGAGGAGGCCTTTTCGAAACTTCCCGAAGGAGCGATGAAATTCTAGGTCAAGCCCACCGTGCGATGGCTGCATTTCTCGGCGCAGACGATCCCGATTGCATTGTCTTTGGATCCAACATGACCACTCTAGTCATGGCCTTAGCTAGAGCTTTGTCGAGAACTTGGAGTTCAGGAGACGAGGTCGTGGTAACAAGTCTAGATCACGATGCAAACTTCACACCCTGGAAGTTGGCTGCATGCGACGCAGGTATTGATGTAAGGGAGGTCGCATTGAATCCGGATGACTGTTCCTTGAACCTCGATGACTTTTGCAGCAAGCTGAGCCCTCGTACCCGGCTTGTTGCTTTTTGCGCAGCCTCTAACCTTTCGGGTTCACTGGCGCCGGTTGCCGAAGTCTGCA
Source organism: uncultured Puniceicoccaceae bacterium (assembly GCA_964576585.1). Lineage (GTDB taxonomy): Bacteria > Verrucomicrobiota > Verrucomicrobiia > Opitutales > Seribacteraceae. The sequence continues at coordinate 43,097 of CAZNWO010000008.1, read as the reverse complement.
GGCTTGCTCGAGAAGCCGGAGCGCTTTCTTTCGTGGATGCAGTTCACTATGCCCCTCACTCAAGTATTTCAGTCGAGGAATGGGGTTGCGACTTTCTTGCCTGTTCCGCGTACAAGTTCTTTGGCCCTCACGTCGGGGTGCTTTGGGGAAAGCGGAAAATTCTTGAAGAAGTCACGCCTTACAAGCTTCGGCCTGCTCCCGACGGCTTGCCGGGAAGATGGATGACTGGAACCCAGAACCACGAGGGAATCGCCGGGGCAAAGGCGGCGGTGGATTACCTTGCATCCTTGCGGGAAGGAGGGAACTCCCTTCGTGAGTCCTTGCTTTTGAGCTTTGACTCTATTCGAACCCATGAGAGCGAGCTTTCAAAGCTTTTCCTCGATGGCTTTCTGCAGCTGAATCGTTTTCAGCTTTTTGGCATTGATGACTGCTCCCGAATTGCAGAGAGAGTTCCAACCTTCTCCTTCAGGCATGAGTCCATACCCCCACGGGAATTGGTCGCCAAACTTGCCGAGCGTGGAATCTTCGCTTGGCACGGCAACTTTTATGCCCAGCCCGTAACCGAGGCCCTTGGTCTTGAACCCGATGGGCTGGTTCGAGTCGGATTCCTTCATTACACCACTTCCGAGGAAGTCGAGAGGCTTTTGGAGGAACTTCGCCGACTTTCCTGAGATAGCTCCTGGCTGCGCCCTAGAATCTTTGCTCCAGCCTGCCCAATACTTCCTTGCCGATGTTGAGCGAAGCCGTGGCGGCGGGAGAGGGGGCGTTGCAGACGTTAACAATGCGTTCCGATTCCTGAATCAGGAAGTCGTCCGCAAGAGCTCCTTCGGGAGTCACTGCTTGGGCCCTAATACCTGCTGGGGCCGGCTCCAAGTGCTTGCCCTCAATTTCCGGGATCAGCTTTGCGAGGGCTTTGACGAAGGCGGACTTGTTGTAGGAACGCCACATTTCTCCGAGCCCCATCTTCCAGTGTTTGCAAGCCATCTTCCGAAAGCCTCGGTAGAACAGCGATTCCATGAGATCCCTTAAATTCAGGTCGAATTTCCCATAAGCCTCGCGACCAAAGGCCAGCACGGCGTTTGGACCGCACTCGACCGATTCGTCGATCATTCTGGTGAAGTGCACTCCAAGAAAAGGGAACTTAGGGTCGGGGACGGGATAGATCAGGTTCCGGCAAAGGTGCTTGGCTTCGGGCTTGAGCTCGTAGTATTCGCCCTTGAAGGGAATAATCTTAGCCGGAGGGTATTCCCCGCCTAGGCGAGTTACTCGGTCGGAGTGAAGTCCCCCGCAATTGACGACAGCAGAGGCTTCGACCTCACCTTTTGCGTGGTGGACGACCAATCCGTTTGTCACTTGCTCCATCTTCGTCACCTCGGCATCGAAGATACATTGGTTCTCACCCGCCGTGGAAACGATTCCAGCCAAGCGCTCACAGACTTGGCGATAGTTTACGATACCGCACTCGGGCACGTGAATGGCGGCCACGCCTGCGGCATGGGGTTCGATCTCCGCCAGACGCTCCTTTGAAATGATTTCGCATTTGACTCCATTGGCTTGCCCGCGCTCGAAAATCTTTTCCATCCTTGGAATTTCATCATCGTCCAAGGCCACGATTACCTTTCCGCAAATGTCGTGGTCGATCTCCTGTTCCCTGCAGAAGGATTCCATCGCAAGCTTCCCCTGACGGCAGTTCACCGCCTTCAGGGAATTCGGCTTGTAGTAGATGCCAGAGTGAAGGACACCCGAGTTGTGCCCGGTTTGGTGAACGGCCACCCGTGACTCCTTTTCAAGGACGACGACTCTCTTGTCCGGATACTTCTCCGTTAAACGATATGCCGTGGCCAAGCCCACGATGCCCCCGCCTATGATGCATACGTCTGCCTTCAATTGACTTTAGTCCGTTTTAATTTTTCCGTACGACCGATCGAAGTGCAGGTACCCGCCGTCGGGATGAAAGATTTGTCCCGTCGTGTGCGAGGAGCGAGCGGAGGAGAGGAATACCACTGCGTCTGCAATTTCCTCGTCAGTCGTCATGCGGTTGCCAAAGGGGATGTTTTCCTCGATCGAGCTAAGCGTTGCCTCCGGGTTGTCGAGAGTGTCCAGCCATCTGCGATACATTGGCGTCATTACTTCAGCAGGAATGACGGAGTTCACGCGAATGCCTCGGTCTGCTAGATCGAGGGCCCATTCTCGGGTGAGGGCGTTCATGGCGCCCTTCGATGCAGCATAACCGGAGGTGCCGCCTTGTCCGGTTTCGGCTACCTTTGAACCCACGTTGACTACGGCGCCTTTCGAGTCGGACAAGTGCTTCAATGCATGGTGCGTGAGTGCAAAGACGTGAAGCAGGTTCTTCTTGATTGATTCGAGGAAAACCTCTGGTGAATCGTCCAGACCAACCCCGTCGTTGACCCCCGCATTGTGGACAAGGACGTCAAGCCTCCCCCCTATTTCAATCGTTTGATCAATGGCGTTTCGGCAGGCATCGAGGTCCGTCAGCTCCGTGGGTATGCAGAAAGCTTTCCCACCCGAGTTTTTGATCTCTTCGATCAGCGTTGCGGCTTGCTCGGGATTACGGTCAACGATGGATGCGATGGCTCCTTCCTTGGCGAAGGAGCGCGCAATTGCGGCTCCAATGCCCTTTGCTCCTCCGGTGACGAGCGCCACCTTGCCGGATAGTTCCAGGTTCACTTTGCCGAAATCACTTCCTGCCTTTGCCGGCCCAGTCCCTCGATGCCAAGTTCCACGACGTCGCCGGGTTTCAGGTATTGGGGAGGATCGAGTCCCAAGCCGACCCCCGATGGAGTGCCGGTGGAAACCACGTCCCCGGGCAGAAGAGTCATGAACTGGCTCAGGTAATGAAGTATGAACGGAATCTTGAAATGAAGGTTAGAGGTGTTGCTGTCTTGTTTTCTTTCGCCATTTACGTCCAGCCACATGTGAAGGTTGTCGACGTCCTCGATCTCGTCTGCAGTTGCAAGCACGGGTCCCAGCGGAGCAAAAGTGTCGCAGCTTTTGCCCTTTACCCACTGTCCTGCTCGTTCAAGCTGGAAGGCTCTTTCGCTGTAGTCGTTGTGGAGTACATATCCCGCCAAATGCGAAACAGCATCTGACTCGGATACGTAGGACGCTCTTTTTCCAACAACAAATGCGATCTCCACTTCCCAATCCGTTTTCTCGCTTCCGCGAGGAATGACGAGCGCGTCATTGGGGCCGCAGTACGCAGAGGATGCCTTGAAGAAGATCACCGGTTCGGGCGGCAATTCCATTCCTGACTCCGCGGCATGGTCGCTGAAGTTCAAGCCAATGCAGATTATCTTGCTGGGTCGGGCGATTGGAGCGCCGTAGCGGGTTTCGTCCGGAAAGGGTGGGGCGTTGTCGGCATTTTGGTCGGCCCATTCTTTCAGCCTTTGCAAGCCGTCGCTTTCAAAAAAGACCTCGTCGTAGTCTTCGCCGAATTCCGAAACGTCTACCTCTCTTCCGTTTGCAAGCATTAGTCCCGGAGATTCTTCTCCAGGTTCACCTTTTCTTATGAGTTTCATGGTCTTGGGTTATTTGTGTTCAAGTTCATCTTTTTCATCGAAGCAGCATGGTGCCGCCGTCGACGTCGTAGGCGGACCCGGTAATGAAGGAAGCCTCGTCCGAGCATAGGAATGCGGCCAAGGCTGCCACTTCTTCGGGTTTGCCCATTCGTCCGATGGGTTGATATTCGGAAAGTCTGCGGAACATTTTCTCCCTTTCCTCGTCGTCGGGGTAATACTTTTCAAGATATCCGTCGACGAAGGGCGTGTGGATGCGTCCGGGACAGACGCAATTGCATCTGATTCCCTTGTCCAGGTAATCCTTAGCAACGCTCAGTGTCATTGCGAAAACGGCACCCTTGCTTGCAGAATAGGCGAATCGATCCGAAATGCCCAGCCGAGATGCGATTGATGCAAGGTTTAGGATGGCTCCTCCACCTGCATCCGCCATTTCAGGCAAAATTGTATGGAGGCAATTGTACACGCCTTTTGCGTTGACTGAGAGGATACGGTCGAAATCCGCCTCCAACGTGTTCTCTGCGTTTCCGATGTGGGCGACTCCTGCGTTGTTCACAAGGATCGATATCTTGCCCATTTCGGAAAGAGTGGTTTGCGTGGCATCCCTCACGCTGGCTTGATCGGATACGTCGCAGGAGAAAGGCCGGGCGACTCCCTCGAGTTCTTCGATTCCCTCGACTGTTTTCGCTGCCGCCTTTTCATCCAGTTCCCAGACTGCAACTTTTGCTCCCTCGGCTGCGAAGCGTTGGGCGATCGCTTGTCCGATGCCCTTGCCTCCTCCAGTGACTACCGCAACCTTGTTTTTTAGCCTGTCGTCTTTCATCTTTGCGTTTAAAGCGACATGCCCCTTTTCCAAGGGAGGAAATCGTCTCTTCCCTGAAGCATCGCTTTGGCTATTTTTCTGCCGCTTGCATACTCGATCACTTCATCGAGTAGCTCTTGCCCCGTTGCTTCGACGCTCTTTTCTCCGCTGATAATGTGACCTGTATCGAAATCAATGTAATCGGAGAAGCTGTCCGCCAATTTGCTGTTCGAGGAAACCTTGATCACCGGTGTGACGGGGTTTCCGGTCGGAGTACCCAACCCGGTGGAAAAAAGCTGAAGGTTGGCCCCCGCTCCAGCCATTGCCGTGGTTGATTCCACATCGTTTCCTGCCGTGCAGAGAAGGCTTAGCCCTTGCTTGGTGACCCAACCCGGATAGTCCAAGGCATCCACTACGGGGGAACTGCCTCCCTTTCTGGCGGCGCCTGCCGACTTGATTGCATCTGTGATCAACCCGTCGCGAACGTTGCCCGGAGATGGATTCATGTGAAATCCGGAACCTGCCTCTTTTGCCCTTGCCTCGTAGTTGCGCATGATCTCCACGAAACGCTTGCCCACTTCAGGGCTTGCGCACCGATTGACGATCTCCTGTTCGACGCCGCAAAGCTCGGGGAATTCCGAGAGGATCACTCTTCCGCCCAGCGCAACCACGAAGTCCGCGACCTTTCCCAATGCTGGATTTGCCGAGATTCCCGAGAAACCGTCGGATGCTCCGCATTCCATCCCGATGGTGAGCTTGGAGAGGGGAGACGGTTCACGTGAAATCTCGTTTGCTTTTTGCAGAGACTCGAAAGTTTGCCGGATGGCCTGTCCCAGCATCTCACGCTCGGACTTGTGTTTCTGTTGTTCGAATACCAGCATTGGCTTGTCGAATGCCGGGTTCCTCTTTTCGATTTCTTCCTCGAGGATTGACACTTGGGCGTGCTGGCAACCGAGGCTGAGGATGGTGGCTCCCGCCACGTTTGGGTTGTTCAGATAGCCCGCGATTAGGCCGCAGAGGTCATTGGAAATCCCTCGGGTTTCCCCACAGCCCATGCCGTGCAGAATAAACTTCACTCCGTCTATGTTTGGAAAAAGCGGATCTCTCCAACTTGAGCTCTCCTCGGGAAGGTCTATGCAGGCCAAGTCTTTTTCAGCCTTGCAGGCTTCTGCAAGCTCTTGGGCGTAGAGCTGATAGTGATCCCTCCGCTCGTAGCCCAAGGACTTCTGCATCGCTTCCTTGAGCAACTGTACGTTGCCATTTTCGCAGAATACCATGGGGACGACCAGCCAGTGATTGGCAGTACCCACGGAACCGTCCGCGCGATGGTATCCATCGAAGCAGCTTTCCTCCCATCGGGAAACATCCGGCGGTTCCCAATTCATGCCCTCAGTCGGTTCACCGTATTCAGCAGACAAGTGGACAAGGTTTTCCGTAGTCAGAAGGCCGCCCTTGGGAATGGGTTGCGTAGCTTGCCCAACGGTCACCCCGTACATGGTTGCGACCTCTCCCGGCGAGAAGTCGTTGGCGGCGAACTTGTGCTTCGACTTGACGTCTTGCGTTAGTTCGAAGACTTCCCCGTTCACCTCCACTCGTTCCCCTGCATTCAGGTCTCGAAGCGCCACCACGAGGTTGTCCTCGGGTGCGACCTTCATTGCACTAGTTCGAGTGGAATGCATAGAGTTCCTCCTAGAACCAAAAACTCTTTTAGACAATGACGAAAGGATGAAGCCCTTGGAACGTGGTCAAAGGTTAGCTTTTACCGGTGCTACCTACCCAATTTTAGAACATGGCTTCAGGTTTTATTCTTTGTCCTGTGAGTTGGACAGTAAGCAAGAGGCGCGCCCATCGTTCGATTCGGTGTGATTCGCGAAGCTTTCTCCAGGCATTGGAACGGTTATTCTTCGATCCAGCTTTTTGGGGAATAATCGTAGAAGCGGATCGAGGTTCGATCGTTTTTCAAGTCCAAGTAAATCCAATTGCCGCCGGAATGCTTGTAGAGGTGTGGAAAGATGTCGGGTTTCGTCCAGAGCCATCCGCTCTTCGGTCGCCAAAGCCAAAGGGCGTCCTCGCCGGCTTCCGATACATATGTCCAGCCTAGTCCGGCATGGTAAATCCAAGGATAGCTTCGGCTCTGAAAAAATCCGAACCACGGGACTTTCTTCCAGTGGGCTTTCAGTGCTTGAGATCCTTGGTCCAAGGAGGAGTTGGGGCGGAATTTCCATCCCGGAGAGGTTGCTTGATCCAGAGACAAGGGAGAGTCTTCGGCTTCGTATATGCGAATTTTTGATTCGTCGAGAAGAACCCAGTTTTCTCTTGTTGTTGAGCGACGATCGACAAGGTTCCTGATTTGAGAGCCTGAAGGTCTCGGCAGGAATTCCACCCCATATTGTCCCGCCGGGATGAGAATCCCGTCTTCCGAAGATTGGAAGCCCGTGAGATCGGGGTAGAGGTTGCCCGAGAAGTTCATGGTCGGCCATTGAAGGAAGTTGTCTCCAGACCCCGTTTCGGCGACGAAAACACCACCGTTTCCTCGTCCTATGAGATACAATCCGTCGGTAGCAAGGGTGGTCAGGTTTTCATTTGGAAAGAGGTTCGAGCCTTTGGTGAGGCGACCATTCTCTATGTCGAAGACTTGAAGGCCGTTCGGCTTCGACCCGCTCATGCCGACAAAGACGTTCCCGTTGACTGAGATAAGAGGACCCTGCGTGCGCGACAGATCCGCCTCATCGAGGAAGTAGGCCGATTCCCCATCGTAGGCGCACAGGGCAAGCGACCTGCCGTAACGAGCCTCTCTTGTCGCTTGCAGTCCGTCTGCAGTTACGTTGTCGATGTCGATAGGCTTGAAGTAGTCGAGAGAGGTGTCCTTGCTTTCCGTTATCAGGTAAGCTCCCGCCGAGTTCCCTTGAATTTCTTGAATTCCGACCAGTACGCCGGGGAGCGAGGCGGTCTTCAACTTCGTTACTTTTTCCTGCTCTGATAGGTCGAAGCCATGAAGGGAGGCGTTCACCTCAGAGTGGACAATCCTCCAAGTTTGCTCCGGGTCAAAGACGTTTGTCGTTGAGGAAGAACTGTACAAAACGCGATTGCCGAGAATGAATGGTTGGCTCCAACTCGCGTTGCCCGTGAGGGAAATGCTCGAGTTGGATTCGAGAGTTAGGGTCGATTGAGCCAAGTTTTCCTCAAACGAGAAGAGGTGGGCCTGTACTCGTCCGGACCGGTTGCTCGGATATGGGTAGATTGCATCTTCCGGAATCGAGCTACGTCTAAGGTAATTGTAAGGATGGTATATTGACTCGGTGCTGGGGTCGGAGACCCAGGCTACGAAACCTTCCTTGAGAAACAAGGGTTTCAAATCATGATTAGAAGAGTTCCCTCCCTCAATCTCTTTTGATACTAGGATTGTGGCGGAGCCGTTGTCCTCCAGTTGGTACACTTCCAGACGCAGGTTTTTTCCATCGTCAAGGGCTAGGTGCAGCTTGCCGTTACTTATCCCCGTTCCCGCAAGCCTTCCTTTGCCTAGCTTTACAGAGGAAATCAGTTTGTCGGGATTGTTTTTGTCCGTAATTCTCAAAGTTGCATTCGTCTCAGCCTCATTCAAGCGCCAATCCCAAGCATACCTTGTCGCCTGATCCTCGAACTGGAGAATTTTTTCATTGTGATGGAGCAGTCGATCCACCTTCCATGCCAGCGGGAGATTGGCGGTTTGCCTTGGATTTTCCAAGTTGGCAACGTCGGTTACCTGAAGTTCATTGCCCGAAATGGAGAATATGTGAAACCCCGTCCGGTCCGGAGCTGCCCGTCGAGCCCTGAAACTGTGCTTGATGTGTCCTCTTTTGATTATGCCGTTTTCCGTAGTCTGCAGAATCTGAACTTTGTCGACGCTTCCTTCTTTGTCCCACGATTGAAACGGAACCAAAAAGAGGTTTTGGCTTGGAATTCGACCAATGGCCTTTTCGTCGTAGTTGGCTTCGCTCCATGAGTAACTTCCCTCATCACCCAAGTAGACCCTTTGGGCGAGTCTGGGAATAGTTTTGTCCGAGACGTCGAAGATGGAGGCTGTGACGCGCCGCTCCTCGACTCCCACTGCAAACAGCTTGTCTCCCATGGGTTGGATGTATTCGGACCATCCCTCCACTTTCAGCTCGGAGACGACCTTTGGCTTTTGGGGTTTCGTCAAGTCCACGATGAACAATGGGTCGACTTGCAAGAAAGTAACGACGTATGCGAAGTCCCCGTCGAACCTCGTAGCGTAAAGCGTTTCCCTGTCAGCCAGTTCGAGGATCCCGAGGAGTTTTTCGGAAGACAGCTTGAAGTTTTCCAGGAGGGAGTAGCGTTGCCTCCAGTTTTGGTCTCGGTAGGCCTGTGAGATTACGGTTAGGATGCCGTCGCGAATTCGAAGTTTGAATTTGTCTAGCACACGCCCGCCCGGGCGAAGCTCAGCAACCTGTTCGGGAATTCCCCTGAATCCGGTGAGGTCGAAAACCCGAACCACATGCTTGTAGTGGTAGTTCATTGGGTCGCGAGTCACTACCACTAAGTTGCTGTTCGTGGCGGAAATCACTTGCGGTGAACCAGCCAGGGTTTTCTCGTCGACTTTTCTCGGGTTGTTCGCGTCGCTGAAGTCGAAGGTTGCCAAGCGAGTGCTGTAGGAGAATTCCCATCCTTGCCAGTTTAGTTTTTCCCTTTCCCACTTTTCCGAGACGACGTAAAGCATGTCGCCCACCATTCGGCTCTCCCTGTAGGAGGCATCCAAGTCTAGGCTCGCCACCTCGGATATCTTCCCTTGCTCGACGCTCAAGACCTTTACTTCGGAGGATTGAGGCCACGATTGTCCGGGCTTGCGAGCAAGCAGGATTATGTGCTCGCCGTCGTTGACGACGTACATCTGTTCTCCGGAAGCGGGCAATCGATAGCGAGCGAATACTTCGGGCATCCTCGGATCGGATACGTCGACTGCCTGAAGTCCTCTCATGGTGTTGAAGAAGAAAAGCTTGTCATCGTGCAATTGCCAGAGGTCCGACTCCTGCACGTTGTCGGTGGCATCATCGTTCGTAACCGTGGCGTCCTCCGCCACTGCAAATTCAACTGATCGTAATCCTGCGGTCACGGATGAGGGGTCGCTTTCCCTAGGGCCGAATCTGCTTCGCCCTTGGTAAAAGGAATAGGGGAACGGGTCGGTGCGGTCCCAAACAACTCGCAGCTTGTTGCGATCCAAATCTCTTGGCATTTGCAAATATATTTTGCCCGCCTTCGATCCGGGCAAATGCCCGGTCTTGACCGTCGTCCAGTTTTTTGTGTCTTGGTCCAGAACCTCTAGCCTGACCCTTTTGGCGTCAGTTGGAGCCGAGACTTCCAGCACGTTTCCCTTTTTAAGCCAGAGCGAAGCTTGACTCCAAGTCTTCCCTTCATTCGCTTGCCCATTCTTTGCAAGCCCGAGGCAAACGATTGCCAGCAGTATGGGGTGCCGGAAGGCTTTCAAGCGCTTGACTCTAGATCTTTATGACTTCGAGCCTTTCAGTTTCCGACGATGTATGCCTGCTATGGCTTGGTCAGATGGATTTTCTCCATGAAGCCAATGCTCCGCGAGGATTGCCCGAGACATGACCTCGTCCATCCTTGGTAATGGTTTCCCCGTTGGGTGCGACGATCACAAGAGCAGGAATGCCGCGAATGCCGTATTTGCTCTTCAATTTGTTGGCCGCCTTGGAACGGTGTGGAAGCGTGAGCCATTTCATGTTCGTTTCCTTCATGTAGTCCATCTGGGCTTGCGGGCTCTTGTCGGAACTTACGAAGACGATCTCGAATTCATCCTTGTTGTCGTCTCGAAATTCAACCAATCGAGGCGTAAACGTTCTGCATGGGGGGCACCAATGGGCGGAAAAGTAGAATCCGACCATTTTGCCCGCAAGTGCTTCTTGTGAAACCTTTTTGCCCTTTGCGTCGAGAAGTTCTTCGGGCAAGAGTTCGGCCAAGCCCTGTTCCAGCTTGCCCGCAACTCCTCCTTTGGGGCCGGAAGGGCTTCCAGCGGAATCGGTTGATGAGGTGGCGGTGGAAGTTTCCGACTTGGTCCAAGAGGCGATTGCACCCTTGGGGTTGCCGGACACTTGTCCTCTTCCTTCCTTCGTAATCGTTTCACCCTCTGGCGAGACAATGATGAGCGAGGGAATGCCCCTTATGCCGTACTTCTTGGCCAAAAGGTTGCCGGCTTGAGAACGATGGGGCAGGGTGAACCATTTCATGTTTGCCTCCTGCATGTAGTCCATTTGAGCTTGCGGGCTACGGTCGGAGCTAACGAATACCACCTCGAACTGGTCTTTGTATTCATCCCTGAATTCAACCAGTCGCGGGGTGAAGGTTCGGCATGGGGGGCACCAATGAGCGGAAAAGTAGAATCCCACTACCTTGCCCGCCAATTGGTTTCGGGAAACTTCCTTGCCTTTGGAATCAAGGATTGTTTCTGGAAGCAATTCTGCCAGACCCGGTCTGAGTTCGCTTGACGCGGATTCTTTTTCAGCAGGTTTGGCGGTTTTGGTATTCTTTTGCTTGCTTGCCCATTCGGTGACGATCAACTGGTCTTCCTCGGAGAGTTTGTCCAGACTTAGGGTTATCCTTCTTCCGGCGCTTGACTTGAGGACGACCGTACGGTTTGCAAAGTCGACCAATTCGGCTTCCAAGGTGGAGCCTTTCGTGCTCGTCCAGGTTCGGAGTTCCGCCGACAAGCTAAGTGTGCTCGACAAAAATAAGGCTATTATGAAATTTTTCATGATGTTTTCTCCTCTAGATGATCAAATTGATTGCAATCCTATAGGTGTTGACCCTCTTTGCTAAGCTTTCTGTTGCCTGAAAGCAAGCTATTCGGCGTTTTTTTCTTGCTCGCAGTTTTTTTTTCTCGCTCTTATATCCACCCTCAACACTTGCAAACCCTATCACCCAAAGGAAATCGAGATGAGCAATTCTTCGCTTAAACTTCACAACGCCATGTGGCCCGGACTTGTGGGCAAAGGAGACGAGGAGGGACAGGAACCTCCCATCAGTCTGGAGGACATGCTGGACTTCACCGCAGCTGCAGAGGTGGGTGGTCGCAAGTACGACGGCATAGACTACTTCCTCTTTCTGCCTCATACGAACCCCGAAGCTTCGGACGATGAACTTAAGGGTATCGCCGACTTGATTACAGGCAAGGGATTCGACATCGGTTCGCTGGTGGCGCCCGTTTGGCCCGGCACGGTGGGTGATTCCGCCATGGGTACGAGTGAACAACGGGACAAGTTTCTCGATGCAGTCAAGATGGCCTGCAGAATCGCCAAGGTATTTAATGATCATGGAGCTCGGAAGAGAGGCGTCATCCGTATCGACTCCGCCGAATTCGGCGTCGAAAAATGGCGCGAGGACGCTGCCGCCAACACTGCGACAATCGTCGAGACGTTTAAGGAGGCTGCCCGGATCGCTTCTGACCACGGTGAACGTTTGGCTGCGGAAGGTGAGATTTGCTGGGCAGGCATGCACAGCTGGAAGGACATGCTTGATCTCCTTGAAGGCGTCGGGATGCCCGAGACCCTTGGTTTTCAGGCCGACTTGGCTCATACTTACCTTTACACTCTAGGGTACAACGCGCCTGAGCACGCACTCATTCAGGAAGGTTGTTCGGATGATGAGTTTTACGCTGCCTACGAGCAAATGACCGACAAGCTCCGCCCTTGGACCATTGACTTTCACGTCGCCCAAAATGATGGTGAAGTGCACGGTGCAGGCAGTCACGACAAGACCGGTAAGCATTGTCCCGCCGACGATCCCAACGGTAAACTGGACATCACCCGTTGCGCCGGCTATTGGCTAAAGGACTATGCTGATCGCGGCATCGAGCACATTTGCTGGGACGGTTGCATGTTCCCCAACGCCACTTTGCAGAACCCGGATACTTGGAACGTCATTCTACAGGCAATGATTGACGTTGCCGACGCCCATTCCTGAACCAAGGTTTTGCCGGGGCAGGGAGGGGCTTCGCTTTTACTTCAGCCCCGCCAGCTTCAACGTCACTTCTCGTTTGCGATCTCCCTTGGAGTCGCCAACGACCAGCTTCAAGCTGTCTCCGGGCTTTTTGCTTCTTAGCATTTTGATAAAAGGCTCGATGCGTTCGTAAATCTTGTCCTTGCCTGCCTTAAGGATGATCTCCTCGTCCTTCAACCCCGCCTTGGCTGCAATGCCTCCCTTGGCCACCTGTCTAAGCACTAGACCTCTTGTGTCCGCCTTGAGTTTTTCCAAGAACTCGGGTGATTGGCCCCATATTTCCTCGACGGCGGCTTGCATGGTTGGGGCAACAACCGTTTTCCTCGACTCCATTAAGGCAAGGATGGCCTGCGGCGGTATGGCGGAAGCCACTCCTTGGTGCGCCTCACCAAGGGTCATGGACGCAACCTGAACTCCTATTATCTCTCCCTTGGCGTTCAGCCATGGACCGCCTGAGGTTCCTCCTGCGCCTATTCCTGCAATGGCAAAGGTCCCCGCGAAGCCATCGTCATACCATTCGAACCCGACTTTTCTTCGGGCTACGTGACCTGTCAGCAGGAGGTTGTGCCTGAAGATCGGAGAGCCCAGCAAATAACATGGCTTGCCTTCGGGCGGAATGTTTCTCGACACCTTCAGAAACGGATATTTTTCTTCTTTGCTCGGGAGGGAGAGGAGAGCCAAGTCATTTGAACGATCCGTGCAGATCAGCTTTAGGGGGTGTCGACCAATGGTGGGAGATAGAGCCTCATATCGGTTGCTCTTCTTTCGGATTACGTGGCAGGC
>CAZNWO010000008.1:0-29866 GCA_964576585.1 uncultured Puniceicoccaceae bacterium | reverse complement strand
ATTGTCAAGTGGAGTACCAAAAGTGTTTGATTGCAATTCAAGATGATTTTCTCGGTTTGGTTTGAAACGATTGCTTGGTGGTTGATCGTTGTGGATTGCGCCGGCTTTAACTTGGTGGCGTGGATGGGCCAGGAGTGGTATGAGGCCAAGTTCGGTCGCTATTCTCGTATATTTCCGGTTACCAAGACCTTCGGGCTTTTTTATGCGGCTCTTGTTGTTTGGCTGGGTACAGCTCTTTTTCGTGCGGGATTGCCCATCTTGGGAGATTGATATGTACTTTTTTTGTTTAGTTGCTTGACTCTGTTCGCCCAGTCTCAAGAAAGGTTTTCGAACGTACTCCCAGTAAATCCAATCCAACTTTACACATGTCATTAAATTATCGAGAAGCTAAACGAATTCTTTCCAAACAAGAGGAAGCCCGAGAAGTCATCAACAGTTACCGGGGAATGGAAACCCTTGGTAAGAGGCTCAACCTCATGAACAACAAGGAGCTCATCCTGAAGTTGTTCGAGATTGAGGAGGACAAGTCGATCGTAGAGGTTTTTACTCATCTGAAGGCATTGTACGACGAGCAGTGGGGAGACGCTGAAGCAACCGCTCCTCCCGATGAACCCGGAGTGGTTTCCGTCGACGATGCGACTTCGAAAGATGTTGTTTCCTCTGATCAACCGTCAACCGAACCCGAAGTTCCGGTCGCCACGGAAGTCGCCTCCGCAGCATAAGCTTTTTTTCAGCGTTCTCGGGCATTCTTTGGAATGCTTCCCGTGCGTTTGTATTTGTCTTAATGTGGAATTCTTGTTCTATTGATATTTATCATGAATACCAAAATTTCCTTACTCAATGTTTTAGCCTTCGGTTTTACCGCCGTTGGCCTTAATGCCGCACCCGACTTCAAGAAGGACGTGTTGCCCATTCTGCAGGAGCGTTGCATTGATTGCCACGCCGCCCCCTACAAGAAAGGTTCTCGACTTCGTAAGCCTAAGGGTGGTTACAGGGTGGATACCCGTGAAAACATCGTCAAGGCAGGTGATTCCGAGGAAGCCGGAGTAGTTCCTGGGAGCGCCGTCAAAAGCGAGCTTTATAAACGAATTACTCTTGAAGAGGATCACGATGATATTATGCCGCCCAAGGGAGACCCTCTTACCCCTGCCCAGCAAAAGATCATCAAGGAGTGGATTGATGCCGGCGCCAAGTGGGCACCCGGCGTTGTTCTCAAGCGTAAGGGCTGATTAGTTCGGAGCTTTCTGACACTTTAATTTCACCACGGCGCATTGACCATTTGGTTAATGCGCCTTTTTTGTACTTGCTCGGTCAAACAAAAGCTTGCTTTTTTGCTAAGTCAGTCGAAATTAAGCCTTCGAAAGTCCCTCCCATGAAATTCACAGATCGTCACACGCCCAAGACAACGTTGTCGGGTTCGATCCTTCTCTCTCACCCAAGCCTTACGGATCCCAATTTCAATAAGACAATCGTGTTCTTGTCTGCTCATTCCGAGGATCAGGGAACCCTTGGAGTGATTCTCAATCGTCCCCTTGGCCAGAAACTATCTGACTTGGATTCGTCTTTTGCCGATAAGTCCTTTGGTAACACACCAGTTTTTGAAGGAGGACCCGTCGAGAAGGAAAAACTTATTATCGCCGCGTGGGAGTGGCTGGACTCACCAAATTCCTTCAAGCTCTATTTCGGTATAGACATGGATAAAGCCGAACAACTCAAGACGGATAACCCCAAGGTTCGGATCGCTTGTTTCGTGGGTCATTCCGGATGGTCGCCCGGACAGTTGGAGAACGAGCTCGAGGAGAATGCTTGGGTTGTCTCCAACTTGGACAAGGAACTCTTCGCTCGCTTGGAGGACAAGCAAGTGGTGTGGAAGAATGTGCTTGGTTCCGTCAGCGACGAGCTTCGTTTTCTTGCCGATGCTCCTGACGATCCGGGTTTGAATTAGTATGTAAGTCCTAGGATTTTTACCCCGGATGTTAAGAAATCATTCAGAAATTGAGCGAAAACCTTCTTGGCGCGTGAGATGCTACCTAGATTTCCATATGCAATTTTCTCTAAACAACCCCGTGTTCATGCAGTCTGAAAGAGTCTGTTTGTCGCGGATTTCGCAAGTTGAAATCAAGCTAACCGTATAACACAGTAAGGGAGAGTTCGAATTCTTCCTTTTATTACAAAAAAATGAGCAAACATAAGCTAGAATACATTTGGCTCGACGGCTACAAGCCAACCCAGAGCCTCAGAAGTAAAACCATGATTGTCGATGACTTCAGCGGCAACCTTTCCGATGCGAAGCAATGGTCTTTCGACGGTTCTTCCACGGAACAGGCCGAAGGTAATGATTCGGATTGCCTGCTGCAACCTGCTGCGGTTTACCCGGACCCGGATCGTTTCGGAGGCAACGGATGGCTCGTGATGTGTGAAGTTCTGAATGCTGACGGCACTCCCCACGAGTCCAATGGTCGCGCCACCATCCAAGACGAGGACAACGACTTCTGGTTTGGTCTCGAGCAGGAATATACCCTCATTGATCCTGAAACCAATTTGCCTTTGGGCTTCCCCAAGAACGGCTTTCCCGCACCCCAAGGTCCCTATTATACCTCGGTAGGGGCAAGGAATACCTATGGGCGAGACATTGTCGACGAGCACTTGCACTATTGCCTTGAGGCCGGACTCAACGTTGAGGGCATTAACGCTGAGGTAATGGCAGGGCAATGGGAGTTCCAGATTTTCACAAAGGGCGCCGCTGAATGCGGAGACCAGATTTGGGCAGCCCGCTACTTGCTCGAGCGTACAGCCGAAAAGTATGGAGTTGCCGTGGATTGGCATCCGAAACCGGTCAAGGGCGATTGGAACGGATCAGGCATGCACGCTAATTTCTCTTGTGGCGCAATGCGTGATCCCGGAGGTGAAGAGATTCATACAAAGATTTGCGAAGAGTTTGCAAATAACATTTCCGAGCATATTGCGGTTTATGGGGCAGATAACGATCAGCGTCTAACCGGGCTTCATGAAACCCAGTCGATTGACAAGTTCAGTTACGGAGTTTCCGACCGGGGTGCATCGATTCGCATTCCTGTTGCAACGATCCAAGAGGGCTGGAAGGGGCGTCTCGAGGATCGTAGGCCTGCTTCCAACGGAGACCCCTACAAGATTGCCGCCGTCATTATCAAGACTACCAAGAAGGCCCTTGCGTAGTTTTTTGCTTTAAGTCTTCTCTCAAGGGCCGGCAGGAAACTGTCGGCCCTTGTTGTTTTTGCCGTCTCGGTTTAGGTCGGATCGCTTCTAGTCGAGGTAAGCAAGGAGGTCATCCATCATCGAGTCTACGGATGGATACCTTTGACGCCTGTCTTTTTGAAGAGCTTTCAGGCAGATTTCTTCAAGCTGCAGAGGAATATCTTTGTCCGGGGCCAGTTCTCTGGGAGTCGGAAAGGGTTTCTCGAGCAAGTTTGTCTCAACTTCCTTGATGTCTTGTCCTTGAATTATCTGTCGATGGGTTAGGATTTCAAAAAGAATATGTCCTAGCCCGAAAACATCGGTTCTCGCATCTACATGAGATTCTCCCCTGGCAACTTCCGGAGCCATGTATAGAGGAGTTCCGTAGCGTCGACCTGGTGGAGTTAGTGTGGGGTCGTTGCTTTCCTGGGTACCCGTCGGCCTTGGGTCTGGTTCCCCCCATACCTTGGCTAGGCCCCAATCGATCAAGTAAGTTGCTCCGAATTCTCCAGTCAATACATTGGCCGGCTTTAGGTCTCGATGAATGACTCCTTTGGAATGAGTATGGGCCAAGGTTCGGCAAACCTGTAGGAAAATTTCCAGAAGAGTCTTGAGGGGAAAGGCTCTTTGGCTATTGAGGTCTCCCGATTGAAGGGCCTTTATGATCTCCCTCAGGTCTCGGCCTCGAACTCTCTTCATTGTGAAGAATAGATTTCCATTCCGATCTCGGCCAAGCTCATAGACGGGAACTGTGCCGGGGTGAGCTATGTTCGCCGTTACCCGAGCTTCACGGAGAAACCTCTGACATTCGATTTCATCATTAGAGAGGTGATCGTGTAAAGTCTTGTAGACGATTTGTCTTCTCAGGTTTTCGTCGAAACATGAATAAAGCTTGGCGACTCCCCCCTCGCGCAGGAGCTCGAAGTCGCGATACTTTAGTGAACCACTTTTCCAGTGAAGGGAAAGTGATTTGTCGGTCTGCGATAACCTGAAGAACCCCCCTGCTTCCGGATCAGGAAAAGAAGTTTCGGCTTTGTTCTCCACGATCTATTCTTATTGAAACAACTGCTCTGGTCGATTGAGGAAAGCCCTTTTCCATGCAATCAACTATCCATCCAGATTGTCGATTATCTGAATTAATGGTTGGAGAAATTCATCGATCGTTTGGGGAGAATTCTCATAGGGCTTTACTCCCATTTGTTCGAGGAATGTAGATGCCTTTGGTTCCATGCGTTGGACAAGTTCCTTTTCCCTTTTCAGCAAGGCCCTTTCTGCGATCACGTCTGCCCGCATTAAGTTTGAAATGGACAATAGCAATGCCCCTGCACTTGTGATCAATGAGATGGTGGCTATGTGTCTTTTCATCTTGCTTGTTTTATAGGATTTGATGGTGCGAATCATTGATGAGCTGAATGTGGTTCCCACATCGTTGATCGGTGCTGGATTATAGCCTGCCGGCAGGTCGCCTAGTCTTGCGAAGATCGGCGTCGAAGGCTTTGCCGAGCGCAGAGAGTCTTTCTGTGACGTCGGGATACCTATCCTTCAAGTTGGTGGTTTCGCCGATGTCTTTCTCCAAGTCGAAGAGGGACAACCCGATCTTGGCTTGAGTATACTTGGTCGGGACACCTCCCGTGCCTCCGGGGCGTCCTGCCATTGTGCGATAACCATGAGGAAAGTGAAGTTTCCATTTCCCCGATCGCAGGGCCTGCAGCTGATTGCCATAGTAGAAGTAATAGGCTTCATGCGGAGATTTGGCTGTGTCTTTTGTAAAAAGCGGCCAAACGTTCTTCCCGTCTATTCCATGTTGTGGCAGTTTGGCTCCAATCAAGTGGGCAATCGTGGGAAGAATGTCGATGGTCATTGCGGGTGTCGAACATACCGAGCCCGCCGGGATGGTGCCGGGCATCCATGCAAGGGTGGGTTCTCGGCATCCTCCGTCGAACATGGTGCCTTTGCCCTCCCGAAGGGGGGCGGCGGAACCCGCGTGATCTCCGTAGCTAAGCCAGGGACCATTGTCGGAAGTGAAAATTACCAGCGTGTTTTCGGCAAGGTTGTGCTTTCGCAGAGTTTCGAGGATTTGTCCGACCGACCAGTCCACTTCCATCATCACGTCTCCGAACAGCCCTGCCTTGCTCTTACCCTTGAATTTCTCGGAAACGTAAAGTGGTACGTGAACCATGCTGTGCGGCAAATAGACTAAGAAAGGCTTGTCCTTGTTTTTTTCAATGAAACTAACTGTTTTCTCCGTGTACAGGGTGGTCAGCTCTTCCTGATCTTTTCCCGAAACCTTGTCGTTTATGACTGCATTGCCTTCGATTAACGGAAGGTGAGGCCAACGCTTGAGCCTTTGCTCCATCGGCAGATGCATTACTCCCGGATGGTACGGCCACATGTCGTTGGAATACGGTAGGCCGTAATATTCGTCGAAGCCATGCTGCAGGGGGAGGAATTTCTTGTGATGCCCCAAGTGCCATTTGCCGTAACATGCCGTGGCGTAGCCCTTTTGCTTGCATATCTCTGCAATGGTTGACTCGCTAGCAGCAATGCCATGGCTGGACTTCGGCCCCAGTGCGCCGAGTATGCCGATCCGCACGTTGTAACATCCCGTGAGCAAACCTGCCCGAGAAGCCGAGCACACGGCCTGAGTGACGTAAAAGTCGGTGAACTTCCTTCCCTCTTTGGCCATGCGGTCCAAGTTTGGCGTAGGATAACCTTTGGCCCCGAACGGACCGATGTCGGCGTAGCCCATGTCGTCCATGAAAATGATCACGAAGTTCGGCAGTTTTTTCGCATCGGCAAGCATTGCCGAAACGAAGCAAAGCAAGACTAGCAATGTTTTCTTCATGAGAGTTGGTCGGGTATTTAAACCAGTTAGTTGTTTTTCGGTGGCAAGGGCGCGAACTTTGCGTGCTTCTTTTTGACTTGGCGACGTAGGCCCTTGAAAAGCTTCAAGGGATAGTCGCGCTGAGCCCAGTTTACGAGGAAGCCCGGCAGGGAACCTCCGGGATCGGATGAAGTTTCGAGCACGACCTGGAGGTGTCCATCGGAGAGAGGTGTAATTTCGTAGCGGGTGTATTTCAAGTCTACCCTGACGCCCACTGTCTTGGGTGCCTTCGGGTGGAAGACTGAGCGCATTGCGATGATTACTTTGTTGCCGTCGGTTTCTCTGGTGGTCCTAGCCTCGTATACTATGTCGCGATCTTTTACGGGGAAGGGAGAGTCGAAGGATTGATAGAAGACCTTGTGAAAAGGTGATTTTCTTTCCAGCACTCGCCCCGAGTCAAAGTTCTCTATCCACTCCTTCCAATGCGCCGAGTCCTCGATCACGTACAAAAGCTTGCCCAACGGCGCCTTGATTTTGCCTTCCCCGCGAAAGGCGATGAGATCGCCTATGTTTCTTTCATAGACCTTTACGCCGTCCTCCTCATTCACTTTCTTCCACTTCGCTGGGTTTGCCTCGATGCTCGACAGAGCGATTGCGAGGCTTGCCCACCCAAGGCCAACACTCTTCATTTTGCCTTCTTCAGCACCTCTTCCAAGGTGACTTCCTTCCCATTCCTTCGTTTGCTTTCGTCGGCGGCTTCCATGAAGGCGTATATGGCAATCGATTCCTTTGCGGTTACAGGCGGCTTGCCCGATTTGAAGAAAGTTACGATTTCCTTGACCATGGGGGCGTAGCCATCGTAGTTGCCCACTGCGGCCTCACCTTTTTCCCCCTTGGCCAGCCCGCCGTATCCCTTGCCCTCACGGAAGATTCCAATGCGATCGCCTTTCCACTTCCCCTTGACCTCGATCAGGTTGTCCTTGGTCTTTCCTCGAGATACCGAGAGGCAATCGGCTCCCATGACCGTGAACAGGGATTCGACTCCGTGAATGCCATACCAGAAGAGATCGGGGTGACTTGGTTCGATCGAACATGGGGAATGAGTTTCGCAATGTACGACCTTGCCAATCGACCCATTCCGAACAGCCAAGGTGGCTCTGGCGAAACGAAGCGAGGACGACGTGAAGATGGGAACCTCCTTCTTCTCGGCAAGCTCGAAGATCTTCAATGCATCCTTGAGGGAACCGGCGAAGGGTTTGTCGACGTAGATGGGCAGGCCTGCCTCGATTACGGGCTTGGCTTGCTTGAGATGAGGGCGGCCGTCGACGCTCTCGAGTAGCACGGCATCGACCTCCTTGCACATTTTCTCGATGGTGGGATAGAGCTTTACGTCATACTGTTCCACCAGCGTCTTCGTAAATCGATCAATCCTGTCTCTGCTTGCGGAAATGTCGGGACTTCCCCCCTTGAAGGCCGCCACAACCTTTCCTCCCTTTACGTGCTGAGGATGCTTCGAGTCGTTCAGTATCTTCGTGAAGGCCACGACGTGCGAGGTGTCGAGGCCAATTAGACCTAGTCGCAGTTCCTTTTCTCCATTTGCGAGGATACTCATAGTCATGCAGAAGAAGCCAATTACTATTTGTTTCATGAGATGTTCTTTCAGCAGAATTCTGCTTGGCGCAAGCAAAAGAACTTGATTGGCGACCGTAAAGTCGGTCAAGCTGTAGTTGAAATTTAACCCATCCCTTAAATGAAAGATAAAAACTTTTCCACGCGTCGTCGTTTTTTGTCGCAGACATCCATCCTCGGAGTTGGAGCGATTGTCTCTCCCGGAGCCATAAAGGCGGCCAACAAGGCGAACAACGGCTTGCAGGTCGGCGTCATCGGGCTTGGCCGAGGCATTGCCCACGTCAGGCGTTTTGCCGAAACCCCCGAAGTCGAGGTTTCCTACGTTTGCGACGTCGACGAAAGTCGCCTTTCCCGTGGAGCCAAGGCCATGACCAAGGGGAGAGCCAAGGGAGTTAGCGACTTCAGGCGTATTCTCGAAGACAAGCAAGTGGATGCAGTCTCAATTGCAGCTCCAAACTTTTGGCATGCACCGGCATCGATACTCGCCATGCAGGCGGGCAAACACGTGTACGTCGAGAAGCCGGGAAGCCACAACATGGCCGAGGCCGATATGATCGTCGCGGCCGCTAAAAAGTACGATAGGCGAGTTCAGATGGGAAACCAACGCAGGAGTTATCCTTTCGTGCGCGAGGGAATACAGCGTCTTCGTGAAGGAGTGATCGGCAAGGTTCTTTCCGCGCGGACTTGGTACAACAATCGTCGGCCCTCGATAGGCAAGGGCAAGCCCGCGCCTCCTCCCGCCAACCTTGACTACGAACTTTGGCAAGGACCGACTCCTCACTTCCCCTATGTGGACAATCTGGTTCATTACAATTGGCATTGGCGTTGGCACTGGGGTGGTGGAGAGATCGCCAATAACGGAGTGCATTCTCTCGACGTCGCTCGATGGGGGCTCGGCGTGAACCTTCCTTCGCGAGTTACCTATAACGGGGGTCGCTACTATTACGACGACGATCAGGAAACCCCGGATACGGGCGAGGCCACCTTTGACTTCGGTCACTGCTACGCTGCGTGGAGTGGGAGTAGTTGCGATCCTCGTCGCGATGAAAATAGACCATTCTGCAAGTTTTACGGCGAAAAGGGTTCCATGGTAATGCGAGGAGGCAACGATTATCAGATTCTCGATCCTGACGGAAAGGAGATCGACAAAAAATCGGGGCCGGGAGGTGAGCCTGCTCACTTCAGTAATTTTGTCGATGCTATCCGCGACAAGAGTGTTAGCCTGAACTCCGACATTGGGGATGCTCAGGACAGCGCCAAGCTGTGTCACCTCGGGAACATCGCATATCGTACCCGGGGAGGAATTGCCTGTGATCCCGATGCAGGCGGAAAGCTAGTTGACGATCCCGCTGCCGAGAAGCTCTGGGGCAGGGATTATCGAAAGGGCTGGAAACCCAAGGTTTAGCACCCTGCCGTTGTCCCCATTTGAGTCGGCAGCCGCCCGGACCTTTCTGCTTTCCTTACTATTGCTCGGCTACGTCGAGCTGATGTTGAAGGTCGCTGCAGGGATTTGCGAGATTGCAGGGGGGCTTGCAAGTGAGCCTAGTACAGCTCAAGTCTCTTGGGATGCATCCTGAAGCTTGTTTTCAGGACGCGAATCTCATGGACTGTTCGTCTGCATGATAGGAGGATCTCACGAGAGGTCCGGACTCGACTACGCCAATTCCTTTACCCAGCGCGAAAACCTTCCAATGTTCGAATTCCTCGGGGGTTACCCATCGGTCGATTGGGGCGTGGTCGGGGGAGGGTTGGAGGTATTGGCCAATGGTCAGTATGTCTAGTTTTTCGACAGCGAGGTCGCGGATGGTTTCTTCAATCTCGTGCTCTTCTTCTCCCAGACCTAACATGATGCCCGATTTCGTGGGAAATCCTCTGCTCTTGGCATGTCTGAGGACTCCAAGCGTTTGCGAATAGCTTGCAGTCTTTCGTACGGGTCTTTGCAGGCGTTCGACCGTTTCCATATTGTGGTTCAATATGTCCGGCTTTGCGTCCAGTACTGTATCCAATGAGTCCTTCTTGCCCTGAAAATCGGGGATAAGAACTTCGATGGCGGTCATTGGGTTGTGATGCCTTACGGATTGAATCGTCGCCGCCCACACGGATGCTCCTCCATCCTTCAGTTCATCCCTTGCAACTGAAGTCAATACGCAATGGCGCAATGCCATTTTCTTTACCGCTTGTGCGACGCGCAAGGGTTCGCCCAAGTCCAATTCGGTCGGACGACCGCTTTCAACCGCGCAAAAGGAACACGCCCGAGTGCATACGTTCCCAAGGATCATGATCGTCGCCGTGCCGCGAGACCAACATTCGCCCGCATTCGGACAATGGGCGCTTTGGCATACGGTATTGAGGTCGTTTTCCTCAACTATCTTGTGAACTCTCCCGTAATTTGGGCCAGAAGGAAGCTTCGCGCGTAGCCATTTTGGCTTTCGATTACTGTGTGCTTTTTCGGGCACCTTTTTCTTTAACCCGTCGATTCGCTTGTTTGATCCGCAGGTATTTCGTCCGGTCCATCTTTTCCGGCAGTCTTGTTATAATTGCCAGACGTTGAATCTCGCTCGTAACGGGAAAAGCCGTTCTTTCGCAGGTTTTCGGGAGAAAGAATTCTTTTTTCCGACTTTTCGCTGTGCTTTTTGACGAGGTTGGGTGGACTTTCGTAAAGGCGCTCCACTTTTTCACCGGTTAAGGGGTGTTTGTCCAATGGTGGAGAGTCGATTGGCTGCTCGACTTCAAAAATTTCGCCGATTCCTTGCGGGGTCACGACCCGATAGGAATAGACGGGAACCATCTTGGTTGTCTCGAGAGAGCTTCGTTGAGTCGGTTCAGGCGGAACGGCGCTTGTTGTTGGAGGGAAATTCAAAGCCGATGCCACCGTCCTCCTTGAGGAATAGGACTGCATCGAAAAGTCTTCTGGTTTTTCTCGATTTGAATCCCTGAATCAAGCTAGTCCTTCCTTCATTGAGAAGTTTTCTTAATTCTTCGGATGGGATAGATTTGTCCAGTAATGTTTTCGTGATGCGAAACCTGCACTTGCCCTTGGATACGATGGGATTCTGAACGCATACGATCGAGTTTTCCGTTTCACGTACTTCGCTTTGGCAGATAGGGCATTTCCCGACCACGGGGGCATCCACGATGGTGGACGGATCATCCGCATTGGTCGAGCCAGGCGTTTCGTTGAATACGAAGGTTACCTTGTTTTCCTCGTCTAGCTTGAGCATTGCCGAGAACGGTCGTCCTGCTTTTGAAACAAACCCATCAAGTGGTCCCACTCGACCGTTCTTGATGAGGATTTCGGCCTCATCGGTTTCCAGTCGACGACTGGCGAAGGATTTGCCAATCCTGAAGTCCCCGGACTTTGTCTGGTAGTAGGCTAAGCCCTCGAAGAGAGGTGAACCGTCGATTGGAGAACTGAGTCCAGTTTCCCGAAGATCGGCTTCGCTTTCCTTGAATCCAACTGTTCTTTGGACTACGGACTTGGTTAATTCGAGAATGTCTCGCATGAACTGATCACGGCTCAGTTCACCATTTTCGATTTGCCTTAGCTTGTACTCCCATTCGCCTGTCATCCCAGGACTGGTAAGGATGTCGACTCCAACGGTTTGGAGAAATTCACAAAGCTCCTCTCCTTTGTTGGTGGAAGAGAGCTTGCCTTTTTCTCGGTGGAGGTACTTTTCGTTTATGAGGTGCTCAATGGTGGATGCCCGAGTAGCTGGGGTTCCAAGACCTTTTTCCTTCATTGCATCAGCCAGCTCCTCGTCTTCCACGAGTTTCCCTGCATTTTCCATTGCCGCCAACAGGGTAGCTTCCGTGTAGTGAGCCGGCGGTTTGGTTTCTTCCGGAACCAAATTCGTTTCCAGTACTTTTGCCTTTTCTTGATCGGCATCCGTGAGGGCTGGTAGTGAGTCTTCCCCTTGTTGATCTTTTCCGTAAATCGCGAGCCACGATGGTTCTACCAGAACACGTCCTTCCGTCTTGAACAGATGGTCTCCAATCAAACTCTTTCTCGTGGTCACGTCCCATTGGGCCGGGGGATAAAAGGCCGCCACGAACCTCTTTGCGATCATGTCGTAAATCCTTTGCTCGCTATCGTTCAAACCCTGAGGAGATTGATCCGTGGGTATGATCGCAAAGTGGTCGCTAATCTGCTTGTCGTTGAAAATCCTGCGGTTATTACCATCCACCCAGTTGTTGCCGAGCACTTTTTCGGCATGAGGTTTCAAGTTGCCCGGGAGCTTTTGCAAGTTGTCGATGCATGTCTCGACGTAATCCTCAGGAAGAGCCTTTGAGTCAGTCCTTGGATAGGTGATTGACTTGTGCTTTTCGTAGAGTGATTGCGCGAGCTTCAGGGTTCGGCTGGCCGAGTAACGGAATTGCCTGTTTGCCTCACGTTGCAGAGAGGTGAGGTCGAATAGTCGCCCGGCTTGCTGGGGGGAGCGTCGCTTTGTTTCCGAGACGGCAGCGGTTTCTTCCGCTGAAAGAGCTTGGTGAAGCGACTCGGCCTGCTCTTCATCCCAGATTCGATCTATGCGGTCATGCTCGTTTTCCGAATCCTTCTTGAATGATGGCCTTTGATAGAGACCTTCGTACTCGCCGTTCTCCAAGCCAAATCTTGCGGTGATTTTGTGGTATTTGCGAGGCTTGAAGTTCCGAATTGCCAGTTCGCGTTCTACGACTAGTGAAAGGGTAGGGGTCTGAACACGACCGACTGTGGTCATTTGTCTGCTCTTGCCTCGGCTCTTCTTCAGGGTGACGGCCCTAGTGCCGTTTATTCCGATCAGCCAGTCCGACTCGGAACGACAACGGGCTGCGTCTTGGAGAGGAAGTAGGTCGTCCCCTGGGCGCAGGTTTTGGTATGCGGAACGAATGGACTGGTCGGTCATCGACAGCATCCAGAGTCTTTGCACGGGCTTGCTGCAACCTGCGAGCTCGTAGACGTAGGTGAAAATGAGTTCGCCCTCGCGTCCTGCGTCACAGGCGTTGACGATTTCACCGACGTCTTCCCGATGCATCAACTTCTTCAGCTCATTGAACTTTTTCTTCGTGTTGACGATTGGTTTGAGCTTAAATTCGTCTGGAAGGATGGGCAGGTTAGTCAGCCTCCATTTCTTGAGCTTTTTGTCAAAATCATCGGGCATGTACAGTTCGACCAAGTGTCCCAAGGCGGAGTCGATAATGACTTCGTCGTCTTCGTAACGGTCACCATTTTTCGATTTGCTGCCAATCACTCTGGCGAGGTCTCTCGCAACGCTTGGTTTTTCCGCAATAATTAACTTTTTCATGTTTGGTTTAAGTTTCTTCGTGAAATTTGAAAGTTTTCGATTTTGGATTGTCTCTAGGATGGCATGAATTCTGGAAGGGTTTCATCCATTGCTTCAAAGAGCTCTTGCATGGTTTCGTCCGTTTCTTCTCCCATGTTGGAAATGCGTAAGGTTTCACCTTTTATTTTTCCGTAGCCGCCGTTGATAAGGAATTTTTTGTTTTGCTTTAGAGCTGTGAGAAATCCTGCCACGTCGATCTTCAGAGAATTCCTGAAGCAAGCCAAAGTTTTGGAAGCATATTCAGCTAGTGGGAAAAGTTCGAAGCCTTTCTGCTTTCCCCAACTCAACAGTTTTTCGTTCAAGCGAGCATGGCGTTCAAAGCGATTCTCGACCCCCTCTTCTAGAATCCTGTCCAAGGTGTGATCCAAGGCATGGATCAGCGGGATGACCGGGGTGCTGGGCGTCATTCCTTTTTCGTGATTCTTTCGAAATTCAAGCAAGTCGAAGTAATATCCTCTGTCTTTTACTAGTTCGGCTCGCCTGTGAGCCTTGTCGGATACCGAGATCAATGCAAGCCCCGGAGGCATCGCCAAGGCCTTTTGGGATCCAGTCAGCAAGACGTCGATGCCGAGTTCGTCTTTCCTTATGTTAACGGCAGAGAAGGAGCTCACTGCATCGACTACGGAAACGACTTCCGGAAATTCCCTCAAGACAGCCATGATTTCTTCCAAGGGGTTCATCATCCCGCAAGAGGTTTCGTTGTGTACCAGGGTGACGAGATCGTATTCGCCCGTGGACAATACTTTGCGCAATTCCTCGGGGTCTATTTGGTGACCCCATTCGACTTGGAGCTTTCCCGCTTCCTTCCCGCATCTCAAGGAAACATCGTGCCATTTGTCGGAAAATGCACCGCACATGCAGTTGAGCGTTTTTCTCGAACAAAGGTTCCGTACCGCTCCCTCCATAACACCCCATGCGCTGGAAGTTGAGACGTAGACGGGATCTTTCGTGAAGAATAGGATGCCCAGCTTTGTTTGGACCGAGTTGTACAACTCCACAAAATCTTGACTGCGATGTCCCATGACGGGTCTGCTCATCGCCTGATATGTGTCATCGGGAACGTTTATCGGTCCCGGAATGAAAAGCTTGTAGTCGATCATCTTGAACTCTTGAGCTTCAGGTTCTTCCAAGATCAATCTTTTCGCCTTACACGATTCTCTGCATCGGCAATCACGACTCTAGGCTCCCAAGATTTTGCTTCTTGTTGGTCAAGTAGAACGAAGCTGAGGATTACGAGCAAGTCACCAATGTTCCCTTTGTGGGCTGCAGCGCCGTTCAGGGCGATTTCACCACTGCCTTCTTCACCAGGGATGACGTAAGTTTCAAATCTTTCCCCGTTATTGATATTGCCTACCAATACCTTTTCGTGAATCAAGAAGCCCGCTGCTTCCATCAGTTGTCCGTCGATCGTGATGCTGCCCGAATAATCGGGTTCCACGGCAGTGACTGTAACGCGATGAAGCTTTGATTTGAGTAAACTTACTTGCATGGGAACAAGGAAAAAGCATTTTGAAAAGATAGGAAAAGGGTTGGGGACGGGGAATGCTGTTCATGAAATCACAAACTCGGCAAATGTCAAACTTCAAGGTCTGCGAAGGGGCTCCCATTGGACTGCTTCAACTTGCTTTGAATTCTTTCGCTTAAGAGAGAGTGTCGCTAATGTTGCGTAGATTAAGAAAGAGGTTGTATAGGAAGTGGGAGGACTTCGAGGGCTTCGTCGAGAACGTCATCTACGACCGCGATCAATCTACCTCGGCTAGAATTCTTGGTTTTTTCCTTAAGCTTCTGTCGTATCTTTTTTCAGCTATTGTGCGTCTCCGCTTATACCTCTACAAGAATCGGTTAATTTTGAAGGACAACCCTTTGGGCTGTCTCGTGGTAGTTGTGGGCAACTTGACTGTGGGCGGCACTGGAAAGACCCCCGTGGTCGAACGTTTTGCCCGTGCTCTTTCTGCAAAAGGCAGAAAAGTTGCAATCCTGAGTCGTGGTTACAAGAGTCGAAAAGAACCGCTTCTTCGTCGTTTGTTTCGTTCGTTGACCTACACGGAAGCACCTCCTCCCAAAGTCGTCAGCGACGGAAAGAAAGTCCTACTCGATTCCTCCGTTGCGGGGGACGAACCTTATATGCTGGCAAGAAACCTTCCCGGGGTCCTTGTCCTAGTCGATAAGGATCGTGTAAACGCGGGTGCCTATGCCATTCGAAAGTTCGGAGTGGATACACTAATTCTGGACGATGGCTTTCAATATCTTCCGCTGAAGGGCAGGCTGAATTTGCTTCTCGTCGATCAGACCAATCCTTTTGGCAATGGCAGCCTCCTCCCTCGCGGAATCCTCCGCGAACCAATCAGTCACTTGTCGCGGGCTTCCTATGTCTTCGTTACCAAGTCCTCCAAGAATCCGGATGGTGAGTTGCTAGACTTGATCCGCGAACATAATCCTAAGGCCCAGATCATCCGCTGTGATCATCGCCCGCGTTATTTTCAGCGAGTCCATGGGGAGGAAAGAAAGGAACTGGATTTCTTGTCGAAGGAATCCGTTGGAGTTTTTAGTGCCATTGCGTCTCCTCGTGGCTTCGAGGAAATGATTGACCGAATGGTCGGAGACCTTCGCTATCGTAGGCGCTTCCTTGATCATCACCGCTACACTTCACGCGAACTCGATCGTATCTTTAAGCGAGCTCGACACGCAGGTTCGGAGTTCATGGTGACTACCGAGAAGGATGCCGTAAGGGTGCCGCCCGATTTTAAGCCGATCATGCCGCTTTTTTTCATTCGAATGGAGATCGAGATACTCGAGGGATTCGATGACTTCGAGGCTGCGGTTTCTCGAATTTGTTTTCCTCCGGGCTTCAGGGGAATTAATGAATTCGAATAACTCTAGCTCGTTTTGGCAAAATTCGTAACGGTTTCCACCAAGGTTTCCATGCATTCGATCTTAGCCATAGGTCTGATGCCATGCCCAAGGTTGAAGATGTGCCCCGAATGAGGTTGCATCCGTTCTAGAATTGAACGGGCTTCGACTTTAACCTCGTCGGGACCTTTTTCCAAGAGTTCAGGATTGAGGTTTCCTTGAACGGCCATTTCGGGGGCCAGCTTTTTTCTGATTTCCAGAATGTCTTGGGAATGATCCACACTAAGACAATTGATCTTTGTTGATGCAAGGGTCTCCAAATGTTGTGAGCAATTTCTTGCGTAAAGGATCAAAGGAATCTCGTTCCCCAATTCCTCGACGATTTCCAGAATCCATTTCAGTGACCATTTTTCGTATTGGCCTTGGGGGCAAAGGTTGCCCCAAGTGTCGAAGATTTGGATGGCGTCAGCTCCCGATTTTGCTTGAAGCCGTGCGTATCGAACAAGAACCTTCGAGAATTTCTCGAGCAACTTCTCGAGGATTGCAGGGTCTTCATTTGCTAACGCCATTGTTTTCGGGAATCCTTCCGCCGAACCTCCTTCGACGGCGTAGCAGGCCAAAGTCCATGGTGAACCGCAAAAGCCGAGTACCGCCTTTTCTTCCTGCAGGGAATCTCTCAGCATCTTGATGGTTTCCCCTACGTATGCGAGCCTTTCAACTGCTCCTTCTTGATCTAGTTCTCGAACCTGCCGCAATTCCTCGATGGGGAATTCCATCTTGATGCCACCGGCTTCCCTAAAGCCATAGGGTTGTCCCATCGCCTCGTTGACGACGAGGATGTCGCTGAAAACAATTGCTGCGTCCAAATTGAATCTTTGTAGAGGTTGGAGGGTCACTTCCGTTGCTAGCGAGGGGCTTTTGACCATTTCCACGAAATCGTACTTTTCCTTCAAAGCCCTGTACTCCGGCAGGTATCGTCCCGCTTGCCTCATGATCCAGATCGGGGGACGCTCGAGCTTTTGACAGGCCAATGCCCGAAGCATGCGTTCGCGACCAGTCATTTATCTTCCAGCCAATCCCTTGCCCCGAGGAAGTCCTCGTACAAACGCGCTTCTTCGGATTCAGGTTCGGGATGCCAGTCGTAGGTCCAAGTCACGGTAGGCGGAAGCGACATCAAGATGGATTCGGTTCGTCCGCCCGACTGCAGCCCGAATAGGGTTCCCCTGTCATAGACAAGGTTGAACTCGACGTATCGACCTCGCCTGTAGTTTTGAAAATCCTTGTGTCTTGATTTGTACGGGTGGTCGTGTCGTCGTTTCACAATGGGCAAGTATGCCTTGTGGTAAGCGCTCCCGACGCTTTTAGCAAATGCGAAGGAATTAGCGAATCCCTGCTCCGAGAAGTCGTCGAAGAAAAGACCTCCTATGCCGCGGGTTTCCTCACGATGCTTCAGGTAGAAATATTCGTCGCACCATTTTTTGAACCTTGGATATAGGTCGGCGCCAAAAGGTTCGCAAGCTTGCTTGGCAGCCGAATGCCAAGCAATTGCATCCTCCTTGAATCCATAGTATGGAGTCAGGTCGAAACCTCCTCCAAACCACCAGATTGGGTCTTTGCCGATCGGTTCGGCGATAAAAAAGCGAATGTTTGCATGGCTCGTCGGAGCAAAAGGGTTTTCAGGATGAAGCACGATGGATACACCCATTGCCCTGAAAGGAGCACCTCCTAAGTCGGGTCGACTTTCCGTGGCTGCGGGAGGAAGACTTTTCCCATGTACGTCGGAAAAGTTGACCCCGCCTTTCTCGAATATACGGCCTTGGGACAGGGCTCTCGTTCTACCTCCTCCGCCTTCAGGGCGACCCCATTTGTCTTCGACGAACTTCGCATCCCCATCCAGACTTTCGATCCCCTCGCATATCTCGTCCTGCAAATGGGTCATGAAGGTCAGGACTTCCGCAGGTTCCGGCATATCTTGGATCATTGTTGAACCCTAACTTGCAGATGAACCCCGAGGAGTTGGCATGACATGAATCTGTCTATATCGCTCCCGATGGTTGTTGAATTCCGTTGTCGAGAGCAAACGACGGATGGGGCGAAGCAAGAGGGTTACTCTTCTTCCTCTTCCGGATCCCTTGCCAAGAATTCCTTCGCTTCCTCCAAGGTCTCGCAAATGCCCCATTCTTCGGCTCCGTCCAAGTTGTTCCACATCTCGGCTTCTTCGCCGACGGCGACTATTGCTCCCCGCATCGGCAGTTTCATTTCCTCAATTTTCTCAGCGAATTCACCTACGACTTCCACTGCCTCTTCACCGACTTCCTCAAGCTCGGAAACGTCGATAACCATTTTCTGAATACCCGCGTTTATCGTGCCGCTGATTCTGGTGTCGGTATTGTCCTTGATGTCGTTGATGACGAAATTTGTTAGTATTTCTGGAAGCTTGAAATACAAGAAGTCGTCTATCACCTTGAAGTATCTGGCCGAAGAATCCAGCTGCATCACTTCGTACAGGGTGGCCTCGGTTTTGTTTCGATCGAAGGGCTTGCTTACGCAATCTACGAATCCCGAGTCGATCGCCTTGGTTTGGGCGGTCTCGTCTCCCTTGACGATCATGCCGATGACCGGTGTGTTCATGACGTTGTTGTTGGTCTTGAGTTTCCGCCTGAGGTCTACGGCTGCGTCGTCGGGCAAGGCCATGCTGATGAGGATTGCCTCGAACGAAGAGCTTTCGCATATCGCAATTGCTTCATTTGCGCTACCGGCGCCTTGAACCGACCATTCGTTCTTTTCGGCTATTTCCCTTAGTTGTTGTATGATAGCCTGTTGATCGTCTACCACCAGTAGCTTTACCGTTGATGCGTCTTCGTTCGAGTGGTGCGTGTCTTTGCTTGCGACCTCTCGCGCAGCCAACCTATTCATCCTGTATAGCCTGCGTCCAAGGGTGCGGATCAGCTTGATTCCTACTTTTGGGTTTTTCGTGACTATGACTTCGATGCTTTCTTCGACGTGGCGAACTTTTGCTGCGGTCTTGGCCCGGATTGAGGCGTCACGCTTCATTCCCAAGATTTCGCTCAGTTCGCCGAAAATAGATCCGGATGCCTCGATTTGCGAGAGTACCTTGTCGTCCCGAACTACCTCCAGGACTCCACTTTCCAATATGCAGAAGCCCTTGCCTACTTGGTCGGCAGGCAAAACCATTTCACCCTCCTGATACTCCTGAGATCGGATCATTTCACTTCTTCTTTCCGAAAGAAAATATCAATTGCTGGAATTGCTCAAATGAAATCGTTCATCAGATTTTCAAGCATTTCCTGTCGCCCCGAGGGGAGTTCTTTCGGCTCGTTCGCCAATGCGTGAGCCTCAAGCTCTCCAAGCGAGGTATTGCCGTTTTCAATCTTTGCTCCCATGCCTTCGTTCCACCCCGAATAACGTGTTTTCACGAATTCCTTTAGCCTACCATCTGCCCTTATTGCCGAGGCCGCCTTCAGCCCTCTGGCAAAAATGTCCATCCCTCCGATATGTGCATGAAAGAGATCAATCGGTTCGTGCGATTCGCGTCGGC
This sequence comes from uncultured Puniceicoccaceae bacterium, assembly GCA_964576585.1. Classification (GTDB taxonomy): domain Bacteria; phylum Verrucomicrobiota; class Verrucomicrobiia; order Opitutales; family Seribacteraceae. The sequence continues at coordinate 10,470 of CAZNWO010000008.1, read as the reverse complement.
GCTTGGCATCGAAGTTAAGGCCGCCTGTGGTAAAACCTCCCATTTCCAAGAGGATCAGCATGATCTTGGTGGTGTCGTATATGCTCGTAGGAAACTGATCCGTGTCCCATCCGAGGAGCTCGTCTCCCGCATTGGCGTCGATGGAACCAAGGGCACCTGCGCTTGCTGCAACCGTCAGGTCGTGCTCCACCGTGTGGCCGGCCAATATCGCATGGTTTGTCTCTATGTTCAGCTTGAAGTGATCGAGCAGGTCGTATTGTCTGAGGAAGTTGAGGCAAGCGGCGGCGTCCGAGTCGTATTGATGCTTGGTCGGTTCCTTTGGCTTTGGCTCGATGTAGAATTGACCCTCGAATCCTATTTCCTTCTTAAAGTCTACTGCGAGGTGAAGCAAGCGGGCCAGGTTGTCGAGTTCCCTCTTTAGATTTGTGTTAATGATGGAGCCATATCCTTCTCTGCCACCCCAGAAAGTGTATCCTTCGCCTCCCAAGCGATGTGTCACCTCGATGGCTTTTTTGACCTGGGCTCCGGCATAAGCGAATACCTCCGGGTATGGAGAGGTCGCAGCTCCCATTGCATAACGTTTGTGAGCAAAGAGGCAGGCTGTTCCCCAAAGCAGTTGCTTGCCGGTCTGCTGCTGCAAACCTTCGAGTTCGTCGGCGACTGCATCGAATGCTGAGTTTGATTCGGACAGCGTGTCGAGCTCCGGCGCAACGTCTCGGTCGTGAAAGCAATAGTAGTCAATGCCGACTTTTTCGAGAAACTCGAAGAATACGTGGGTCCTTTTCTTGGCGTTCTCTACGGAATCGGACCCGTCGTCCCATGGCATCTGCGCAGTTCCCACTCCGAAGGGATCGCCCAATGGGTTTCGCATGCAGTGCCAGTATGCAGCTGCAAAGCGGAAGTGGTCGCGCATTGGCTTGCCTTCGACCACTTCGTCGGGGTTGTAGTGCTTGAAGGCAAGCGGGTTTTTGGAGTCGGATCCTTCGTATTGGATTTTCGGGACGTCGGGAAAGTACTCGGACATCTCTTTTTTGGGTTGTTGTTGGTAGATGGGGTTGGCTTAGGGGTGAACGTTTCTTTTACGCTCCTTCTTCAGCTTTTTTACTCTTTCATTCCTAATCCAAGAGTCAAGCTGTAAAAGAGTGTACTTATTTCAGTTTATCTCTCGATTTCGACGATCTTTATCTCCAAGTGTTCCATTGCCTCGGCGAGCGCAAAGCCGATCTCTGCCAAGGAAACGTCGCTGAGGGAAGCGGTCGTTAAGGTAATTCGAGTTGGCGAGCATTCGCTCTCGCCAAGAGCTGCATCAAAATCCACCCACTTGCCCCTTAGGTAGAATTGAGTCCACATGTGAAATCCCATCAAGTTCTTTGAACCATTGTGTTCTGGAAGGTAAACTAAACCTGCTGCAACCCTCGCGGGTAGCCCTTTGGATCGTCCTAGGGCGGCAAGGAGGACAGCATGTTCGGTGCAGTCTCCCGATCTCGTTCTTGCGACTTCACTAGCTGTGGCAAAACCTATTTCCAACGTCTTGCGATTGATGTAATTCGTTACGAAAACCCTGAGTTGCTTTGCCATGGCAATTGGGTTTCCTGCTCCTCTTGCAGCAAATTTGGCTAATTTCCTTATGCTTGGGTCATTGGAGTCAATCATGACGTTGGGCTTCCTGTAGCGGGAAGCTACTTCGGTCGGGTTTCCTTTTCCTTCTGTGACTTCCTTTAGGTCGCTCCTCTTGACTTTCACGATCATGAATCCCTCGGAGCTTGTCTCCACCGTTTGCGCGTAGCCGTTGGGAGGCGAAAGACCGACTTCTGAATCGCTCTTCATTTTCATCCGATAAGTTACCGCTCGGGCGTTCTTCGGCACTGAGCCATGGAGGGGAAGTAAGCTGTGGCTGAATAGGTCCGCGGGAGCAAAGGATTCCAATGCGGAGGCCTTTGAGGTTCTCTTCATTTCCATTTGGATTCCGCCAAGCTTCATTCTGGCCTGAAGGGCAAATCCGTCCTCATCCAGCCAACTTTGCGATTCTAGTTTTCCTGCCTTTGAGTGCAGGAGCATCGAGATTCGAGTCGCATACCTTTTTCCGATTGGCAAGAGGAGTTCTTCTTCCCCAAGTACTTTTACCGTCACCTTGGTTGGGGCTTCCATGCCAAATTCGGGGGAATATATCCATGCGTCGTAGGTCGTGCCCGACGAAAACCCCTCGACACGCATGAGCCGCAGTAAGCCCCAATTCATTAAGCCTCGCTCGTCCAAGTCGTGAGTTCGTTCCTTTTTCCTGCCGAATTGCTCGGTGGTCACTCTAATCGATTTGTTTTCGATCACGCCCTCTATTCTCAAGGGTGTTCCTCCCATATTCAGCTCTCTCGTAAAACCGACCATTTGCCCGTCCAAGGTTTCCTTCGCCTCCTCCTTCGCTGCAATGGAGAGCTCGGAGCCTGAGCGATTAATCTTAATCATCGTCTGCGTCCTTGATATCACAAACTCCCCTGACCTTTGAACGGTGACCCGTGAATGCCCTGCCTTCTTCCCCAGCATTCTCAATTCCATCCAGCTTTCGTGAAACCTGCCTTCGGGCGGGGCATGCTTCAAAGCCTCAGCGGACAACGAAAATTGGAGGGCTAGGACTGCTGCGATTAGGAGGTTGGAACTGTTTGCTTTGGATCGCATGGGATTCAATCGATCTTTTCGTTTGATCGGATTGCAAAGAGGGCTTTTCATCAACCTTAAACTTGGACTTATGCGATACGACTTTTTGGTTCTAGGCGGAGGGAGCGCCGGATATGCCGCAGCGCGAACGGCCCACGATCTCGGGGCCAAGGTCGGAGTGGTCGACGGGGCGCAGGAGCTTGGTGGTCTATGCATTCTGCGGGGGTGCATGCCTTCGAAGACTCTTCTTTATGCTGCAGAGGCCCTGCATAACGCTCGATTAGGTTCGGCTTTTGGTCTAAGAATTCCTGAAGCCGAAGCCGACTTGGCTGCCATGCAGCGTAGGAAAAGAGAAGTCATTCGGGAATTTGCTGAATATCGACAAGGACAGTTGGAGGACGGCCGCTTCGAGCTTCATCGATCTACGGCTTCGTTCCGTGATTCAAGCTCGGTGGTTCTGTCCGATGGCTCGGTTCTAAAGGCGGACAAGATTTTGCTGGCAACCGGCTCCACCTTCAATTTGCCGAACGTTGCGGGCTTGTCCGATCTTCCCGTCCGAACCAGTGACGACGTGCTTGATCTCAGCGAGGCGCCCGAGGAAGTCGTCGTGCTCGGCGGTGGCGTGGTCGCCTGCGAGCTTGCCCAGTACTTGTCTCGAGTCGGCTCCCAAGTGACAATCATTCAGCGTAGCCCTCGGCTCCTTAAGGATTATTCCCCCGAGGCTTCCGCAGTCGTGGAGGAAGCTTTTCGCGACGAGGGAATGGAGCTCTTTCTGGACACGAGCCTCCAACGATTCGAGAACCTGCCGAGCGGCAAGGCGCTCATCGTTTTCGAGCATCAGGGCAAGCCGCATTCGCTGGAGACGGGATTTCTCTTCAATGCCCTGGGGCGCCGCCCTCAAGTGGACGATTTGAATCTTGTCGCTGCAGGAATCAAGACCTTGCCCACCGGACATATTCTGACCAATCCGTTCCAGCAAACGACCAACCCGAGCGTCTATGCTGCGGGCGATTGCAGCGGGCCACACGAAATCGTTCACGTCGCGATTCGACAAGGCGAGACGGCCGCTTCCCACGCATTTGGAGTGCGATGCTCCGCAATGGATTACGATGGCTTGATGCGAGTTGTCTTTACCGATCCCCAAGTGGCCTCCGTAGGACTCGATCCGGATGAAATCGACAGGCGGGGAATCGATTATTCTTCTGCGTCCTATCCATTCGACGATCACGGGAAATCCATTCTGATGGAAGCCAAGCGTGGTCACGTGGCTGTTCATGCCGAAAGGTCGAGTGGCAGGATTTTGGGCGCCGAATGTGTCGGCAAGGACGCGGGCGAACTCATTCACTCCCTCTCGGTTGCGATTTCCCTGAAAGCTACCGCCAAAGATCTTCTCAAGGCTGATTGGTATCATCCGACCTTATCCGAAATCTGGACCTATCCCATTGAAGAGTTAGCCGAGGGCTGCGATGAAAATGACGACTTAGTGTGATCCTCATGAAGTTATTTTTTCGTATCCACCGCCCACCACTTTTTCGGAAAACTTCCCGGTTGTTGAGAAGTTTAGAGGACAAGCTTTTTTGAATATCATGCCTGCAAGAAAAAAGAGATTGCTCAATTGGAACACCTCTACTCTTCAGTCTGCGGTCGACTTTTTAACCGAGGAGTGGGACGGCAAGAGACCATTGGACTTGGAGCATCTTCTTGTAATCGTTCAAACCAAAGGTGCGGGCAGACGTCTGAGAATGGCCCTGGCTTCTCATGCCCACGAGGCAGGGCAGGGGATTTTTCCGCCCCGCATGGTTTCTCCCGCCTACCTCATCCGCCCGGATGCTTCCGACGAATCCGTTGCTTCCGATATCGTCTGTTTCTTCCATTGGACGAAAGTGTTGAAGCAAGTGGATCTTTCCACTTTTCCAACTCTTTTTCCGAAACCACCGATCAATCCTGACTCCGGATGGAGACGGTCGTTGGCCAAGACCCTACATGGCTTGAGAAAGTCTCTTTCCGAAGCCGACCTCGATTTTTCTGGGGTTGCGGAAAATCCATCTCTGGAGAGTTTTGGAGAGACTGATCGATGGCGCGACTTGGCCCAACTGGAAGGCTTCTACCGGAAAAGCATGAAGTCCGGCGGCTTTCGGGATAGGTTTGACGTCAATCGAGAGTCGGCTCGTAAACCCGTTCTGCCTGATGGTATCGAAAGAGTCTTGCTCTTGGGCGTTTCGGGGTTTTCAGATCTGGTGGCCCTAGCTCTTAAGCATCTTCTCGAACGGGATGTTTCGGTCGAGGTGATCGCTTTTGGGCCAGAAGGAGAAGTCTTTGACGATTTGTTCGACGAATGGGGTCGCCCTCTTCACAAGGCTTGGGAAAAGAGACCAATGCCTTTGGAGGATGACCATTTGTTCCTCTTTCACGATGAGCGGGCTCAGGCCAAAGCCATTTCACAGGTGCTTGACCTCTCCCCCGAAATAAGCGGTCGGCTTGCACTCGGCATAGCTGATCCCGAGATCAAGCCTGCCTTGGAGCGATTGTCTAAGGAGGGAAAGATTGCTTGCTCGGTTTCCGATCCGGAAGGTCTCCCTGCAACCCGGACGCCGTTATTTTCGCTTTTGCTTTCCCTGGCGGACTTGTTGGAGGATGTTTCATTCCGGAATGCAGCGGTCCTGTTCCGTTGCCCGGAGATTTGGCGATGGCTTGAAGTTCGAGGCTTGAGCATGAAGCCACGTCAGTTCTTGCACGATCTTGACAAACTGGGCAACGAACATCTCCCGGTCACAGTTGAGAATGCAAGGGATTTGTCCCGCGGAGACCTTCGCGATTCTTTGGGAATGCTTCTTGAGTTGGTGCAATCCTTGGCAAGCGAAGGTTTCGCCGAGAGCCTTCGCCATTTTCTTTTGGAAGCCGTTACGGGAAAGGAATTGCATACGAATGATCCTGCAGATGCCGGTTGGCTTTTCCTAGCGGAACCTATTTCTCAAACGTTGGATCAACTCCACGACCTGGGAGTCGTCGGACGCGAGGGCTTTCCGCTTTTGCTTGAAGTCTTGCGCTCACAAAAAATTCCTTTGGAAGCAGATCATGCAGGCTTATCCTTGCAAGGTTGGCTCGAGCTAGCTTGGGAGGACGCTCCCCGACTGCTCCTTGCCGGGTTTAATGATGGTTGTGTGCCGGAGACTCTGCCCGGCGATGGGTTCTTGCCTGAGAACCTTCGTCGCAGTCTTGGGCTTTGGACGAGTGAAGATAGGTTCTCCCGAGATGCCTACCTCTTGCAGTGGATTCTGGCTTCCCGCAAGGATTTGGGTCGCGTAGACGTACTTCTGGGCAAGTGGCGAAGTTCAGGGGATCATCTCAAGCCTTCCGGGTTGCTGTTCCTTTGCGATCCTTCCGACGAGCAAGCCTTGCCTTCACGTGTCCAGAAGCTTTTCCAAGATCCTGTTCGCGAAGAGGAGACGCCGGCATGGCGTTTCTGCTGGCGTCTGGATCCCGGCAGTCCCGTTGTTCCGGAGAAAGTGTCCGTGACTTCTTTTGCCGACTTTCTTGCCTGCCCTTATCGCTTTCATCTGAAGAAAGTTCTCCGTATGACTGCTTTCGCTCCCGCCAAGGCCGAGGCGGACGCAATGGATTTCGGATCCATTGTCCACAAGGTTCTTCAGGAATTCGGCGAGGATGAGGGAATTCGCGAGTCCGATGATGAATCTGAGATTAGACGCTTCCTCGAAGAGAAGCTTGAAGAAGTCTTTCACAATCGTTTCGGGTCCAGTCCGGGCTTGCCCTTGCTGGAACAAAAGCAATCCGCTTGGCTGCGGCTTTCAAAGGCGGCAGAGGTACAGGTCGCTCAACGTCGCTTGGGATGGGTCCCGATCCACGCCGAGTATTCCTTTGAAAGAGAACTCGAGGGAATCCTTGTTAGGGGCAAAGTCGATAGGGTGGATCAACATGAGGAGAGCGGAAGTCTGCGTGTATTGGATTACAAAACTTCGGCGACATTGCCCGGAGAGGCTCACTGGGGACCCGTGAGTCGCGAGCCCGATGCGTTCCCCGATTATGCTTTGCTGGACATCACTGACGACAAAGGTAAGAGCAGGCAGAAAACATGGAGAAATCTTCAGCTACCGCTTTATCTTTGGTGGGCTCGCGGGGAGAAAGGCCTCGGAGTGCACGATGGCGCGGTTGAGGTGGGTTACTTCAACTTGCCCGCCGACTCTAATTCCATTGATATAACGATCTGGTCCGAACTGACCGAGGATTGCATGCAAAGCGCTATGGCATGCGCCAACGGAGTCTTGGCGGATTTGCGGGCAGGTCTTGATTGTTCGCCACGGCCCAGGGTGAGATTTGATGACTTCGAGGATTTGTTTTTTCACGATCCGACCCTTGCCGCCTTACCCCTTGGCGATTCACCAAAGGAGCCTCAGCATGACTAGACGAGGTCCGAAAAGAGAGCTGATCACTGCTTCGGCAGGGAGTGGCAAGACTTTCCAGCTCACGAATCGTTACATCGAGCTCTTGCTGCTGGGTGAGAAGCCTGAAAGCATTGTTGCACTTACCTTTTCGCGCAAGGCTGCAGGGGAGTTTTTCGACGCGATTCTCAACAAGCTTGCATCGGCGTCATGCGATCCTGAAAAACTCAATGAATTGAACGACTGTCTCGGTTTGTCCGTGCCTGCCGCAAGCTATCGTGAAAAGCTTGCGGAACTTCTCGGGGTCATGCGCAAGCTGACGATGGGCACGTTGGACTCCTTCTTTTACTCCATCCTTTCTCGCTTTCCGCTCGAGCATGGTCTCAGTGGCAATTTATCAATGCTTAATCCCGGAGAACTTGATCTGGAGGTCGGTCGGGTTCTCACGCATTTGTACGGAAACGCAGACCGAGGAAGTACGGTTGGCGAACGTTTGGGCGTTGCCTTTCGAAAGGCTTGCCTCGGTTCGGATGACCGCAGGTTTTCCGAGTGGCTTGCAGAACTGGCAATCTACTACCGCGCTCTTCGTTCTCTTTGTGATGATGCTGGTAGGTGGGGTAGGGCGGAGTTGATCTGGAATAAGGGAGCCCCCTGGATGGAGTTACCGAAGGATTATACACCTACATCCGACCTGCTTGCCGCTAGAAAGACTATTGCAGGCAACGAGTTCAGCGATCCGCCTTTTTCCGACGACAACTTGCTGAAGCTGGAACAAGCCTTGCGTCTTCTTGAAAACTGGTCACCGAAAGTGGCTTCAGGCTACATTCCGCAAATGTTCAAGAGGCTTATGCATTCCCTCGCTTCGTGGAACCCCGGCGAGGACATTGTTTTGAAGGTAGGCGTCAAGGAATTCGCCATTGGGGATGAACTCTGCCTTCCGCTTTCAAGGGTATTCAGGTTTCTTTTGCGGAATGAGTTCGAGCGTCGCATGCAGCGCACTCAGGGCGTCTTCGAGATCCTTTCCTTGACCGAGAGCACTTACGATGCCTTGGTTCGAAGTCGTGGGGCTCTTACCTTTGCCGATGTGCCTCTGCTTCTCGGCAGTCAGGATGACCCGCTTGTTGGAATGGAGATGGAGTTTCGTCTCGACGGGCAATTCCGACATTGGTTGCTGGACGAGTTTCAAGACACTTCTCCCGCCCAGTGGAGAGTTCTCGAGAACTTGATCGACGAGGTAATTCACGATTCCGATGACGCTCGGGCCTTCTTTTGCGTGGGTGACGTCAAACAGGCTATTTACGGGTGGCGCGGCGGTGATTCGCGATTGTTCGAGTTACTCAGAAAGAACTACGCCGATCGCCTTGATGAAAGTTCTCTGAACGAGTCTTGGCGCTCCGGTCCCGACGTTCTCGATGCGGTAAACGGGGTTTTTGGGAATCTTCCATCGGCGGAAATTGTATGCAGTCGATGGTCGGAGGCTTGGCGGAATCACGAACCGTCTTCGGCGACAAAAGGTCAAAAGGGGCACGTCGCATGGTGGGTCGGAGACGACGTTGAAGAGAGAAAGAAGGCTCTTGCCGCCTTGCTTCGGGACGTCGATCCAGTGAATCGCGGTCTCACCTGCGCGATTCTAACCCAGAAGCGGAACACAGCTAGAGAGGTAGTTGACTTCCTTCGCTCGACCATGCCCGACTTGCCTGTTGAAAACGAAGTCGGGGCAAATCCCGGGGCTGACAACCCTTTTTCCATAGCTCTCTTGTCTTTGTTCAAGGCTGCTGCATTTCCTCGAGACTCTTTCTCTCGCGGTCATCTCAAGATGACTCCTCTTGGCTCCCTGCTTGCCCCTAGTGGTGGGGAGGAGGAACTAAACGATGCCTTGGTCCGCGTTCTTCGTCAGCTTCACGATGAGGGCTTTTCTGGCGTTGCAAGGCATTGGGGCTCGCTTGCCCTTGAGCAAGTCGACCAGGAAAATCGCTCCTTTGCCGCAGACCGTCTTCGTCATTTCGAGGAAATTGCCGAGCGTTTCGATCTTTCCGGTTCTCGCGATGTGAACGCCTTTGTGGAGTTTGCAAAGAACAGCGAGTCCTCCGGCGGAAGTTCCGAGAAAAGCATCCGCGTAATGACGATCCACAAGTCCAAGGGTTTGACCTTCGACTTAGTTGTTTTGCCGGAGCTCGATGGCAGCAGCCTCTTTTCTCTTCGTCGTGGGCCAAAGGACTTGGGCATCCAGCTTTACGTTCGCTCTAATTCGCTCAGCGGCGAGGTCGACTGGACACTGGATTGGCCTTCTTCTCTCTATGCCGAGGCGGATGAAACATTAGCTGGAGTCATTCATGAGGAACGTGGCGAAGCCTGCTTTGAAAACCTTTGCAAGCTCTATGTTGCCATGACTCGACCCCGGCAGGGTCTCTATCTTTTCACCGCCGCGCCAAAAAAGAAATCAACCTCCGTCAACTACCTGCATTTGCTTAACGGCACTTTGGGCGAGCCATCCGTGGAGATGCTGGAGGAAGTAAAAGAACACTTCCCGTCCGTCGATCCCAAGATTAGCCTGCGCCACTCAAGTGGCGTTCCCGCTTGGTTTCTTGAGCGTGAACCCGAGAAGAGCGGGCAGGATCAAGTTAACCAAGCACTCTTTGAAGACCATGATTGTCCTAAATCCAGGTTTCCTCGACTCCCTTCCCTGCGACCATCCGGGCATCACCATGCCTCTAGGAAAGGCGAGACTCTTTTTGCTCGGCGGCAGGATCATGCCATGCAAGTCGGTTCGGAGGTGCATGAAATCTTTCAAAAAATCGAATGGCTTGAGGATAAGTCCGCTGCATCGGAGTTCTTTAAGGACCTCCCAAGTGAAACTTCCGACCAAGCGATCTTCCATGTTCGAAGAGTTCTTTCAACGAACGAGACGCTGCAGGCTTTCGTTTTGCCTGGGCACAATGCCGAAGTCTGGCGTGAGAAAAGCTTTTCCATTCGACAAGACGGAAATTTGATCAACGGCAGTTTCGACCGGGTTGTACTGCTACGCGACTCAAAGGGTGATTATTCAAGGGCTGAAATAATCGACTTCAAGACCGACCATGACGTCCGGAATCAGGATGAACTCGAACATGCCTCGCAACGGCATGCATCCCAACTGGAACATTACAGAGTAGCATTGGCTTGTCTTACTGGAATCCCACGGGAATCCATTTCGATTTTTCTTCTCTTCACCGCAGTTCCAACGCTGCGCAAGTTGTCCGCATAGCTGCCATCTCAAAACCTTCCGCCTCCCGGCTTGACTTCAAAATGCATCTTGATTTAATTCGTCTCCTTTCCTTTCGGGGTAGTAGCTCAGTTGGTTAGAGCGCCGGCCTGTCACGCCGGAGGTCGCGGGTTCGAGTCCCGTCTATCCCGCCATCTTTGTTCATACGGGTTCCCCAGTGTT
>CAZNWO010000007.1:25139-47126 GCA_964576585.1 uncultured Puniceicoccaceae bacterium | reverse complement strand
ATGACGCCGGCATCTGACATTTCATGATAGAGGTCGTTGCCTTCGCGCGAACGCTCCCCTACCCCGGCAAAGACAGAGTAACCGCCGTGAGCCTTGGCGATGTTGTTGATGAGTTCCATGATGACAACGGTTTTGCCTACCCCGGCACCACCGAAGGCACCAACCTTGCCACCTTTGATGAAGGGACATATCAAATCGATCACCTTGATGCCTGTCTCGAGGATGTTCGCTGCCGTATCTTGTTCCAACAGGGTCGGAGCCGGACGGTGGATGGGTCTGGCCTCTTCGGCTTCGCAGGGCCCGAGGTTGTCGACGGTATCGCCAACGACGTTGAAAATCCTACCAAGTACCTTGTCGCCGACCGGAACGGAGATGGGGGCTCCGGAATTGTTGACTTCCATGCCCCTGACTAATCCCTCGGTGGAAGACATAGCCACAGCTCGTACTCGACCGTCTCCCAGGTGTTGTTGGGTTTCCAGAGTCAGGCGCACTTCCTCTTCCGCATCGGAAGGTCGAAAGTCGACTTGCAGCGCATCGTAAATCTCGGGCACTGACCCTTCTTCAAACTCGGCGTCGACCACGGCTCCGATGACTTGAATAATCTTTCCTTTGTTGTTTGTCTCGCTCATCTTTGTTTAAGAAGTACTTGAAAAGGTTTTGGGGATATTAGACGTTTTCCGCAAATGCCGCCGCAGAAATCTCCAGAATTTCCTGAGTGATTGCAGCCTGCCGGGCGCGGTTATACTGTAAGGTCAGGTCATCTACGAGGTTGCCGGCGTTGTCGGTCGCGTTTTTCATTGCCACCATGCGGGCGCTGTGTTCGGACGCTTGGGATTCCAAAATCAACTGGTAGATTTCCTGTTTAACGAAAAGGGCTGCAAGTTCGGAGAGTATTTCATCTCTGCTTGGCTCGAAAATTATCTCACGATAGTCCTTGGCCATTTCGTCTTCATCGTTGCCAAATCTTGCTTGGAGCTTGGCCAGCATAGTATCCAAGTCGGCAAAGGGAAGAAGCCGTACAATCTCAGGTTCCTGTGTCAGGGTATTCACAAAGCTGGTGTAGGCGACTTCGACGGTATCGACGGTTTCCTCCTGATAGGCATGCAGAAGAAATTCTACGACTTTCCTCACCTCTGAAAATGGCGCTCGATCGGAAATGGTGAAATCTGCAAGCAGATCTTTTCTTGTCCTGGAGAGGTATTGAGACGCTCTCTTTCCTACCGACACGAATTTTGCAGAAGAATCAACGTCCGACAAAATTCTGAACAGGTTTGCATTTAAAGCCCCGCACAACCCCTTGTCCGTTGAAATGACTAGAATTCCACGATGCTTTACGGGTCTGCTTTCGAAGAAAGATTCGTCGGTAATCAGTCTGTTTTGGGAAAGGGTGCCAATGACTTCAGCCAACAAGAGAGCGTAGGGTCTCCCCACCTTGGCTGCCTCTTGGGCGCGTTTCATCTTTGAGGTGGCAACCATTTGCATGGCCTTCGTGATCTGTCTGGTGCTCTTTACGCCCCTGATCCGATTACGAATATCTCGGGTGTTGGCCATCGGCTAAAATCGTAGATGCTTGATGGGTTAGGCAGCTTGTAGCACGTTAATCATGCAAAGGACCTCTTCCAATCCTCGACGCAACGGCGCAAATCTTCCTCGATTGATTCCGAAAGGTTTCCTTCCTCGCGAATCTTGTCTATCACTTCCTTTCCACTGGAGGCGAAATATTCCTTAAGGCTTTCGACGGCATCAGTAATGCGGGGAACTTCAATGGAGTCAAAAAAGTCGTTTTCCATAGCCCACATTACGCCGGTCTGTACTTCAACGGGAACTGGAGAGAAGGCACCTTGCTTGAACATCTCAACGATGCGGGCACCTCGGTCGAGTTGAGCCTTTGTGGCGGGATCCAAGTCGGATTCAAATTGTGAAAAAGCCGCTAGTTCCCGATATTGGGCCAATTGAAGCTTAACTTTGCCCGCCACCTTTTTGTAGGCCTTTACTTGGGCGGCTGAACCTACTCGAGAGACCGAAAGACCAACGGAGACTGCGGGCCTGATACCTTTGTTGAATAGATCGGTCTCCAAGAAGATCTGGCCATCCGTTATGGAAATGACGTTTGTTGGAATGTAGCCCGATACATCGCCCATTTGAGTTTCGATGATCGGCAAGGCGGTTAGAGAACCATTGCCGCTGTCCTTATTTAATCGAGCCGAACGCTCGAGCAGGCGCGAGTGAAGGTAAAAAACGTCTCCCGGAAATGCCTCGCGACCTGAGGGCCTCTTCAAGATCAGGGAAATCTGTCTGTAGGCAACGGCATGCTTGGAGAGATCGTCATAGACGATTAGGGCATCCCTGCCATTTCGGAGAAACCACTCGCCCATGGCGCAACCCGCATAGGGGGCCAAGTACTGGTTGGCAGGGTTGTCTGCCGCAGGGGCAGTTACAACGGTAACGTATTCCATTGCACCGTTGTCTTCAAAGACCTTAATTGTCCGGGCGACATTGGAGTTCTTCTGGCCGACTGCGACGTAAATCGAGTAGACGGGACGAAAGTCAGGACCGCCGTTTTCCTTGCCCTGCTTGTTGATCTTGGCCTGATTAATGATTGTGTCGATGGCAATGGTTGTCTTCCCGGTCGAGCGGTCGCCAATGATCAATTCTCGTTGTCCTCGACCTACGGGAATCATTGAGTCCACCGCCATGATTCCCGTCTGGAGAGGTTGGTCCACCGATTGACGAGGAATGATGCCAGGGGCAATTCGTTCGATGGGATAGCTTTCATCCGAGTCGATCGGACCCTTACCGTCAACGGGTCTTCCTATCGCATCGACGACCCTTCCCAATAACCCCATTCCAACAGGCACTGAGAGCAAGCGACCTGTGGTCTTCGCCTCGTCACCCTCCTTCAGGCGACTTACGTCACCAAGGATAACGCATCCAACGGAATCTTCCTCCAAGTTGAGGGCAATCCCGAAGACCTCCCCGGGAAACTCGATCATCTCGTTGTACATGACCTTTGAAAGCCCGTCTATTCGGGCAACGCCATCTGCCAAGGCAGTGATGCGGCCCACATTGGTATGCGTGGAGTCTGTTGAAAGACTTTCTATTTCCTTTTGAATTAGTTCGGTAATTGCGCTCATTTTTTGGCGAATGTGAAAATTATATAAAGTAGGAAGTCGTTTGGAAATCAGCCGAAGGCTCGAACCAAGGGTCGCAGCCTGGTGGCGGCGGAATCCTCATAAACATCGTCACCAACAGTTATCCTGATTCCGGCGAGCAGTTCACGATTTTCACGCAATTCGATTTCAACTACCCTACCGTAGTTTTGGGAAAGCCTTTCCTTGATTGCATTTAAGCTTTCGTCATCGGGCCTGCCCGCATACTCGATAATGGCAATGCTCTTGGCGATTTCGGGTTTGATACGTTCAAGATAGGCGTGGAGAAGCTGCTTGTGTTCTCTAGGTGGATTCCCTCTCAAGGCATCGAGTATCTCTTGAACCCTCGATTCTTCGACTTTACCATCGTCATCAAGGGACAGACAGACAAGCCTCTTCGCAAGCTCTCTTATCTGAGATGAAACTTTCATGAAAGAAGAGTAAATCTACTGGTCGTAATACTACGACTGGGAGAAGTTGGTCTCCTTTACTGCGGCATTGCTAAAGCGATCCCGTTCATCATTGCTGAGTTCTCTGCCCAAAACCTTAGAAGTGGCCATTACAACTAGGGAGGCAATTTCCTCTCGTGCTTCCTGAAGAACTTGCTGTTTCTCAAGTTTCATGGATTCCCTGGCCTTTTGGATAATTTCTTCTGCTTGTCTTTCGGCCTCGATCCTTTGGCTTTCCAGATGAGCTTTAGCTTGTTCGCGAGCTTGAGAAACAGTTTTCTGAGCTTCTACAGATGCATCCTTGAGAGTCTCTTCCTGCATGCGGTTCGTCTCCTCAAGCTGAAGCTTTATTTTTTCAGCATTTTTTAAGGAATCCGAAATCTGTTCCTCGCGCTCCTTTACTGTAGAAAGTATGTTCTTGAATGCGAACTTCCATATCAACCAGGCAACAATCGCAAAATTAACGGCTTGTGCTATTAGCAGGTGCCAATTAACTCCGAAGTCCTTTGCGACGTCTTTGCCCGTGTTGATCAACTGATCTCCGAGGTCACTGGCCAGAAACTCCATGATTACAAGCGTTGAGGTTGGATAGGTTGCGATTGTCGTTGAAATGAAATTAGTTGCCTAGGAAAATTGCATAGAAGGCAATCGCTTCCGCCAAAGCCATTCCGATGATGGATTGGGTGAGAATTTTTCCCGATGCGTCAGGATTACGCCCAACGGCCTCGGTAGCCTTCATTGCGGCCAAGCCAACTCCTATGGCTGCTCCAAAGCAACCAAGACCGGCTTTGAGTGCGTTCATACTTCCCGAGATTTCTGCCATTACTTCAAACATGATATTTTTTCCTTGTTATGTATAATATTTGGTTAGGTTGTCGCCCACTCACATGGATGGTCTCGACAAGAAAATTATTCAATGACCGTCTTCCTCCGAATGGTTGCAAATTAAGCCTATATATACGGCAATCAATAACATGAATACGAATGCTTGAACAAAGCCTATTAATACCTCCAGAAAGTAGAATGGTATCGGCACTGTGCAAGACATTAAGTTGGACAGCCAAGCTGGAGCGTTCTCTCCCATGTGAAACATACTGTGGAGCAAACTCTCTCCACCATATACATTTCCGAAAAGCCTGAAGGATAGAGAAATCGGTCGAAAAAGTATGGAGACTACCTCTATAACGCCGACGGCTATGAAAATACCTCCAAGAATAATAAACATCCCAAAATTAACTTCGGTCTTGGAGGCCTTGTTTCCAAACCAATCTTTGATGATGGCTCGAGGGCCAGCATACTTCAATATCAGATATACCCAAGCTAGATTGGCAACCAAGGCCAGGGCAAATGTCATATTGAGGTCGGCATTTCCAGGTCTTATCCATGGTTCTGCGACTGCGAAATGGCCATCCTTGTGTTCTCCAAAGCCAATTGAGCCAACGCCTGGAAACAGACCGCTGACATTGTTGATTAGAATAAATATAAACAGACCGCTTAGTAACCAAAAAGAGGCGAAGAACACCTTGCGGCCAACAATGGGTTCAACGAATTCCCGAAGTCCACTGACAATTGATTCGACAACGAGCTGTCCTTTGGTCGGTACGAGGGAAGGTTTACGAACCAAAAGATTTATAACAAATATGATAAGCAGAGAAATGACCCAACTGGTTACCATTGAATTAGTTATCGGATAGCCAAAAAGTTCAAAAAGCTTATCGGCCTTAACGGAAACGCCACCATCAGCGGCGTTCGCTGTTGATGAAGCTAGTAAGATCGCTGATAACCAAATGGTAATTCGTGGATTCACCAAATTATTTTTAAAGGCGACGTTTATAAGTTTTGATTAGTTAAGGTCAACGAACATTTTCGTGTTTTTTCCAAGAATTACTTTAAGGACGATTGAATTACAGGTTGTCAAACTTAGCCGGAGGTATTTCCCGGAATTGGGAACCAAGCCCCGTCAGGCATAGATTAGTGAGACTTATTTGAATGTACGGCATGTAGGGATTCATGTTGAGGCAAGATCATTTGAAAAAAACTCTCGTGCTCAAATGGCCATTCGAAATCCGTTTTTAGATCCCATGCAGGATGTTCAGACAAGCAACTCCGAACCCATTGGTAGTAATCCTCATGATCCGTGCGGAAAAATAGTTCTGTTTCGTTTTCGCAAAGCGATTCCAATTGATCCAGAAAAGAAGGTTGAATCAGGCGTCGCTTGTGATGCCTTTTCTTTGGCCATGGATCTGGAAATAGAAAAAAGATTTTCTTCAAAAACAATCCATTAGGGATACTTTCAACGAACTCATTGGCTTCTGCTTTTAAGAAGAAGATTCTAGAGATTGCTCTCTTTTCTAATTTGGCGCATGCCTTCTCTATCCTCTTGGTTATTAAGTCTATGCCGATGCAGAATTCCAGCGGATGTTTTTCGGCGTATCCAACCAACCAATGCCCGTGTCCACAACCAATTTCAAGGGTTAGTCCCTCGTTAATCGAATCTTGTGGTAAATTTTTTAGGCAATCCTCCCAGAATTCTAAAAGTCTTACCTTCCTTGATTCAGCAGTGGCGAAATTACTTCTAAACTTGTCCATGATGACCGCCCTACCCTATCTAGGAATATTTCTTTTCTTTGCTAGGTAGACCATGAGAATGCTTAAATCGGAAGGGTTGACTCCTGAAATTCGACCAGCCTGCGCCAACGTCGTGGGTCGTATTCGAGTTAACTTTTCGCAGCTTTCTTTTCTAAGACCTGGAATACCAACATAGCTGAAATCTTCAGGAATTTTAATTTTCTCAGCTTCTGCTAACTTTGTCACATTACGGCGTTCGCGGTCGAGGTAACCGGAATATCGAATTCTGTAGAGGATTTCATCACGCGCAGGTTCGTCTAGTTCCAAGAATTTATTGGGCAGGTTGTCTACTCCCCCACCCTTTCTTAGAAAATCTCCGAATGTTGATTTTCCATCAAACTTTTTGTCTTCAAGTTCGATCACCCAATGATCTACATTCTGTAATTTTTTCTTAATGGCATTTAATCTCGATTTGGACAATAGCCTGAAGGACTCTGCTAAACCTAGGTAACGCAGTTCTGAACTACCATGGTTAAACAGCAACCGATGCTCTGCTCGACTGGTAAACATCCTGTAGGGTTCACGCGTACCTTTTGTCACTAAATCGTCCACAAGAACTCCTAGATAACCTATGTCACGTCCGACAATCATTGGCTCTTCTTCAAAACATTTTGCAGATGCGTTGACGCCAGCAAGTAAGCCTTGGCAAGCAGCTTCCTCATAACCCGAGGTGCCGTTTATTTGTCCAGCGAAAAATAGTCCTTCAAGCTTCTTTGATTCCAAGCTTTTGCTTAATTGAGTGGGTGGAGCAAAGTCATATTCAACTGCATACGCGGGTCTTAAGATCACGGCATTCTCCAAACCCGGGATTGTTGAGATGATTTCATTTTGTATGTCAAAGGGCAAGCTGGTTGATAAACCGTTTATATACCATTCATCTGTGTTTAGTCCTTCTGGTTCTAGATAAATTAAATGACCTTCCTTGTCGGCAAATCGAACAATCTTGTCTTCGATACTTGGGCAGTATCTCGGACCTGTGCCTTCAATGTCACCTCTATACAATGGAGAAAGATTGAGGTTCTCACGAATGATTTTAGAAGTTTTCGGTGTAGTCCTGGTGAGCATGCAGGAAACCTGTTTGCGGTCCGAGTAAGGAAGATTGCCATTTGACTGT
This sequence comes from uncultured Puniceicoccaceae bacterium, assembly GCA_964576585.1. Classification (GTDB taxonomy): domain Bacteria; phylum Verrucomicrobiota; class Verrucomicrobiia; order Opitutales; family Seribacteraceae. The sequence continues at coordinate 39,786 of CAZNWO010000007.1, read as the reverse complement.
GAAGAATGTTCCACATGGAACCATCGACCCGAACGTTCTACGTGGAACGTCTCATCATCGGAACGTGTGTCGTAGAATGCGAATGGTATAGGGTTTTTGTCTCCATGTTGTACGTCAAGCCCTTCAAAGTTAATGCTCTTTCCAAGTAATCGAGGAGGAGTACCTGTCTTTAATCTTTCCAAGTTTATGCCATATTTCATGAAGTCGGAGGATAAACCTTTGGCGACATGGTCGCCCAGTCGACCTCCTTCACTTTTGTTTTTACCAACATGCATCAACCCACGAAGAAAAGTTCCGGTAGTGACCACTATTGCTTTGGCATAAAAATTAATTTCTAGTGCTGTTTTCACTCCGATGCATTTACCGTCAGAGACGATCAGACCGTTAACCATAGTCTGAAAAACTGTAAGATTATCCGACAATTCCAGAACATGTTTCATTCTAAATTGATATGCCTTTTTATCGCATTGAGCTCGTGGTGCTTGTACTGCAGGTCCCTTTGAGGTATTCAATAATTTAAACTGTATTGCGGTAAAATCTGCATTAAGCGCCATCTCGCCTCCGAGAGCATCAATTTCTCGGACGATCTGACCTTTTGCCTGACCTCCGATTGCAGGATTGCAGCTCATCTGTGCGACAGTATCGATATTTCCTGTGAGCAACAGTACCTCTGCTCCTCTACGTGCTGCTGCTAAAGCTGCTTCGCAACCAGCATGACCAGCGCCGCATACAATTACATCATATGGGCTATCCTTGCTGAATTTTAATGCGGTGCTCACTTGCCAATGCAAAAGTTTTGGAAAAGCTTGTCGAGCATCGTTTCGTTGTCAGTCATGCCGACAATTTCACCAAGCGAATCCAATGCCCGGCAGATATCATGCAGACTCAATTCAATACTTCCTTGTTGAAGTCTTGAACGAGCCTCTTCCAAGGAGTTTTCACTTACTTGAAGACAAGTATCGTGTCGTGAATTTATGACAACGTTATCATCATTGCAAGGCGGGGCTGATGAATTTAATATTTTCGAAAATAATTCAAGGAATTCATCGAATCCTTTCTGAGATTGAAGTGAAGTCAGAATTCGTTGACAATCGGAAAGAAAGTCAGGTTTCTCCGTGCTATCCGGAAGATCCGATTTATTTTGAAGAAGCACACTGTTTTGGGAGTTGAGAAATTTAAAGAGGGCAGTGTGTTCATGAGGATGGTAGGGTAGGGCGCTATCCAAGACGTAAATAAAATAATCGGCAGTCTCGGCAAGAGAGAGAGTTTTTTCCATTCCGATCTTTTCTATGCTGGATTCACCTTTTCGTATCCCGGCGGTGTCAATGATTTCAACTTCAAATGCTGCAATTTCCGTACGACAAGAAAGATAATCGCGTGTTGTTCCCGGTGTATCACTTACAATTGCTCGATCTTCTCCACAGAACCAATTGAACAAGGTGCTTTTTCCTGCATTGGCTCGACCTACGATGAGGCATTTTATACCTGAATTAAGGATGCGTCCATACGAGGCACTTCTCCTTAGACATTTTATTTTTTCAATAATATTATTAAAGAATTCAATGGAGTGTGATTGATTTTCCGTGGGTAAATCCTCTTCGGGAAAGTCGACATAAGCTTCTAGGCGAGCCCTCAGACCAACTAGGTCCGATTGTATTTGCACAATTTTTTCACCTAATGCACCGCGGAGCTGTCTTTGAGCAGCAATTAATGCACGATCTGATTTAGCGCGGATCAAGGCTGCAACGGATTCGGCTTGAGTCATATCAATGCGTCCAGACAAAAAGGCCCTTCGGGTGAACTCGCCAGGTTCAGCTAATCGACATCCTCTGGCAACTAGATCATCTAATATCTTCTTAGTGATCAAGGGGTTGCCATGGGTGCTGATTTCGATGGAAACTTCACCTGTATAAGATTTCCCCTTGGTGAAATATAGAAATATGATCTCATCCAATGTATTACCGAGCAAATCCGTATAAATGGACAGATGTGCATGCCTTGGGGTAGGGTAGGGGACTCCAAGGGCTTCTCCGACGATTGTTTCGCAGAGAGAACCGCTGATTCTCAAAACTGCCAACGCAGACTCACCGAAGGGCGTGGCAGTTGCCACGACAGTATCACCAGCAGACACCTTTTCCGAAGTTAGCTTTCTTCCTTGTCGCTCTGGGCGAGTACCGATCCAACGCTGACTTGGACCTTTTCATGGATGAGACTCGTTAAATTGGTCATCAATTCGGGGTTCTCTGCCAAAGCCTGTTTAGCAGCTTCCCTTCCTTGACCGACCAAGTCGCCTTCATAGGAAATCCACGCACCTTTCTTTACTAAAATCTTATGCTCTAATGCGAGATCTATTACAGATCCAGTACGTGAGATACCCTCATTGTACATAATGTCGAACTCACAGGCCGTAAATGGTGGTGCTACCTTGTTCTTAACAATCTTAAGTCGGGTACGAGAACCCGTAACAGTGCCATTGGACTCCTTGATTTGACCGATTCTTCTAATATCCATCCGGACAGAGCAAAAGAATTTAAGGGCACGCCCCCCAGGTGTTGTCTCAGGACTGCCGAACATTACGCCTATTTTTTCTCTTATTTGATTGGTGAAAATACAGACGCAGTTCGTTTTTGCTATTGCAGCAGTCAGCCGACGCATCGCCTGACTCATCATTCGAGCCTGTAGACCCACTGTAGTGTCGCCCATTTGTCCATCCAACTCTTGTCGAGACACCAATGCGGCTACCGAGTCTAGCACGATGACGTCGATTGCACCCGAACGTATGAGGGTTTCAGTAATATTCAGTGCGTCCTCACCACTCTCCGGTTGAGAAACCATGAGGTTGTCGAGGTCGACACCAACTACCTTGGCATACCTAGGATCCAAGGCATGTTCGACGTCGACGAACACAGCCGTGCCTCCTTGACGTTGGGCTTCTGCAATTACGCTAAGGCAGAAGGTTGTTTTGCCTGATGACTCGGGTCCGTAGATTTCTACAATTCTACCACGGGGTAAGCCACCGACGCCCAAAGCAAGATCCGCCGCAATGGATCCTGTTGATATGACGGACACGTTCATCTTAGTTGCATCGCCCAAGCGCATGAGGGCGCCGTCGCCGAACTTCTTGTTTATTCCGGCAACAGCCAAATCTAGGTCTGCGTTGCCGGTTGCGGTTGTTTGGTTGTTTTCTTTTTTAGCCATAGCTAAAGGAGGGTTTGATTGAAAACCTCAAAAATGAAGCCAACCCGAAGTGAAGCAAGCAGTTTCAGCACAAAAGGCTAAAACTTAGCAAAATTTTCTTATTTAATATATAAGAATGTGCTCTCTAATCGAAAAGCGGAACCAGATCGAATCAAGCAATCAGGTCATGAATCACCCGACCATGGACATCGGTCAAGCGGTACCTGCGGCCTTGGAACTTGTAGGTTAATCTTTCGTGATCCAGTCCCAATAGATGCAGTATGGTTGCTTGTAGATCGTGTACATGAACCTTGTCCGAGGCGACCTTGAAACCAAGTTCATCGCTCGAACCGTAGGTATAGCCAGGCTTTAGTCCACCACCTGCAAACATCATCGTGTAAACATCAGGAAAATGATCGCGACCAAGATTCTTCCCTCCTGCTGTCCTGCCTTCCCTGAATGGAGTTCGCCCGAATTCTCCACCCCATACCACTAAGGTGTCTTCAAGCATGCCTCTTTGCTTTAGGTCATTGATGAGAGCTGCAACGGGCTTGTCCATGGTTGAGCACTTCTTTCGCAAACCATCGCCAAGAGCTCCTCCGGGATTGGTGCCGTGAAAGTCCCAGCCCCAATCGAACAAGTGGATGAAGCGGACTCCCTTTTCTGCCAGTCGTCGAGCCAGCAGGCAATTGTTCGCAAGGCTTGAGGCCCCCGGTTTTGCACCATATCGCTCCAAGACATGCGGCGGTTCATCGGCTATGTCCATTACTTCCGGGACAGAAGCCTGCATGCGAAAGGCCATTTCGTATTGGGCAATTCTGGTAATGGTCTCGGGGCTGCCCAATTCTTTAGCCTGCATGCGGTTAAGGTCGTTGAGGGTATCTAGACCGGCTCGTCTCAAATGCCTAGGTAAACCCTTGGGATCGGAGACATAGAGGACAGGATCTCCTTTGGACCGACACTGTACACCTTGAAAAACACTTGGCAAAAATCCGTTCCCAAAGGAATTCTTGCCCCCGTTTGGCTGAACGCCACTGGAGATGAGCGCAACGAATCCGGGCAAATCCTGATTCTCGGAACCCAAGCCATAGGTAACCCAAGAGCCCATGCTAGGTCTACCGGCAATTGAGCTGCCTGTGTAGAGTAAGAGTTCGGCAGGAGCATGGTTGAACTGGTCCGTGGTCATTGATTTGACGAACGTCAGTTCATCGGCCAACTTCGACAAGTTCGGTAGTGCATCGGAAAACAATGCCCCCGACTGCCCGTACTGCTTGAATTCGTGCGGGGTTCCCATCAACTTGGGTACACCGGAGGTAAATGCAAATCGCTTTCCTTTGAGAAACTCATCCGGGCATTTCTCACCGTCTCTCTTGACCAGTTCCGGTTTGTGATCGAAAAGGTCTAGGTGAGGGGGAGAGCCCGTCATATGAAGGTAGATCACTCTCTTTGCCTTCGGATCCAAATGCGAATCTCGGGGCTTTTGGGGATGGGATGGATCGATCTCTGTGTTTGCTCCGAGCTGTTTGCTTAACATGCTTGCCATGGCGATTCCGCCTAGGCCTAAGCCTCCGGTTCCCAAAAACTCTCGCCGGGTTTTAATGTATAGGGATTCTTCTCGTAGGTTCATTGCTTTATCTTTTTTGAAAGACTTCGTCCAAATTTAGCATGATATTTGAGACGACGGTGTAGGATGCGAGTTCAACTGGTTTCATGCCTGATGGAATGGGACCGATTGGTACTGTCGCCAATTGCTTTGCGGCATTTTCATCTTGCTCATAAGATTGCATCGCTTTTTTCAACAACTCACTGAGCTTTGCGATTTCGGATGGGTATGGGTTACGAGTTAGGCAAAGGCGAAACCCGTGACGCAATCGTGAGTTTTCGTTCGCCCCGCCCTCCGCAATCATGCGACGCGCAAGAGCCTGAGCCGCTTCGACGTAGACTGGGTCGTTAAGAGTTACAAGAGCTTGAAGCGGGGTATTGGTGGAGCTGCGGCGCACGTTGCATACAAACCTGTTTGGTGCATCAAAGGCAACCATCGAGGGATAGGGATTACTTCTTCTCCAGTGAACGTAAATGCCTCTTCGAAATTTTTCTTCGCCCTTGCTCGTCTGCCAATCAAGCCCTGGACCAAAAGCTGCCGAGAGACCCATGCTTGGCTGCGGCGGCTTGATGGGTGGACCATACATCCTTCGGCTCAGCAACCCTCCGGCGAAGAGGGCTTGGTCCCGAACCATTTCGGCGCTAAGCCTGAGACGAGGCCCCCTCGCAAGCAGTCGATTGTAGGGATCAACGTCAAGTGTTCGTTGGTCGCATCTGGAATCTTGTCTGTAAGTTGCCGAACTCACTAGCAGCTTTAGAAATTCCTTGAGGTCCCAATCCAAACGAATCAACTCGGTGGCGAGCCAATCGAGCAATTCAGGATGGGAGGGAAGTTCACCTTGGGAGCCAAATTCTTCGCTGCTGGCCACGATTCCTGTGCCAAAAAGAGCTTCCCAGTAGCGATTGGCGATAACCCTTGCAGTGAGTGGATTCTCTGCTGAAACCAACCATTTCGCAAGATTCATTCGGTCGGGGTTTTCGGATCCTTTGTGAAAAACTGAAGGAAAGCCTGAAGAAACTTCCCTGTCCTTTTGGAGAAAGTTGCCGCGAATCTGTATATGGGTTTGTCTCCTCTTGTTTGTATCCAATTCCCTAAGAATGGGAACGGTTGTAAAAGGTTTTATGTTTCGAAGGTTGTTTCCCACATCTGCAATTTCCTTTTCGATTTTCTTGAATTCAGTTTTGTCGGAAACATGGTAGGTCTTGATTTGGTCGATTTGATCCTTGGTAAGAATCTGGCTGGGTGTGGACAGAAGTGAAAAAACAGGTTTGGGTAAGTTGGCCTCAAGTCTAGTAGGAAGGGTTGGGACAAGTCTTATTCCCTTGATTGGGGATTGGGCTAGATTCTTCACCTGAATACTAAGAAACTTGTCGCCATCTCTCTCCAAGGGTGTGGCAAACTGAAACAAACTTGCCTTTCCGATTCGCGGGAAGGGTAGGGCGGAAACCAATCTGGCGCTGTCCAGAGATTCGGAGCAGGAAGGTTTGGGAACCTTGTTGATCTCTCGTTTCCAGACGACTTTGTGATCGTGGTCAAAAACTTCGATTTGGAATTTCTTTATGCGTTCGGCGGTTCCGTTGTCCGTACGGTTCCAGACGTTGACTTTCGAGATCGAGAACTCTTTTCCCAAATCAACTTCCCACCAAGGATTTTTGGCAAGTCCGGTATGAGAAACACTTTTGCCGGTATACTTGCCGTTCTTATTGCCGTCGTTTGCGTATTTTGCTGGTCCAGCGAAATCTGTGCTTATCTGCTTGGCGGTTCCTTCGGGCGAGAGGTTTTTCTGGCCGGAGAAAACCTCGACTTCGGCAAGGTGGAGAAAACCGCTGTCCACTAGGTTGGTCACACGGACGAAGCGACCCAATTGCCCGGGTTTGCCATCGGGTCGATCAAGCTCGAAAGCAGCCTGAGCCTTGATCGCAGAAGAAGAGACGAGTTCAATGCCCTCGAAACGACCTTCGGGAATTTCGACTGTAAATGTTCCATCCTTTGTTCTTTCGTATTCTGTAGGTACGGAATGGATCGGGTTTGAAAATTTCTCAATCCATGGCTGAAAGGATGCAGGCGTTCGGGCTTTGAATTTGGCAAGTTTCGCCTCCAGTTTCTTGAGCTTTTCCGCAATTTCCTCCTTGTTTTTCTTTTGCTCCATAGAAAAGACCTTAAGGGTGGGGGACTCATCCCGACGATCGGCATCTTGAGTGTTGTTCAGGATAGCAAAAAGCCTGAAGTATTCTTCTTGGGACAAGGGATCGTACTTGTGGTCATGGCATTGGGCGCAATTCATGGTCGTGCCCATCCAAACGGCCATTGTGGTGTTTACTCTGTCCACGATCGCGGCGTTCCTGAATTCCTCGTCATTCGTACCGCCTTCATTGTTTGTTTGGGTGTTTCGATGGAATGCTGTGGCAGTCAATTGGTCATTGCTTGGATTGGGGAGAAGATCTCCTGCGAGTTGTTCGATGGTTAGCTCGTCGAAAGGCTTGTTGTCGTTAAAGGCGCGGATGACCCAGTCTCGATATCCCCAAATAGTGCGAGGTTGGTCGTCCGCGTAGCCGGCACTGTCCGCATAGCGAGCCAAGTCCAGCCAGTGTCTCGCCCAATGTTCGCCATAAGCCTTGGAGCTCAGAAGACGATCTACCTCTCGCTCATAGGCATCGGATGAGGCATCCTTTACAAAGGACTCGACCTTCTCGATGGATGGAGGCAGTCCCGTGAGGTCTAGCGAAACGCGTCGCAAAAGGGCATAACGATCCGTTTGTCCCATTGGGCGCAGGTTTTCATTTTCAAGTCTGGAAAGGATGAACTTATCCACAGTATTGAGGGGCCAACTTTTTTCAGCAACCTCAGGAACGGGTGGGCGCTTGGGTTTTTCGTAGGACCAATGTCTTTCATATCCGGCGCCTTCGGAAATCCATTGGCCCAGTATTTTCTTCTGCTTGTCGGAAAGCCTACGCTTGGTCTTGGTAGGAGGCATGATCTCGTCGGGATCTTCGCTCAGAATTCTGTGCATCAAGATGCTGGCACCGGGATTACCTGGGAAAACCACCTTTTCTCCGTCCCTGAGCTTTGTCGCGGACTCCATCTCGTCCAGCCTCAACTTTGCCTTGCGGGTGTTGGAATCAGGCCCGTGACAAGCAAAGCAGTGTTCGGAAAGAATGGGCCGTATGTCGCGATTGAATCGAATCTTGCCGGAAATCTCGGACAAAAGTGGACAAATAATCAAAAAAGGGAGGAATCTTGTAACTTGAAATTTCATGAATCTGGTTCAGGACCGAACGTCATGAATTTATTCCGTTCTAAATCCGATCAGGCTTGCATCTTTCAAGAAAAATGCTCCCTGACGCAAATCTTAATGCTAGCAGGAAAGCATTAAGATTGTCCGAGCAAAAGTTTGCCGAAGTAACATTAAGCGATTGCTGGAATACCCCAAATCGATGTATATTGTGACATGCTTTCCATTACAGACGATAAGCTTAATCAGACTTGCGCAGGATTTGGTCGCAGGGATTTTCTGAGAGCAGGGGCATTGGGTTTGGGAGGTTTTTCTTTGCCCGGCTTGCTTCAAGCCAAGTCTGATGCCTTGGCAAAAGGTAAGCCACTTAAAAACAAATCCGTGGTGTTGCTTTTCTTGCAAGGAGGGCCTCCGCATATTGAATTTTTCGATCCGAAAATGACGGCACCGGCGGAATATCGTAGCATTACCGGTGAGATCCCAACCAAGATTCCGGGCGTTACCTTCGGTTCCACTTTTCCTCAGTTGGCAAAGATGGCGGACAAATTGGCCATTGTGAGATCTTACCAATCCAGAAATGGTGGGCATACCTATCTCTCGGTCACCAGTGGCGGAAACTCCATGAAAGCCGCCACCAGTGCTATCAGCACGCGTATCATGGGAACTAACAACCAGGCTACGGGAATGCCGAACAATTGTCTCGTGCTTCCCGAAGCTGTTCAGGACGGCTTGAAGCTTGGGAGCAATTTCGAGACAGGCGCATTGCCGACCCTGACTGATCCCGGCACCTTGGGGTCCACCTATTCTGCCTTCAACCCAGCTGGAGGTGGGATCGCCAAGGAAAATATGGAGCTTCGGATTCCATCGGAAAGGTTTGTCGACAGAAAGAGTCTCTTGAACGGTCTCGACGGAATCAAGAGAAGCCTCGATTCCGACGAATCGCTAGAGGGTGCAGACCATTTCTGCCGGCAGGCGTTCGATGTCGTTCAAAACGGCGTAGCATCGGCATTCGATCTTTCAAAGGAAGACAAGAGGACTTTGGAGAAATACGACACTAGACCCCTTTTCGACGCTCGTGATCTCCAAAAGTGGGGTGATATGCGCAGGGCAACCAACTTGCTTGGGCTTCAGATGCTCATGGCAAGGAGGCTGTGCGAATCAGGCTGTTCCTTTGTCACGGTTTCCGACTGCGGTTGGGATTACCACGCAAATAACAACAGTCCCAAGGGCATGACCGGCATCTATCCGATGGGAGGTCAGGTTGACCATGCGGTGGCTGCATTCGTGCAGGATCTTTACGATAGGGGGCTGAATGAGGAAGTGCTCTTAATTGTTACCGGCGAGATGGGGCGCACGCCAAAACTCAACAAGAACGGTGGTCGGGACCACTACGGAAACCTCACTTCGCTGCTATTGGCCGGTGGTGGTTTGAAAGTAGGCCAAGTAATTGGTGAATCCGATGCCCATGCCGCTCACCCCTCAACCAATCCATATGGTCCAGAAAACTTAACTGCTACTATATTGCACCATCTGTTTGACCTTGGAGAACTTCGCCTCAAGTCGGGTCTTCCCAGCGAAATTCTGGCTATGTCGAACGACAGTCCAATCGAGGAGTTGTTCTAGAAGGAAATACTGATTCAACCTGCTTGAAGCCGCCATTCATGGCCATCCCGAAGCAGTAACTTGTCAGCCGCGAGCGGTCCAAAGGTTCCCGCAGTGTAGGACTCCATGCCTTTGGAACCGTCTTCAGCCCAGCGTTCGAGGACAGGCGAGAAAATTCCCCACGAGGTTTCGGTTTCGTCTCCCCGAATGAACAGTGTGCCGTCCCCATTCATGGCATCGAGAATAAGTCGTTCGTAAGCTTCCGGGGTATTCGATTGGAAGGTGGTCTCGTAACCGAAAGACAATTCGACGGGCTGTAGTCGAGTCTCAATGCCAGGTGTCTTGGAGTTCAAGGTGAGGGTAACACCTTCGTCGGGTTGAATCCTAAGAACGAGGCAGTTGGGAGAAACGTTGAAACGGTCTCCTTCGCTGAAGAGTATTGCTGGTGGTCGGCGAAAAAGAACCGCTACCTCACTCACCTTACGCGCCATGCGCTTTCCCGAACGCAGGTAGAACGGAACTCCCTTCCAGCGCCAATTGTCCAGACTGAGCCTTAGGGCGGCAAAAGTTTCGGTGATCGAGTCTTCGGGGATGCCTTCCTCCTCCAGATAGCCGATTGCCTTGTCTCCGTTCACAAGTCCTGCTCGATATCTCGCCCTCACGACGTCTGTGTCGTCTCCCTCAAGGTCGAGCGGGCGAATCGCCTTCAGTGCCTTTACTTTTTCGTCCCGAATCGCTTCGGGGTCGAGGGAGGAGGGTGGTTCCATCGCGGTAAGAGCCAAGAGTTGCATGACGTGGTTCTGGACCATGTCCCGCAGCGCGCCGCTCCTGTCGTAATAACCACCTCGAGAACCGACGCCCAAGTCTTCTGCAACCGTTATTTGGACGCAAGAAACGTGATGCCTATTCCAGACGGGTTCGAAAATCACGTTGGAGAATCTTTGGGCAAGGAGACTCTGGACGGTTTCCTTGCCCAGATAGTGATCGATACGAAAAACCTGCGATTCCTCGAAGCGTCTCGTTATCACGGCGTTCAATTCACATGCAGTTTCCAAGTCTCGCCCAAAAGGCTTTTCCACCACTACCTTTGAGGCAAAAGCCGTTCGTCGATGCCTTCTGGCGAGCCCACTGTTGCCGAGATTTTCAAGTATTGGCTTAAAGACCCCCGGTGGTGTCGAGACGTAAAAGAGGCATTGGAAATCAACATCCTTTGAATCCTCTATCTCTTTGATCTTTTCGGAGAGGGCGCGAAAGGAATCCAAATCGTCGTAAGGTCCGGCGTGGTAGGAGAAATTGGGTGAAAGACGATTCCACAAATCGTCCTTAAAAGGACTGCGGGAATATTCGGAAACAGCCTTCTTCATGGAATCGCGGAAGGCGTCGTCGGTCATGGAGCTTCTTCCATAACCGATCAGATGGAAGTGTTCCGGGAGAAGATTCTCGCAGCCGAGGTTGTACAATGCGGGAACCAGTTTTCGGGCGGTCAGGTCGCCCGATGCCCCGAAGATAACGAGAATGGTGGGAGCAGGCGTTCTGTCGGATGTTTGTTTGTTTTCTTCCATTTTGCGGACTAGACCAATCTCTAATGAAAGCGAGATGGAAACAATGCAACGTTTTCGTGATGGAAAATTTTAGGCTTTTCGTTCCCGTCCTCCGGTAAATCGACTTCCACGACGTCGAACCTGAAATGATCGGGCCTTTCCCTTCTGGAGTTGAGATAGCTTCTGCATGCCTTGAGCAAGGCCTTTTTCTTACGAGCTGAAATGCTGTGATAGCCTGATACGGGTGCTCCAGCCGTCCGGGCACGAACCTCGACGAAGACAAGCACTTCCCGCTCCTTGCAAATCAGGTCGATCTCATCCCGAAGGTCGGAGGGATTCCTCCAGTTGACGAACAGGACGTACAAACCTTTTCGAGCCAGATGACCTCTCGCGCACCATTCTCCGAATCGTCCACGCTCGGCTCGATCCGCAGAGCTCGGCAAACCGAAAAATCTCCAACGGAAGATTTCTGCAAGGTTGCCTGGCAATCGCAAGACTTTGTGAAGCTTCTCATTCACCTCCATTCGTGCTTCGGGTAACGTCCGGCAAGTTCTCTCTTCACCTCAGGGTACGAGTCTTGCCAAAATCCCTTGATGTCGCGAGTCACCTGTACGGGTCTTCGGTTTGGAGCTAGAATTTCCAGACGTAGGAGGTAGCGACCTCCGGCAATTGTAGGCGTTTCCATGAGATCATAGAAATCTTGAATTGTTGCTGAAAGCGTAGTCTCGCCATCGGAATCGTAGCGAAGGCGAGCGGGCCGTTTCTTGTTGGGGAGGGGGATTTCCTCGGGAACCAGCGAAGGCAGGGCTGCCGTCTGTTCAGGCGAAAGCCAAGACTCCAGCAAGGGCAGAATTTCCTTGTTCCTTAAGGGCCGCCAGGTTTTCTCTCCATAGCAGAATTGCTGGAACAATACTCGCTTGGCTTCATCCTCGATGGGTTCAACCTCAAGCTGGGGACAATGCTTGGCTGCGAAATTGATACGAGCAACCAAGCGCTCCGCTTTAGCGTCCCACTTCTTGGGGCGAAGACGTCCGGCAAGAATTTCCTCTGCTATTGCGGCAGCGGCATCCTCCGGGGATGGTTCGCCCTCATCCTTTTCCGACAACAGAAGCTCTCTAAATTTTGTCGAGCGCCTGGAGACTGCAGTCCGCGAATCTTGGTCAAAGTAGGTTTCAATTTGATGAGTGACGGCATTTGGAAAAAGTTCGCTCAGCCACTCTTCGCGAATCTCTGTGGCAAGGCCCAAGACTAACCCGACTTGGCCGCGAAGCTCGATTTCCTCGAGCTCAGCAGTCACGAGGAATTCTGCATCTCGAGCCATGCTGCGACGCCTGAGTTCCCCGTTCTTTCCATTGGACAGGGAATAGACGAGCGTTCCTCGGTTGCGCCGTTTTCCCACGTGTTCAGGAAATGCGGACAAGATGGATTTTGTGAAATCGATAGGGTCAAAGGTAAGATCTCTTTGAGTTTTCACGCCCGTAATCGCGAGCAACCTGCAGGCAAGCTTGTCGGCTTGTCGGCATCTGCCGGCATGAATTCCAAGCACTCGGCAAGGAGAAGGATCGAAGTTTCTCTCGGAAGCGTAAGCCCAAGCCCTTAGAAGATAGAGGAAATCGGATTCAAAAGGTTCGTTTGCGACGTCAAACAATTCATCCCGCCGAGTCAGGACATCCTTGTCGCGAGTCGGAAGAAGAATGGAGCGATCCTGGGCAAGGGACAAAGCCAATGCAACTGGGTATGAGCAGTCCCTGTCGATTGCTTCGCATAGTGCCCTTGCGTGTCTTGGATGCAGAGGGTAGGCGGCCATAGCTTGTCCTGTTTCTGTCGGCTTTCCGTTAGAATCAACAGCTCCGAGGTCCTTTAGCAAGGATTCCGCCTTGGCCAGAGCCCGCTCCTCGGGTGGCTCGAGCCAAGAGAGCTCTCGACAGGAAATGCCCGCGCACAGCAATGAGAGAACGGTCTGGCTCAAGTCAACGCGAAGCACTTCGGGTATCTCTGATTCTTGTCGGTTCGATTGTTGTTTTTCACTCCATAATCGAATGCAGAGGCCAGGAGCTGTTCGTCCGGCTCGTCCTGCCCGTTGGTCTGCTGATGCCAAGCTGATGGGTTCAGGCAAAATCGAATTTATGCCTCGAGTGCTGTCGAAGGAGGATTTCTTGGCCAAACCTGAGTCAATCACGACACGAACGCCGTCAATGGTTAGAGAGGTTTCTGCCACGTTTGTGGCTACAACCACCTTGCGGCGGGAACTTGGCAAGACCGCTGCATCTTGTCGATCGGGAGAAAGATCTCCATAAAGAGGCAACAAGTCGAAATCCCGAAGGGCAGGGGAGCCTTGAAGCTCCGAAAGGGTCTTCCGAATTTCATAAGCTCCCGGCATAAAAACCAAGAAGTCACCTTGGGATCGTGGCGCCAGTTCTATGACTTGGTTGGCAGCAGATGTGCATATCGCATCCCTTGGGCAAGTGCCGGAATAGGAAATTTCGACAGGAAAAGATCTTCCGGACAACTCGATCAAGGGACAGTTGCCCAGGAATTTCATGATTGGACCGGGGGGAATTGTCGCGGAAGTCACCACGATGCCAAGATCTGGTCTCAGGCTTTCAGATAATTGCTTGGCAAGAGCCAATGCTAGATCGGCATCAAGGTTTCTTTCGTGAAACTCATCGAAAATTAGCGTGGAAACACCATTTAACTCTGGTTCAGAAAGCAGGCGACGCAGTAGAAGGCCTTCCGTGACGTATGCAATTTTGGTTTGTCGGGAAGTTTTATTATCAAAGCGAACCGAATAGCCGACCTCCTCTCCAACACTGGAACCTCTTTCGCTCGCAACGCGTCGAGCCAGCATTCGGGCGGCTATTCTGCGAGGTTCCAGCACAACAATCTGACCTTCGGTTTCCGAGGAATCCAAAATCATTTGAGGTAGTTGCGTCGATTTTCCGGAACCTGTTGGAGCAGTGACGACAAGCCTCCTGCCATGACCGAAGCCTTTAAGGATCAATTCAGACTTGTCCCAAATTGGAAGAAGTTCGGACATCTAAGGGAAGTAGGGTTCTCATTTCAGCGTACGATGCAAGAAAAAGGGCGAACCGTGCGGTTCGCCCTTTGTATTATGCCCAAGTGATTGCAGCTATCTCAGGAAATCTTAATCTCGATGGGCTTTGCTTTTACAATTTTTGGAAAGGAGAAGCTAAGGATACCGTTTACGAGAGATGCCTTTGCCTTGTTCGCCTGACAATCCTCGGGTAAATCAATAGTGTGATTAAATTTCCGAACGGAAGGCCTGGATTCGCATTCCGTATCCTCCCTCTCGGCCGAAATCGACAGCGTTTGTTCCTCCACTTGAAGAACTACCTCTTTCTTGGAAAACCCGGGTAACTCCAGATGACCTTCGTAATGATCATCTTTATCCGCAAGTCGAACCGAATGAGGTTTATTGCAATCACTTGTTTCTGTTGGAAAAAGTGAATTGAAGAAAACATCAGCCAATGG
>CAZNWO010000007.1:1865-25039 GCA_964576585.1 uncultured Puniceicoccaceae bacterium | reverse complement strand
CCCGAGGTCTCGTCTCCCAACTTGAAGTCAACGACGAAGGGAATTCTTCTGAGGACGGCATGCACGTTTTCCCGCAAAGTGCCTATTCCTTTGCCATGAATCAATCTCCCACTCATCACTCCGCATGACCTACACTCGCCCAAGTACGTTTCAACCAACTCTGAAATTTCGGAAGGATTGAAGCCGTGAAGATCCAATGTTCCGTCTATCGGAATACTGATGGGAGAACCTTCCTCTTCTTTTTTCATCTTGCCACTGAGCTGCCTGAGCCTTTGTTTTCAAGTCATCTGCCCAAGAGCTAGATTATATCATGTGAGAATCATCATGAAAGGAAAACTGTTTAAAACAATCTTCATGTCATTCGCAGCAACCTTTGCTGCAAATGCTCAAAATTTCCAGCAACGCATAGCGGATATTGATGAAAAAGCAGTGGAATTGCAGCGAAGGCTGCATGATAATGAACTGCGTCTTCAACGTCATGCCGAGATCATGGAGCAAGCCCAGTTGAGGCTTAAGGCACTTCAAGCCGGTCAGGCATTACCTCCGAAATCAAAGATTCCTTCAGCACCCCCCGAACCAACTGAAAGTCTCAAAAATCCACCGGTTCTCCCACCGCCTTCTCCTCCCGCAACGCAACCTTCTCCCAATCAACTTCCTCTTTCTTCTCAAGTTAGAGAGAGAAGACCACCCAGAATCGGTTCCAACATTGAAGAACGGCCCTCAAGAAGAAATTATTACTTTCAAATTTTTAGTGGTTTTGTAATTCCAGGAAGTGTCGACATCCCGAAGGATGGAGGCACAGCCGATTACGAGAATGGTTATTTGATCGGTGCCGGGGCAGGAATTGACTTCGGGCACTTCAGGCTAGGCATGGAGTTGTCGCAGCGGTCCTATAACGACGAGCGAAGTGATTGGGGGCACGCCGAGGTAAATGCCTTTATGGCGAACTTGGGCTGGGAATGGGACTATTGGCAGTCGAATGTCTTTTACCTAGGTCTCGGGATAGGGCCGAGTCTTGCAAAGATTCAGCGGCCCTCGAAAAAACATAGCTTTAAAGAAACTCTTTTTGCATATCAGCTATCAACTGGATTAGGTTATCGTTTTACCGACAACCTGTCTGGGCGACTTGGCTACAAATACTTTTCCACTTCAAACGCAACGGATTTTGAGAGACTCGATTCCCATGCAATCGAGGCGTTCCTCGAGTTCGACTTGTGATGTTTTTCGTTCTTCTGAAGGCGTAGTTAACGAAAGAGGGCAGAGTATTGAGACAGTATCCGGGTTGCCTCGGCATCGCCCTTGCCTGATGAGTGCTGGAGCCATTGCTTGGCCTGCCCAATGTTTTTCTCGCAACCTCGTCCCGTCAGAAGCATAAGGCCCAGATAACGAGCCGCAACGGCGTTCCCCTTCTGAGCCAAGGGGGAAAAGAGAGCGAAAGCTCTGCGATAATCCTGAGGGACTCCAGTTCCTGTGTAGTATTTCTTCGCTTCCTGAACTTTGACGGTGTCCGTATTGTTTCGTACGGTGCTTGCGGTAGGCGCATCAACTCTCTTATGCAATTCATCCTTTGCGCCTAGATGTCCCTGATTAGCCGCAAGCTTGATCAACCTCATGCCCTCGTCGAAGTTTTTCGGCAATCCTTCCTCTCCCTCGAGCATCAAAACACCTAAGGTGTACTGGGCCTCTGAGAAATTCTGCCTTACGGCCAGTTGAAACCATCGAGCAGCTTTTCGCATGTCCCTTGGAACGCCATCGCCATTGTAATAAGCCATGCCAAGGTTGAAGCGTGCGGAAAGCGAGCGCCTGCGTGCAGCCGACGAGAGCAGTTCTATGCCTTTTGTCACGTCGTGTCCTCGAATCTCGAGACCTTTTAGGCAAAGTGAACCCAGTGTCGCCTGAGCCAAGGGAAAACCTTTTTCGGCAGATTTTCGGAAGTTCTCGACTGCTCGTGGCACATTTGTCGGGATGAGCTGGAAGTCAATTTCTCCCATGCAGAAAAGAGCAACGGCGTCTCCTTGGGACGCGGTTCTTTCCAAGCGCAAGGCAGCGTCCTGGTAGTATTCCGTGGCTAGGTCGATATTGCCGTCGTGCATGGCTAGATTGGCAAGGTTGTACAAGCCGAATGGATGCTTTCGAGCCGCGACCTTAGACCATTGCTGGGACAACTTCAGGTCTACAGCGATACCTTCCTCGCCCGCTCTAAGGTAAATACCCAAGAGTCCTTGAAAATAGGGTGAGTGAGCTTGCGCTCGTTTTACAATCTCGGCGTAAGTGACGTCGGGATGCCAATGATCTTTTTCCTGTGCGACAATCGGGCCGCATGTTAATGCAAGCAAAACTGCGACAGGCAAAGAATTTTTTCGGGATAACTTTCGAAGAAATTCCACGAAATACGACAATAGAGGAATCGCACGCCTTCTTCCAAGCTTGAAAATGATCGGATTCAAAGTCATTTTCTCTGGAATCTATAAATGAATAACTCCCCTTTAAGAATATTGGGATTGGTCTTGATCCTGATGGTGCTTCCACAACTTTCAGATCCAAAACCCAAAAGCAGTCTCCCTGAGAACGGTACCACTCTTGCGGCTCAGAGGCTTGCCTCTATTCTTGAAAAGCAATCGCAATTCCTGAAAAATGCCTCCGTTCCCACACAGCCTTTGGCCGAAGAAGAACTCACTAGGCAGGCACAGGAAATTGTCTCTGCCTACGAGTCCTATCTCAGTGACAACGAAAAAGACGTACACGCTCTCATTTTGTACGGAAAATTTCTGAAACGAATGGGACAGCCGAGACAGGCTGCCGGGTTGTTTCTGGAAGCAGACAAAGCGGATTCAAAATTAGCCGTCGTCAAACAACATCTGGGTAATTATCTGGTCGAGGAAGGCCGTCCTGCTGATGCCCTTCCCTACTTGCTGAAGGCAGCGGAACTTGAACCCGAAGAACCAGTCTATCACCACCAACTTGGTACATTTCTTTTCCTGTTTGGAGAGGACTTGACGAAGCTTGGAATTACAACCATGCAGACTAATGCCGAAACTATGCACAAGGCATTCGAGACTGCCAGCAGGCTTTCTCCGCAGAACTTCGATTACGGGCTGAGGTATGCGCAGAGCTTCTTTGACGTATCGAAGCCTAATTGGCAAAAAGCTATGGGGGTATGGAAGCGCCTCCGCCTTTTGGCCAATGGTCGCCCGGTCGCCGAAAAGGAATACCTGTCCCTTGGAGAAGCTCGTGTCCTGATCGAGTCCGGAAGGCCGAGAGAGGCTAGAGCCATATTGAAAAACGTGAAATCTCCCTCACTGCGAAGCACTAGGGAAAACCTATTTAAGAGATTAGACCAAAAACTACAAACCGAGAAAAGTGTTCCCTCGGAATCCTCTCCACAAGGTAGTCTCTTCCGAAAAAATGCTTTTCCTGCGACTTTCCCCGACAGGTTCATCGACGAAAACCTGCGACGCCTCAGACAAGTTTCCGAGCGTCTACATGAGGAAAGGCTTCTGCAGGAACTTCAGGCAGACGCCGTAAGGGCCTCCTATAACCGCAGGGGGGAAGTTCGTTTGCATATCAAGGGATTGGCAGAAGCCAATCACGTAAAGAAACATTCCACGAGACGGACCACACAATAGCTGTGACGCTTCCCTCAAACCTAGAAGCATCGGCAACTATTCTTCTTGCCGTCGATACTCAGGATTGGCCCGACAAGTTCATTCTTTTTCTAATTCTTGTGGCAAGCCTGAGCGTTCACGAATGGGCCCATGCGTTCACGGCCGACAAACTTAACGATCCGCTTCCTAGGTCGGAAGGACGCGTAACCCTGAATCCCATCTCTCACATTGACCCGATCGGCACGTTGCTGATTCCTTTACTGGTTCTTTTTCTCAGCCCCGGATTTGCAGTAATCGGATGGGGGAAGCCGGTTCGCGTATCGCTTCCAAACGAGAAGAGCAAGGTGAGGGACGACTTGTTGATAACCGCCGCAGGGCCATTTTCCAACCTGCTGATAGCCCTTTCAACTGCTTGCCTTAGTGGAATTGCCTTTGGGCTTGGACTTGAAAACGAAAAGCTGTTGGACTTGGCAAGCACCGTAATATGGATCAACTGCATGCTTTTCATCTTTAACCTTATACCGATTCCTCCCTTGGACGGATCTCATTTCCTCAAGCATATCCTTCGCATGAGCGAGCAAACCTTCGCAAAGTTGAGCAGCTATGGCTTCATCATGCTTATCGTCCTCGTAAATCTCCCTTTTTTCGGTAAAGCATTCGGGACGGCAATCAGTTTTAGTTCGTCAAAGTTTGGGGAGCTTGCGTTAATTTTAAAAGAAATGCTGGCAAAAGTTTCCGGTTGAATGCAAGCCGAAGACCTATAGCAAAGACAACTACCAAGCATGCGACCTCTCGAAAAATTCGAAAGCCAAGAAGAAGCGGTCAACTTCTCAGGATACTTGAACTACAAGGGGATTCCTTCCGAGATTGAGGAGGACGACGATGGGCAATTCTGGACAGTATGGTGCCAAGATGAGGACAGGCTTGCTGATGCAATGGGCAAGCTGCAGGAATTCTTACAAAATCCCAACGATCCCAAATATGCCGATTTGGCAAAGGAATCCCTTAAGCAAGAAAAGAAAAAATACCAGGAAGAGGCCAAAGAAGAAAGTCGATGGCGGGAAGAAAACCTTCGCAATACATGGCGGGAAAGAGAAAAACGGCCGGGAACGATTACCTTGGCCTTCATCATTACTTGCGTTGCCACTTGCTTCATGACCCAAATGGGGGAAAACAAGGAATTTACCTCAATCTTTAAGCTCTATCTGGATGCGGTGAAGGAGGGGGAGGTGTGGAGATTGGTCACTCCGATTTTCCTGCATTTCACACCCATTCATATCATTTTTAATATGTGGTGGCTTTATGATTTGGGCAGTTTGATTGAAGGTAGGCGAGGTACCCTTTTCTTAACTGCTTTTATATTGTTGGTGGGCATCCTTTCCAACTTGACCCAGTACTTCCTTGGTGGACCGAACTTCGGAGGCATGTCCGGAGTGGTTTACGGTCTCTTTGGTTATGTTTGGATGAAAGGGACTTTTGATCCCGGCGACGGAATGCAATTGCCGCAATCCACCGTAATTATAATGATGGCATGGTTCGCCCTGTGTTTCACTGGTGTCTTCGGGGGCATCGCCAACTGGGCTCATGCAGGCGGATTGGCAATTGGCATGATCTGGGGATACCTTTCGGCAATCAGGTGGTCCGGCGCCAAGGGTTAAATCGAGTACAAATTCTAACTTCCCGGCTTGAGGGGAGGCAAAGCAACTAGCTCGGGTGGCAGTGAATCGGGTTCGTAGGTCGGGAAACTCATCTGCGCCAAAGCATGGAAAGGTACTCCAAAGTCCTCACTCCCTTGGCTTCTGTCCACCAAGACTCCTACGGCAGCAACTTCACAGCCAAGATCACGAACGATATCGAGTGCCTCTCGGACTCGTCCTCCTCTCGTGACTACATCCTCGATGATCAAGACTCGTTCATCCTTCGAAAGTTTGAAGTTGCGGCGAAGTGCGAGCTGATCGTCGACCTTTTCCAGAAACAAGTAACGCTTGCCCATTTGACGGGCAACTTCTTGCCCCAAGACAAGACCACCCATAGCAGGGGCAACCACTGTATCGACGCCAATATGACCGATTTGGGCGAGGAGTAATTCCGCCAGTCTCGTGACTTTGTCTAGAAATTGGCAAACTTGGGCGCATTGAAAATAATGACCGCTCCTTAACCCCGAACGAAGAATAAAGTGCCCGGTTAACAAAGCACCCGTTTCCTTGAATATAGAAATCGCTTCATCTTGTGGATTTTGCATGGCTGCAACCTCTTGGCGCTTGGACAAAAGGCAAACTAAATCTTTCAGATGACCGCTTCTATTCGAAAGAATGTCCAGTTGGAGGAAACTTGACCTGATTCAAGACCACAGCGATGGTCGTATTGTTGCAAGATTTGCCGGAGGTGTCCCGGTTTGTAAATTCCTCTTCGAGCAGCTCCTATTGCACGCAGGTTTTTGAGTATTGTGAGGGCATCTGTGAAGCAACAAGAGCGGTTTGACTCCTCTGAACGAAGAACCCGAAAGCCCGCTTGGGTGAAATGTTTGCTCCATTCCTCTCCGGAAAACCAATCAACCGAGGTGATGCCAGGTTCTATTTCCTCGAATTCCGATAAGGTTCCCTTGGTAAAAAGAAAGCTTAGGATTTTCCCTTCGGGAAGGAGCAAGGAAGACCATTTGGACAAAACGTTTTGGGGACATGAAGACCATTGCAAAAGAGCAGAGGAATAGATCCTGTCGAACTTCTTAAACTTCTTTGGATTCCATGCATCAAGCTTCATGCTGGAAACCCGAGGAACATTGCTTTGGCACCTTCGTAGCATAGAGGATGAAAGGTCCGTTGCCAGAAGGTTGATCCCGGTATCTGACAGCTTACGAGTCAGCAAGCCCGTTCCTGCCCCAAGCTCCAAGGCCTCCTTGCCGGCAAGATCCCCTTCAAGCCATTCGCATCCCCATTCCACCAATTCCGACTGTATCTCGGCATACTGCTCATAATTTAGAGCGCACTCATCGAAAAATGACACAAGCTTGGCAAGCTAAGGATTTACAAGCAATTGATCCAAACCGTGTCCGGCGTCTTTAAGGATTGAGTGGCTTGGGAAAAATTCAGCAATGCGAACAACGTCGAGCAGGTTGTCTTTTTCACCGAGGATTGCAGAAGTTCCTTCGGCGAGAACCTTTGAAGGTTCAACGGACTCGGACAGAAGAACGTTCAGGCCCCACATCAAACCTTCAAGAGGGTAGGGTAGGTCATCAAGTATAAGATTAATGCCGGCTTGAAGGTAAAAGTCGTTGATAGCCTTAAGTGGATTGTCTTTGAGCTGCCGTCGCGTGAACTTTATTTGAGTACGACTTATTTTTCCACCAAGGCCATTTTCCTTGGGGAAGGCGAGAAAGGGGGAAATCAAAGTCTTCGGTTCTTTCTTGGGAAAGCGGCAAGGCCAACGTAGCAATAAAAATGCACCAAGGGAATAGCCGAACACTCGGTCGAAGTCATTATGAATTCTCGCCTCCTCAACCGGTGGAGAAAAAAAATGTTGATCGTCAGGAAAGACCCTTTGGGCATGTTCAAGGATATACCATTCAGGGATTGCCCATCCCCCAAGCCAAAGAAATTTCATGGTATTGAATCCGCCAAGGTTTTGGCCAATCCTTCAAGTTGCATGCCGGCTTTTAAGGAAAGCCGAAGCCTTGCCGTACCTTCGGGAACCGTGGGTGGTCGGATGGATGCGACCTTGATTCCTTTCTCCAGCAGGTTGTCCGCTGCTTGAACTACGAGATCGTTTTCCTTCAGAACGATAGGTATCACCGGAGAATTCCCGGGAATGGTTTTCAAGCCAGAGGATTTTAGTTCATATCGAAAGGCAGCAGCGCTCTTTTGCCAGTTTGGTCGTTCAAGAACAAATCCTTCCGCAAGTTCAATCGCCTTGCAGCTTGCTGCAGCACAGGCAGGAGAAAGAAAAGTGGAATAGACGTAGTCGCCCGCAAGGTTCTCTAGGAGCTTTCGGCAAGAAGATTCTTTGAAAACAGTGTAAGCGCCCTGAGATCCCAAACCCTTGCCAAGAGTGCCGACCAGCACGTCGATTTCTTCCAATAGTTCAGTTTGTTCGCCGAGGCCGGAACCTTTTTTCCCATACCATCCAAGGGCATGGGCCTCGTCTAAGACGAGACAGAAGCCATATCGATCCTTAAGTGCCGTTAGGGATTCCAGATCGGGAGAATCTCCATCCATTCCAAAAACGGATTCCGTAGCAACAAAGACGTTTCTGCCTGAAGCCTTTTGCTTCAAGAGGGACTCGAGGTGCTCTAGGTCCAAATGATCGAAACGAATGAGCTGTGCACCTGATGAGAGAATGCCCGCCAGCATACTGTTGTGAACCAATCGATCCGCCAAGACGAGGTCACCCTTTTGTGACAAGATTCCCAAAACGCATCGATTGGCAGAAAACCCCGAATTCCAAAGCATTACTTGCTCCGAGGTAACTCCATGCCATTTGGCCAAGCGCTTTACCAATGATTCGTGAGGTGGAAGAAAACCAGTAACCAATGGTGACGCAGAGGATGAGCATCCGAATCGCTCCGTGGCCTCAATCGCCGCCTTTTTTACCTCGGGATGAGTCGCTAGGCCCAAGTAGTCGTTATTCGCCAGGTTCAGGGTTGCATTCTCCGAAGCCCAAGTCCTACGCTTCCTGTACAGACCCGCAGCCTCTCTGAGGGAAAGATTTTCTAGGCAACGCTTCTCTAGAAAGTTCATTCGGGGATTTCCCAAGGAAAATTAGTCATTGAGGGCGATTGCTGCCCATCGCTTTGCATAGCCCATATGGGCAGAGGTTCACGTTCAAGAGCCCGAAGATTCGCATCAAGCAAAACTGGATCCTGAGGGACGATCTGGTTTAGCCAAAGGCCGAAAGGTATGGATGAGTCCTTGAGGCGGGCGGACAGCAGTCGAACTTGATTCAATAGGCCAAGACGGTTTTCAACGACAAGTACTAGAAAGTCGGCGCGAAGAGTCTCGGCGAAATCCAACCAGTCTCGACCATCTCGATCGAGCGGCGTTGCAAGTCCGCCTGCACCCTCCACGAGCAGGTAGTCCTCGCTCTTTAGCTTGGTTCGTGTTTGTTCAATCAAGTCGAGGAAGTCGATCTCCTTCCCCTCTAGCTGGGCAGACTCTATTGGAGCCAAAGGCTGTCGAAAGGTCGTGAGAGTGAAAATCTTTGCCGCATTTGCCGCTGTTGAAACAAGTTTTGCATCTTGCGGATCAGTTACACCGGTTTCGACCGGCTTGACGTAAACGCACTCGCAGGTCTGCGAAAGCTTGGAGGCGAGAAACGCACTGGCGGATGTCTTGCCTATGCCCGTGTCGTTTCCTGAAACGAGAATGACCTTTGACACTTGTAAACTAAACGAGTGCGTGTGACTTGTTTGTGCTTCTTCCTTGCGCTGAACGTGCCTCGTCGGGATGAATGCTGCGAAGCCCGAGTTTCTCCAGCAAGGCAAAATCCTGATCCTTTGCCGGATTTTCCGTGGTAAGTAGCTTGTCGCCGAGAAAAATGCTGTTTGCGCCTGCAAGAAAACATAAGGTTTGCAGTTCCTCGCTCATTAAGGTTCGACCAGCTGAAAGTCGAACCATTGCCCGAGGCATGAGAATGCGTGCCGTGGCCACCACGCGAACAAAGGCAATGCCATCAACAGGTTCCTCGTCTTTCAGGGGTGTGCCTTCTACGGCAACAAGCGCATTGATCGGTACGGATTCAGGATGAGGATCGAGGTTTGCGAGCTCTGCAAGAAGACTCAAGCGATCCTCTTCCTTTTCTCCCATCCCTAGAATTCCTCCACAGCAAACCTCCATTCCTGCTTTGCGTACGTTGGACAGAGTTTTCAGCCTGTCTTCATAGCAGCGAGTCGAGATGATTTCGGAATAAAACTCACGAGATGTGTCTAGGTTGTGATTATATACCGAACAACCAGCCTCGAAAAGTCTGGACGCTTGAGTTTCATCGAGCATCCCGAGAGTGCAGCATACTTCCATGCCCAAGCTGCGCACTGAGGAAACGGTCTCGAGGACGGAATCGAATTGAGCCCCTTGCGGAACATTGCTCCATGCGGCTCCCATGCAGAATCGAGTTGCACCTGAATCTTTAGCCATGCGCGCCTCCTCGACAATCGCATCCGTTTCCATTAGCTTTTCCTCCTCCACGAAGGTGTTGTAATGGGCGGACTGCGGACAATACTTGCAATCCTCCGGGCAAGAACCGGTCTTGATTGACTTCAAGGCGCATGCCTGAACTCCTGCAGGATCCTGGCAGCGGTGGTGGGCTTCCTGAGCCTTGAAAATTAGTGTGGTAATTGGAAGATCGTGAATCTTCCGAACGTCATCAATGGTGTAAGTTTGCATGGTCAACGAATTGGGCAGGCTGGCATCGAGCTTTTAAAGAGGAACTGCATTTATGGAATTCAAGGCGGTACTGCAAAGAAAAGATATTTCTTTTTCATCGATCGCTATTGGCGGAACTAATGGAAGAGAGTTGCCCAGCGGTCGAAGCAAAAGACCTCTTGCCCGAGCCTCCTTGCAAACCTCGAGGGCAAAACGTCTCTGCGGATCAAACGCGGCATCCTTCCCTGGACAAAGGTCCAGGCATGCCGCCAGTCCGCGCTGGCGAACCTCACGGATTCGAGGATGACCGCAAAACGTGTCCTTCACCTGTGAGCCAAAGCTACTAATGGTCTTTGCAAGAGTTGAGGAACAGATCATATCCTGCAACAAATCCAAGCTCTTCAATGAAACCGAGGCAGCAAGTGGGTTCGCCGTGTATGTATGACCATGGTAAAATGTCTTGTGCTCATGGAATGGTCCGGTGAAGGCATCAAAAACCTCCTCGGTAGCAAGGGTTGCAGCTAAGGGTATGTATCCGCCGGACAAGCCCTTCGCAAGGCAGAGGAAGTCAGGACAGACGTCTTGTGCCTCGCTAACGAAAATCGACCCCAAACGACCAAAGGCAACAAATACCTCATCAAGAATAAGGTGGGCTTCGTGCATAAGGCAAAGATCCTTTACTTTACTTAAGAAACCCGATGGTTGCTGTCGCATTCCTGAGGCTCCCTGAACGGAAGGTTCCAAGATTACGGCTGCAGTGCCGCCATTTTCTTCACTCAGAATTTGGGACAGGTGGTCGATACTTTCAGAGCCATCTGAAATAAAGGTCTCTCCGGCTAATTCATGACATTCGGGAGCCTTGAAACGCCTTACTGGGAAAGCCCACTTGCGCCAAGGGGCTGTGAAGGGACCATCGGCCCCTAGGGACATGGTCCCGAGTGTGTCGCCATGATAGGCTCCTTCCATGGCGACAATGGTTGTGCGTTCGGATTTGCCTTTCAGTTGCCAGTATCGAAGAGACATTTTTAACGCCACCTCAACGGAGGTGGAGCCATTGTCCGAGAAAAAGACCCTTTGAAGATCAGCGGGAGAGGCATCCACAAGACGTTTGGCTAAAAGTGTGCCGGGTTCATGCGAAAGTCCGAGATAGGTGGAATGAGCAATTTGGTCGAGTTGGTCAATGATCGCTCGACGAAGTTCGGGAACGCCGTGACCGTGGACGTTTGTCCAAGTCGAGGCATAACCGTCGAGGTAGCGATTCCCATCTGCATCATGAAGCCAGCAACCGTCACCCCCTGTTATCCTAAGGGGAGGAAAGTGCTTCATTTCCGAAGTCTGGGCAAAGGGGTGCCAAGTATACTGCCTATCCCATTCATCAAGAATGGCCTGATCCTCGGCAGGAGAAGGATTTGTGGCATCGGCCTTGCTTGTTAGGCTAAAACTCATTTGAAATTAACAAAGTTTCGAAATCTCCGTTAAGCAAGTGAGAAAATTCCTAGTGCGAGAAACTCAGCCGTACCGAGTCTCTCGAGCGATCAGCGAGGTTTCTTAAAGGACTAAAGCCTATTTTTTGAAGCCATCTACCTTAGCCAAGAACTTTTGCGGTTCTTTTTCGAACTTGGACTTGCAGTTCGCACAACAGAAAGCAATGGCTTGCTCCTTGAAGACAAAAACTTGAGCCTTGTCTATTGGCTTGCCGGAAATCGGACACTTCTTGTTCACGGGGTCTGCGACTTTCGCTTGCTTGTCGTCCTTCTTTTCCTGAAGCTTTTTTGCCTCCCAACCAAGGTTGATGAGGGGGCCGGCGGCTCGGAGTTTGCCAAGCACGGAGCGGAGTGCTCCCTGTCTTTTCTCCAGCCCTGAGTCGAGCGCCTCCTTTGCTCCATCCAATTTGTCCTTGGCCTTGGAAAAGGATTCGGAAGGCTTGAAGTCTTTGAGCTTTGCTCGAAAAGCACTGGGATCCTTATCGAATTTTCCCTTGCAGTTGTTGCAACAGAAGGAGACTGTTTGCCCTTCGTAAACGGATTTCTTGGTTTTGTCCAAGTCCTTTCCGGAAACAGGGCACTTGGCGTTGAAAGGTTCTTCTGAATTGGCCTTTGAACCAGCGTTCTTTAGTGCATCTTCCAGTTGTCCAATCTCCTTCTCCCTGCCTTCACGAAACTTGTCGACGTCTCCCTTGAGGCGTTCCCTGTCGGACTCAAGCTTGGCCAATGTCTTGGAATCAACGAAGGCGCTGCGAAGATCGGCGGCGCCCTTGGGGGTTATCCCGGTTTTCCACAAGAATACTTTTTTCAGGTTCTTGAGTTTCTTGAGGTGGGCAACTCCTTTGTCCGAGACCTTGGTGCCGTAAAGGTTGAGATACTCTAAGTTGGCAAGCTTTGAAACGTGAGCCAAACCCGCATCCGTGACGCCCGTATTCTCCAAGTGCAAGCGAGTAAGCTTGGAGAGCTTGGAAACCTCTGAAAGTCCAGCGTCACTGACTTTGGTCCGAGCCAAATTCAGCCAGAGTAATTGTCCCGATACTCCAACAAGTTTCTTGGCCTGTTCATCGCCAAACTTGTCTCCAACGTACGAACCATTGATGTAAAGAGCATTTGTGTTTTGAGCGATGGGCATGGCAAGCACCCCGATCTTTTGGATTTCCTCGAGAGCCTTTGCGTTTGCAGGTTCCACTTCGGGCAATTTGGGCTGGAGGGCAGCAAGAGCCGATTGCTTTTTTTTGGGTGGATTCTTGAGGATTTTCTCGGCGGCAGTTCGGATGTCTCCCTTTAAGTCCGTGACCTTTGCGTCGAAGGAGGCTCCGGACAAAATCCATGCCTCGAATACCTTGAGCTCTTCGGGTGTGACCGGATTATGTGGTTCGTCCTCGTCGAAGGGGGGCATGACATCGTCGTCGTCCTTAGGCAGTGAGATGCGGTAGAAAAGCTCGCTGTCATCGAGCTTGCCTTTGACGATGATTTTGCTTCCCGAACCCTTGCCACCCTTAAGAAGGTCTTTCTTGGTGTGGAGGCGCAGTTTGCCCTTGTCCTTGTCGGCTCCGTGGCAATCGTAACATTTTGCGGAGAGAACTGGAACGAGAACATCGTCGAATACCTTGGCCTTGGCGGGATCTGTTTCCGCACCGACTGCGCCTGAGACCAAAAGTCCGAAAATGGTCGATAAAAGAATGGTAAGCTTGCTCTTCATGATTAAATCTTTTGGAGGAAAGGTGGTAATTGAGAGTTTCATCATCCATAAATCGAAGGATGATGTAAAGTGATCTTTGCAAAAGGACATAGAATTAATTCTTCATGTCGGCTTGCGATGCAAAATTATAATAGTAGGAAGTATATCCGTGAAGATTGATTGGAGTAAAGAATTGTGGCTGGGTTTGCTGTTCGTTTGTGTCGGTTTCACGGTGTGGCCACTATTCTGTTACTACGGCGGCAGAGCTCTCGGCATTGCTTATTTCCAAGATTTGCCGCTTAGAGTATGGGCTGAGGGAAGAGTATATGGCCCCCTTGACGATGGCGGCTTAAGGTCACTTTCTCGCATCCTTTACTTGCTGGGACCCTATTTGTTTTGCTTGGGACTGCGACTGACCCTGCACCTGGCTCGTGCCAAGACGGAGAGTGAAGATCAAGCTTAGGATGCCGGAATCTCGAAATTTTCAGGTATGACGTTTTCCTGGTGCCTGCATAAGATGGAGTAAGCTCCGCCTTGAGACAGCAATTCCGAATGAGTTCCTCGCTCCACGATGCAACCACCCTCTATCAAGACGATTTGGTCGGCATCCCTTACGGTCGATAAGCGGTGGGCAATGACCAAGGTAGTCCGCCCCTGAACTAAGTTGGCAAGGCCTTCCTGAATCTGGCGCTCGGTGACCACGTCCACGCTGGAGGTAGCTTCATCCAAAATCACCAAAGGAGGATTCTTCAAGAGAACCCGAGCTATAGTCAGGCGTTGCTTTTCTCCCATGCTCAGTCGAACGCCTCGCTCTCCAATCATAGTGTCGATTTTTTCAGGAAGACGTTCCACGAAGTCGAAGGCGCAGGCGGCTTGCAGGGCTCGAGTCAATTCTTGTTGGTTCGCTTCAGGTTTGGCCAGCAGGAGGTTCTCCTTCACGCTAGCGTCAAATAAAAACGGATCTTGGGAGACAATTCCAATGTTTCCCCGAAGTTCTGAAAGAGTCATTTCCCGAACATCGACTCCTCCAATTTGCACGGAACCATCATTGACCTCGTAGTATCTCAAGGCGAGATTTGCCAAGGTACTCTTGCCGGCACCAGTTTGACCCACCAAGGCGGTTACTCTTCCGGCAGGCACTTCGAGGTTGAGGTTTTTGACGAGGTTGTCTCGTTCAGGGTATGAAAAGCTGACTTCGCGAAAAGACAAACCCACTTCGCCCTTGGTAAAAGGCTTGGGGTGTTCGGGGTCAAGGATTTCGATCGGATGATCCAGAACCTCAAAGACACGTTCACCCGAGGCTTTTCCGGCGGCGAGAAGATTGTTTATGCCGACCAATTGTCGTACGGGCTCGTAAATCATGTGCGCGTAATACAGAAAGGCAAAGAATTGACCCTTGGTGAAGGCTGGATTCGTTTGCAGAAGGTACGCGCCCATGCCAACCACGGCAACTATGCCGAGGGAAGAAATGAAGTTCGCCGACGGACCTTGGATCGACCAACGAAACATGGCATGCAGGTTGCGTTTTTCCAGTTCCTTGCTCATGTCGTGAAAACGTGATCTTTCTCGATCCTGAAGGGCAAAACCATGAATCAGGCGATTGCCCTGGATGTCTTCGACGAGCAAGGAGTTCAATTCTCCGGAGGTTTCTCGAACAGCCTTCCAGTTCAGGCGCTGAACGCGGGCGTAGCGCCAAGCCATCAGCAAAAGGATCGGTAGGGGCAAGAATACGAAGCCTGCCAGCATGGGCTCGTGAGAAAACATTACGGCAGTGACCCCAAGAATAGTCAGAATGGCGACCGTGCCTTGTTCAGTTCCGTCAAGAATTGCTCTCTCGACGTTTTGAACGTCCTCGACAACTCGAGATGCGACGTCGCCGCTTTTGCGCCGGTCGTAGAATGAAACGGGCAGTTCAAGCAACTTGTCGTGGAGGTCTTTGCGCAAGTCCAGGATGACCTTTTGCTCGAGGACGTTGTTGATTCTGATCCGAAAGAAGTTGAAAATCTCTCGCCCGAGGTAGAGGCCTGCAATGATAAGGATGCCGTCCCATAGTAAATCCACCTCCTCTACGCCGTGGTCGAACATGTGATCCAGTACTTTCTGGATGACCCACGGGACGGCCACGGCGAGAATGGTCATGGCTATCGCCATAAGCAAGGTCAGGAAGAAAAGCTTCTTGTACCTGAACAGGTAACCTGTCACTCGCAAGAGAGCGTTACCCGATTTTAGGTTGCCGATTCCACTCATGAGATTTTTATCCATCAAGATGAAACGAATTTAACTGTTCGAGGCAAACATGGACGAAGAACAATATGAGCAAGGTCCGACGGGGGCCATTCTGAGGGATCTGCCCTCTCCTTACGAGGCCCATGCTTGCGGCCTCTTGCACTTGCCGAGGTTCATTGCCAAGATACGAAAGCATCTTAAAGGCGAGTTGCCCAAAAGCTATCAAAGGAACTTCACGAAAGGCTTCGATGGCTTTCTTTGCCTGCATTTGGGCGTAGAGCCTGAAGAGGTGATCGTTGCTGTTAGGGAAAACTTCGACTACGAGAACCTTGACGCGAAGCTGGCCGAACTCTTCCCTGATGACCTTAAAGCCCATGTATGGAACCGAAAACTCGTGCAAATGGGAATGGCTGAGATGGCTCGAGAAAAGCTCGAGGAGGTTAAGGAGCAAATGGGTGCCGCGGACAGGAAGGATTTGTTGTCTTTTGCTGACGTGATCGAATTCGACGAGGGGCGTGTGGAATGAACTAAGATCATGTCCTGCGCATTGAAATAATCGTCAAGTCGTCCCTCTCGATCAATTCATTTGCAAAGCTGGTTAAGTCGCCCAAGAGGTCTTCGTGAAAAGCGTTCATTGACTTTTCCCCAAGAGACTCCAGCTTCGCGACAAGTCGATCAATAGAATATTCCTCCTCATTGCTATTCATGGTCTCGGTAATGCCGTCGGTATAAAGGACAAGTGCATCTCCTGGTTCGAAGGAACAGGTTTGGTCCGAAACGACTTGTTCATAAAGCTCGTTGGGCACCATTCCCAATGCCATGCCTTCTCCCCGAAGTGTTTCGACCTTGATTTTCCCCTTGTCGGTTGACGATAGCAACAAGCCTGGTTCATGCCCGGCGCGGGAATAGGTCAAGGTGTTCTTCTCGGTATCAATGAAGGCAAGGAAAAGCGTAATAAACATGTCGCGACGCATCCGATCCTCAAGATCTTGGTTCAGTCTGATCAGGATCTCTGAAGGTGATTTTGCTCTCTTCACGAAATGTCTCAAGTTGGTCTGGCATATCGCCATGAGGAGGGAGGCAGGGACTCCTTTTCCCGAAACATCGGCGATGGCTACCGCATATCTGGAGCGACCAATCTTGTGAAAGTCGTAGAAATCGCCACCCACCTGAGAGGAAGGAATGTAGCGTGCGTCGACGTCTAGGTCCTTGGCTACGGGAAACGAATCTGTGAGAAAAAGCGCTTGTACGTTGCTTGCTAGCGACAAGTCCAGTTCCATCCTGTTCTTTTCTATTCGAAGGTGCATTGCGTCTGAGTTGCGGACGGCCAAGGAGGCTTGCTCTGCGATGGAATTGACTAGGGAGAAGTCATTTTCCGTGAAGGGCAATCCATTGGAAGAATTTGCAACTACCAAGACGCCAATCATCTGCTCGCCGAATTGCATTGGAGAATAAATGATGGATCTCACTGCAAGTGCAGGATCTGGATGACGGACGATTCTCGGGTCATTCAAGGCGTCTTGAATTAGTACCGGTTTTCCAGTTCTAGCAACTTCACCTACGACGCCTTCACCAGGTTCAAGTACTTCGGAACGCAAGACGTTTTCAAGGAATCTGGCGCGAGTATCCGGTTCCAAGTCGGCGGAAAGAGGTAATTTGCGTTGTGGCGGAAACAGGCCCTCTACTGCTGCACCTCGCAATCTGCCTCCCTCTACTTGTTCGTAAACGCACGCCGTCATAGCTCCGATACTGCCAACGGCGGTATGCGTAATTCTTCGAAAGAGGTCCGACCGTTGGACGCCTTCGCCGATTGCGCCCACGAGGTTGTGCATGAAATTGTCTACGCTTTTCTTCTGTTGCTCGAGCAGTTGTTTCTCTTCATCGAGCTTTGAACATTCCCTCTTGGACTTAAGGTAAAGTGATAGTGCGGCGAAAAACCCAAGGGCGATACCTCCTAGCAAGAAGAGGATTTGTGTGATCATTGTGTCATGCCTAGGTGGGGGTCAGGCAAATTCGCTTCTTCCATCTGTAACTCGAGGAAGGAGACCACGTCGCGAAACTTGTGGGCATTGCCTTCGTTGAGTTCGGACAAAATCTTGTGGGCTTTGTAAATTTCTTTGGAATCGACCGCCTTTTCAGATGATCTATCTGATACATTCTCGAATTCTTTGTCCTTGAATTCCGTTTCGTGGGTTTGAACGTCCGCTATTCGGTGAATACCCAAGTTTCTAACGGTTTCCAAGTTGCGACCGACTAGACGAGATAAGGTCATGAAACCCTCCTCCTTCAAGCCTCTTATTACTAGTGCGGAGTTAACTAGAATTCCCAGGAAAGTGCTGTCCAAGCCTGCGCATTCAGAGAAATCAAAAACAATTTTCCTTTTGCCGCCTTCAAGCATGTTGTCGAGAAACCTTCGGAATGGGTCGCAATTCATGTATGATGCACGACCAATTACCTTGACGAAAACAATGTCTTCTCGGGTGCAGACTTGATAGGTCGATCGACTGTCTTCACCCATGGCAAATTTCAAAAAGGCTAATTCAGGATTCGTTCAAAAGCTTTCTGAGAACGAAAGGCAAAATGCCACCATGTCGGTAATATTGAATCTCGATTCCTGTGTCTGCCCTTGATTTAAGCCTGATCTTGCTTTCCGTACCATCTTGTTTGCTTACTAACAAATCGAGAAACTGCCCAGGGGTGATTTCGTCGTTTAGATCCGGCAGTGAAAATGTTTCAGTTCCATTAAAGCCAAGCGAATTCCAGTCGTCTCCATCAGTAAACTCAAGCGGCAATACGCCCATTCCAAGCAAATTGCTCCTATGAATGCGTTCAAAGCTCTTTGCGACCACGGCCTTTACACCTAGGAGGGCAGTTCCCTTCGCCGCCCAATCTCGCGAACTACCCATGCCGTAATCCTTCCCCCCGAAAACAATTAAGTCTTCTCCTCTCGCAAGGTACTCGTTGCATGCATCGTGGATAGGCATGACTACACCATCCGGTTGGAGCATGGTATGGCCTCCTTCTTTGCCTTGGGCCATATGGTTCTTGATGCGGACGTTGGCAAAAGTCCCGCGTACCATGACTTTGTCGTTCCCTCGTCTTGAACCAAAGGAGTTGAAGTCAGACGATTCAACACCGTTTTGCAACAAATACTTCCCTGCCGGTCCATCCGACGGAATTGCACCTGCAGGAGAAATGTGATCGGTTGTGACGGAATCGCCGAGCAACGCCAAAGGTCTTAAGTTTGCAAGAGGACTAATCGGAGAAATTTCCTTTGAAAAATCCTTGAAGAAAGGAGGATGTTGGACGTAGGTGCTTTGTTCATCCCAAGAAAACAAATCTCCTGTAGGAGCTTGAATTTCATTCCACTCCGGATTGGCGTCGTCCAAGGAACCGTATTTTTCAGTAAACATTCGAGGCTTGAGACCTTCCGCAACACATGTATCGATTTCCTCGCTTGTCGGCCATAGATCACGCAAGTAAACGGAGTTCCCATCGGTATCAATACCCAGCGGTTCTTCAGTCAGATCAATTTCTACGGTGCCCGCCAAGGCATAGGCGACTACAAGCGGTGGCGACATCAGGAAGTTTGCCTTGATGGATCCATGAACCCTAGCTTCGAAATTGCGATTTCCAGAAAGAACGCTTGCGGTGACTAGGTCGGACTCTTGAATGGCGGATTCAATTTCTGGATCCAAGGGACCGCTATTACCGATGCAGGTGGTGCAACCGTAGCCGACGAGATGAAAACCCAATTTGTCAAGGTGGGATTGAAGGCCCGTTGCTACAAGGTAGTCAGTGACAACTCTAGAACCAGGTGCCAAGCTAGTTTTGACGGATTTGTCGATGCGCAAACCTTTCTCTACTGCCTTTTTCGCAAGTAATCCCGCAGCAATCATGACGCTGGGATTACTTGTGTTTGTACAACTGGTAATAGCGGCAATCAGAACAGATCCATGCCCGATGCAATCACCGCTTGATTCGGAATCTTGTTGCTCAGTGCTGGAGGTTTGCGAAGGAGAAAGACCAAACCCCCCCTCTCCGACAGGTGCACTGAGTAAGCTTGAGAACTTGGATTTTAGTGATTCGACGTCGATCCTGTCCTGAGGACGCTTGGGTCCCGAAACTGAAGGCACGATGGAAGACAAGTTTAAATCTAGTACCTTTGTATAATTTAGTTCACCTGAAAGTGGCATGCCGAAAAGCCCTTGTGCTTGT
Source organism: uncultured Puniceicoccaceae bacterium (assembly GCA_964576585.1). GTDB lineage: Bacteria > Verrucomicrobiota > Verrucomicrobiia > Opitutales > Seribacteraceae. Next base: position 5,472 of record CAZNWO010000007.1, on the reverse strand, counting down.
AGATAAGTACGGATTGTATCAATAGCTTCTTCTGTACGACCTGTGGTTCGCAGATAATCAAGGGTGAATTCATCAATTGGGAAGAATCCGATGGTTGCACCATATTCAGGAGCCATATTGGCGATAGTGGCCCTATCCGCTAACGACAAGGCTGATGCACCTTGTCCATGAAATTCGACGAATTTGCCCACGACGTTTTCTTCACGCAGCATTTCGGTAATACGCAAGGCAAGATCCGTGGCGGTGACACCTTCTGAGATTCCACCGGACAAGTTGACCCCAATAACTTCAGGAGTCTTGAAATATACCGGTTGGCCCAACATCCCCGCCTCAGCCTCAATGCCGCCAACACCCCAACCAACAACTCCCAATCCGTTAATCATCGTTGTATGGGAATCCGTACCAACTAAACTGTCGGGATACAGCAATGTTGAGTTACCTATGTTTTTGCTGAAAACGACCTTCGCTAAGTGTTCAAGATTTACCTGATGCACAATTCCGATGGCGGGAGGGATCACGCTAAAGGTTTCAAAAGCCTGTCGACCCCACTTCAGGAATTCATATCGTTCACGATTTCTTTTAAATTCGAGTACTAAATTTTTATGGAAAGAATCTTCAGATCCGGCTGAATCTACTTGGATAGAGTGATCCACCACTAAATCAACGGGTACCAGCGGCTCAATTATAGATGGATCGCTACCCAATTTCGAAACAGCTTCCCTCATAGCTGCCATATCGACCAGTAAAGGCACTCCTGTGAAGTCTTGGAGCAAAATTCGAGAAACGACGAAAGGTATTTCACGCGGAGAAGGTGATTGGCTGTTCCAGTTAGCTAAAGCTTCAATGTCTTCTGGGAATATGGTCTCCTCATCGCAATTTCTCAAAAGTGATTCGAGAATGATACGTATAGAAACAGGCAATGAACCGATTTGGCCATAGCCGCGTGACTTCAACTCAGTTAAAGAATAATACTGGTTTGGATCCGCCGCACTAGTTGAGAGAGAGGTAAGGGTTGAGAAATGATCCTGCATTGTAGCTTGGTTATTTGGGTTATGCTGTTTTGAAAGCCGAAAGCATTACTTGAGATGAAATCTCATTCATAGGATAAACAAAAGCTTGTGGGGACGAGACTTAAATAATTTTGAATTTAATTGCACCGCCAAATATTTCAATAAATATTTACTTGAAAATTAATGCATTTTATAAAAAACGTCCGACGGCAAAATTGGTCTCATAGTATATCTATATAAAATTATAATACAACTGTAGTGGTGCTGTGAATATGAAAGAGATTTTGAAGAACTCAGATGTCGTCATTGGCGAGGAACAATTACTTGAGAGATTAAAGAATAATGAAAAACTTAAAGTGAAATTTGGAGTCGACCCAACTAGACCCGATTTAACTTTGGGTCATATGGTAGTTTTCAATAAACTTAGACAGTTTCAGGAATTGGGTCACGAGGCCATATTACTGATAGGCGATTATACCGCTCAAATAGGGGACCCAAGTGGAAGATCTTCACTTAGGCCGATACTTACTGAAAAGGAAATTAGCATCAATGCCAGTACTTATCTGGACCAAGCATTTAAAATTCTTGATGAGACAAAAACTACAGTGCGTAGAAACAGTGAGTGGTTTAATCCGATGGCGTTTGCTGATTGCTTGAAGCTTGCTAGGTCTATGACAGTTGCACGTATGCTTGAAAGAGATGATTTCTCAAAAAGATATTCAGATAATATTCCTATCTCTATTGTTGAGTTCTTGTATCCACTGATTCAAGGGTATGATTCGGTGGTACTTGAGGCCGATGTTGAACTGGGTGGTAGTGATCAATTGTTCAATATGCTTGTTGGCAGAACTCTTCAAAAGGAGAAGGATCTGTTCCAACAAACGGTGATTACATTACCTTTACTCAGAGGGCTCGATGGGAGAAAAAAAATGTCCAAGAGTTTCAATAATTATATATCATTTAATGACTTACCTAATGATATTTACGGAAAAGTCATGTCGATTACCGATGATATGATGTGGGACTATTTTAAACTCTTGTTGATGTACAGTGATTCTGAAATTGCAGAGTTGAAAAGCATACACCCCAAGGAATCTAAAATGAAATTGGCGCTTGAATTAACATCGATTTTTCATGGATCTGATCAGGCTTTGTACGAGCAAAATCAATTTAATAAAGTTTTTGCTGAAAATAAGAACCCTGACTCATTGCCATTGTTCCATTGGAATAGAATTACTGATCAACGCGAATTGATTGTATTAGATATAATAAATAGCACCAATAAGTTTCAGTCAAAAAGTGAAATAAGAAGATTAATTAAGCAAGGTGGGTTGAAAGTGAATGCGAAAACAATCTCCGATCCCTTTAAAGTAATAGCAAAGCCAGATGATGAATTAATTTTTAAAGTTGGAAAAAAATTCTTTTTTAAGTTAATCCCATGATAGCTGTGTTCTTATGGATTTATGACATTATTTTCTTGTTTCTTTCATAATAACTTCGAGTGCCTTTTCTAGTTGCCTGTCTTTACCTGATGGAATTTCACCAGGCTTAGTCCATTCAACATAATCTGGTACAGCGCCATTTAACTCCATATTTTTGTTGTCACTTATTTTAAACCATGACCTAAATGGTATCGACATGCTTCCAACATCAAGAAACTTTTCGTTAGTGTAAACTGAAATTACGCTTCCTGAAGTTGTAACTCCAACAAGTTTTCCACGCTTTAATTGCTTGATTGCGTGACAGAATATCTCGCCGTTACTTGCGGTATTTTGATTACATAAAACTACGATTGGTTTGTCCCAGTAGTATTTCCCAAGATATCCAATAGGGTAACTTTTACTTCCACTCCGAGGTATTGTGTAAGAGTGTATGGGCCTTATTAGCATTTCCAGCATTCTATCAGCAGTAAATCCACCTAAGTTATTCCTTACATCAATAATTAATCCTTCTTTGTTATAACCAGTAGAAAATAGTTCAGTTTCAAATTTTTCAAGATTTTCCCAATTCATTCTACTAACATGTAAGTATCCAATTCGATGTTCGCTATTTTTCTCAACAAATACTTTGTTTTTTTCTAATCTATCATTCTGAATTAATTCTCTAGCATTTGTATAATTTATTGGTTTTATACTGATAGTCCTAATGACTTCATTGGGATCTGATATCTCTAACTCAACTTCCCTTTCTATGTGTAGATTAAGATGCGAAGACAAATTTTTAAATGAAGCAATGGATTTGCCATTGATTGATTTTATCACTTCCTTCGGATAAGCCCTTGTTTTAGGATGGTTACATGGACCATCGGGTAGAACCTTCGAAATCCTTATCCCTTGACCTTCGTAGTTATAATCGAAAAGTAAACCTAGGTGAATTGTTTGAGATTTCCATCCGTGATTAGGTTTCCACCTCGACCAGATTTTCTCACTTAGATCAAAGTATATATGAGATGAGTTTAATTCACCTGTCATTAACTTGAGTAACCTATAGTATTCATTCTGATCAGTGCTTTCAGAGATTGGCTTAATATATTTTTGTAAAAGCATGTTCCATTTCTCGTCGACTGATTCTGATTCATGGAAAAAGTCTCTAAGATT
>CAZNWO010000007.1:0-1765 GCA_964576585.1 uncultured Puniceicoccaceae bacterium | reverse complement strand
TTTTCCAGAAAATACCAGATTCGGCCGAGTTTAGGTATTTTATTCGTCTCACCCTTTTGAACAAATTGTCAAAATCTATAACAACTCTTTCTACTTCTTTCTCTTTTTTTATATTAGAATTCAATGAACTTTTCTTGTTTTCTTCTATACTTTTATTCTTAGGTGATCTGGATAAATTTATTTTGTTTATGGCCTTAGTTCTATCTTCTGAATGATTAGAAACCCTTTCGTCGTCAGGTACTAGATAAACATAATGAATATCTGTTTCATCGGTTCTGTCCCTTTTCCCAAGAAATGATATGATACGTCCATCATGCGACCATTTTGGCGAGCCATCCCAATGAGGATCACGCGATAGATTGTAAGGTTCTTGCTCACCATTTATTGATGCTATCCAAATATCCCAATTGTCATTGCTGTCTTTCGATTGAACGCACAACCATTTCGAGTCTGGTGACCAGTCATAGTTTGGAAATACTGTGGATGATATAATTTGACGCGGTTTGTATTCTGTTATTGGCGTCACCATTAATTGTCCTGTTCCTTCACAAAATGATAATTTATTCCCGTCAGGACTTATGTTTAGTCGATTTTTGTTAGTATTTGTTGATGAAAACCTGCTCAGTATAAAATTGTCATTATCAAACCAATGCCTTGATGGTTCTTTTCTTTTAGCATTCCAAATTTCTGCACGATCTCCAAAATCTCGAATGAACCACACAGTCTCGTTTTTCTTATCGAAGACAGCCTCAGTTTCATGTGAGGAAGTATCTCCGCAAATTAATTTAGGTTTGCGCAAAACTGTGTCCATGACCCACAAATCACCACCGGCAGAAAAGGTGAACTCAAGATAATCATCAGTCCAGTCAATGCCTTGCCTTGCTTCATTATTCCAAGCTGAATCATACCACCTCCTTCTGGAATCTTGAATTAATTGGTCGTTATTTGACCACAGATTGATTTTGCTCGGCGGTTTTGATACCTTCAAATTTATTGAATAAAAATCGAATAAAGACCTAAATACAATAATGTCCTTCTTCAGCGCTATTCTCGGAAGGATTACAGAATCCTCTTTATTAAAAGTTATTTGTTTGCTCGTAGATTCTTCGAATTTCCATTCCCACAAATTGTAGCAACCGTCTTCTTCACTCGTATAGTAAAACCCAGACCCATCAGGTTTCCATAATGGTGAGAAGCATCCATAGCTTTCATGAAGTATAGATTTATGCTTCTTGGAAATTGTATCATACATCCAGATTTGGGGTGCTCTTGTGCCTCGATATCCTTTTCGATAAAGTAAGTTGGTTCCCTCCCTTACATATAGAATCTTTTCGCCGGACGGAGATATTGTTCCGTGTTGCGCAGATGCATCGAACAATAATTCTTCACCCATTTCTTTATCTACATAGACTCGTGCTAGTCTATTCGTATCAAATCCACCATAATCCCTTCTATATTTTGCTAGAATTGATTTTCCGTCGGGGAACCATTCCAAGGGAGTATATCCTTCACTGTGGTTCGTGAGCTGTTGCGGTTGACCTCCGCTAGATGAAACTATATAAATGTTCCAACTTCCATCCCTCTTGCTGGCAAATGCAATTCTCTTTCCATCGGGTGACCATGAAGGCCAATGTTCTTCTGCAGGATGTCGAGTAAGTTGATGAGCATTCCCTCCTTCAATCCCAGAAGTCCAAATGTCTCCTCTCCAGACAAATGCGAATTTACTTCCATCGGGAGATAGTGAGGGTATTGCCGCTAACTGTAT
>CAZNWO010000006.1:5459-52333 GCA_964576585.1 uncultured Puniceicoccaceae bacterium | reverse complement strand
GAATCAAGGCGACGGGTTATTGCCTGCAGCTGGCCGAGGCTCTTGCTGCAATGGGCAAAAAGAAGGAAGCCGCTGCAATTTACGAAAAACTCGCCAAGTCCCGAACCTCAGACGGTGAAGGCCATGTCCGTGAGGCCTGCAAACGTGGTTTGGAAAATTTAGGCTAAAACCCCAATGCTCACTAACGATGAAGAAATTAACGTCTATACCCTACTTCACAACCGCCACCCTGATCCTCACATCGGGTCTCTTCGCCGCTAAAAAAGAAGAAGGCTTCATCAGCCTCTTCAATGGAAAGGATTTCTCCGGATGGAAACTTCCCGGCAAAGAGCACAACTGGAAAGTGATCGACGGCGTCATCGACTACGAAGCCAAAGGGGGCAACCTAGTCACCCAGAAAAGCTTCAAGGATTATGTCTTCCGCCTAGACTGGCGCTTCAAGCGCACGGAAGGCCCCACCTACAACGCCAAGTTGTTCGATGCCAAAGGCAACCATGTCGGCAACAAGCCCGTGAAGAACGCTGACTCCGGTATTTTCCTGCGTGGCACGGGCAAGTCACAAGTGAACCTTTGGTGCTGGCCATGTGGTTCGGGCCAACTCTGGGCCTTCCACGGCAGCAAGGACCCGGCTATTCGAAAAGGCTCCATCCCAAAAGTAAACGCGGACAAACCCGTGGGGAAATGGAACGAGATGGAAATCACCATGAAGGGCGAGACCGTCTCCGTCATCCTCAACGGAAAGACCGTGCTGGACAAATCGAACATGCCAGGAGTGGGAAGGGAAGGCCCAATCGCACTTCAGCACCACGGCGGCTACAATGCGAAGTCGAAGACTTGGAGCAACGCCTCCGCTCTCATCCAATTCCGAAACCTCCGTATAAATGAGCTTTGAGTCTATGCAGGTTCGCATCCCCATCTTCGCTTGCCTGTTTGCATTCGCTCAACTGCTCGGTGCCAAACCCAGCCACTGGAATCAGTTTCGGGGACCTAACGGAGACGGAGATGCAGGCGAAGCAGCCCTTCCCATCAGCTTTTCCGAAAAAGAAAACGTGAAGTGGAAGACCCCCGTGACAGGCAAGGCGTGGTCCTCTCCCGTAGTCCGCGACGGCAAGGTTTGGCTGACCAACGCTATGGAAGACGGCAAGAAGATGTGGGCCGTCTGTCTGGACTTCACCACAGGACGCAAGCTACATGAAGTACTCGTATTCGAGAACGAGAAGCCACAGTACTGCCACAAGATGAACAGCTACGCCACCCCTACCCCCGTGATCGAGGGCGGGCGAGTTTTCGTCCACTTCGGGACTCACGGCACGGCAGCCTTGGACGCCGAAACGGGTAAAAAACTTTGGGAGCGTCGCAACATCAAGTGCAACCACCACCGCGGCGCCGCCGCCAGCCCCATTCCTTTCGAAGACTCCCTAATCGTTCATTTCGACGGCTTCGACGTCCAGTTCGTCGTGGCTCTCGACCAAACCACCGGCAAAACCCTCTGGCGAAAGGAACGAGCCTTTGACTACGGCACCAACAATGGAGACGCCAAAAAAGCCTACTGTACGCCCTCCGTCATCAAGCACGGTGACCGACTCGAACTCATCAGCCCTGCGGCCCGAGCCACCGAAAGTCGGAATCCGCGCACAGGGGAACTATTCTGGACTGCCCGCACCGGAGGGATGAACGCCTCCTCTCGACCCATCTACCGCAACGGACTCGTCTATGTCTTCAGCGGCATGGGCTCCATGTCCGCCATCCGCCCAGGAGGCAAAGGCGATGTGGATGACACTCATGTGGCTTGGAATCGACGGAAAGTCGTTCCAAAGAAATCCTCCCCCATCCTATTGAACGGACTGCTCTTCATGATTTCGGACGAAGGTGTGGTATCCTGCTCCGATCCCGCCACAGGGGAAATCCACTGGGCCGAGCGCCTCGGCGGCAAAGGTCAATACGCTGCTTCTCCCGTCCACGCAGGTGGTCGCCTATACTTTTCTTCCGAAGGCGGCGACTTTCCCGTAGTAGCCGCCGACATGGAGTTTAAAATTCTCGCCCACAACAAGCTGGATGCCGGCAGCATGGCCTCACCCGCTGTAGTCGGGGATTCTCTGCTGATCCGCACCAAGACTCATCTCTACCGCTTCGAAAACTAAATAGCTTATGCTTAAAAAATAAGCCTTCACTGTTCATAAACCTGCCCCATCCCATTCCAATGAAAATTATGCGCTTCCTCCTTATTTACACTATTTCCTTTCTCTCCATGGCTTTGCTCGCTGCAGGCAAGAACAAGAAAGTCGATTTGCCTAGTCTACCTCCGATGAAACCTATTCTCGGAAAGGATTTGACGGGATGGAAAGTTCCTGCCGGCAACGAAAAAGTCGGTTGGTACAAGGTAAAAGACGGCGTCCTGGAAATTCGCAGTGGGCCAAGGAAAAAAGGCTCCGTACTCTGGACCGAGAAGAAATACAAGAACTTCGTGATTGAGTTCGGCTTCCGCTTTGGCGAAGGCACAGTGGACTCCGGTGTCCACATCCGCAACCGGGACCAAATACAAATCGGCATATCCGGATCCCTCAAGCGGGATATGACCTGCTCCCCCTACATTCCGGGGAAAGGTTACCCTGTGGAAGCCAAGAACATTAAGAAGCTCCTTAAAGCAAAGGACTGGAACCAAGTACGCATCCGAGCGATGGGGAAAAAGTACACCGTCTGGTTGCAAGGAGAAGAAGTTATGAACTACGAGTCCGCCTCCGCCATACCCGAAGGTCCCATCGGCATCCAGCTCCACGGCAACAGGAACATGGGCATCGATTTCAGGAACTTGCAAATTGGGGAATTGAACTAAGCTCGTGCCCTCTCTTGCACCCGTCGGCAAGTTACTTCGGGAACTTGTTGCCCGCCCGAGCGTAAACCCTTCTCTCCTGCCAGACCGCCCGGACCTGTCCGGCGAGGAAAGGGTAGCCGAATTCCTTAGCGACCTTGCCGTCAAACGAGGACTTTCCGTTTCCCGCCAAGCCGTCCTGCCGGGCCGACGCAACTTGCTCGTCCGCCTGCTCCCAACTGGCAAAGTAAAGCACCGCATCCTACTAGCTCCGCACATGGACGTAGTACCTGCGGAGGAAAAACACTTCAGACCTCGCATCAGTAAGAACCGGCTCCACGGACGGGGAGCTTGCGATACCAAAGGCTCAATCGCCTCATTTTTTCAAGCCCTGCTGGATCTCGCCTCCGACTCCCCAAAAGCCAGACCCGCCAACACCGAAATCGTCTTCGCAGGCCTAGTGGATGAGGAATGGTGCCAAGCAGGATCCCGCCGGCTAGGCGAACGCGGGCCCAAAGCCGACCTTGCGATTGCCGGCGAACCGACCTTGCTTCAGATCGTAACCGCCCACAAGGGCAACCTATGGCTTCGCTTAGAAACCCGTGGACGCGCCGCCCACGGTTCCACCCCGCAACTTGGGAAAAACGCCGTACTGCCAATGGCACGCATAAGCGAAGTTTTGCTCACCGAGTACGCCGATCAACTGTCCGAGCTTCGGCACCCGCTCCTCGGCTCACCCACGATAAACCTAGGCCTAATTCATGGTGGCACCCAGCCCAACGTGGTTCCACCGAGCTGTTTCATCGAACTGGACCGTCGAACCCTGCCGGGCGAAACCGAGGCCTCCGTCTTATCCGAGATGCACGCCCTGCTAAAAAAACACGGCCTGCCTCGTCCTGCCATCACGGAAAGCCGGGGTGTTCCCTGTCCCCCGCTCGACACCAACCCCGACCTACCCCTCGTCCATCAATTCCTGCGGACCGCCAACCGCCGAAAACCCCGAGGCGTCCCTTATTTCACGGACGCCTCCCCTATCGCCATGGGCGGAACCCCCGCCATCGTCTTTGGCCCGGGGGACATTGCTCAGGCCCATGTCGCAGACGAATACCTCGACCTCGATCAACTCACCCAAGCCCACGCAATAGTTTTAAACTTCCTGAAAAACCAACCCTGATCACATTGAGGATCGCCGAATTTGACATTCACCAAGAAGAAATGTAAATAAATATTATATGCATTTCGATTTCTTGCAAATCGCTGCCTTGCTTGCAGAAAGTTTCCTGGAAAAGGAATCTCATATACCCGGCGTAACTTTTGGAACTTTAATGCTCTTCATGTTTCTGTTCAACCGGATGAACCGTCAAAACTGACGAAAACCCACCATTCCAGCAAAATCGGGAGGTCTAAGTTACCTCGCTTCCAACCCGTGGGAAAAAGCAAAAGATAAAACCTTCTTGCGCCCACGCGCGTGTTTGTATTACTTTTATACTAACAAGAAATTTGTTAATGCCCGCCAACAAGTCAATGTCCACAAAACCTTCTCCATGCAAGCGTAAGGGCTTTGCCCTAGTATTGGTTCTAAGCCTGATGAGCTTCGTGTTTTTGCTCATCGTCACCTTGGTGACGTACGTTGGCACTGAACTTAAGCTCACGGAGTTGCGAAAGCAAAAGATCATTGCCGGAAGCAATGCGAGAATGGGACTGATGGTGGCAATAGGTGAGCTTCAAAAGCACCTTGGGCCTGACACTCGGATCACTGCAACGGCGGACTTACTGGACGAACGCGTGGAAGAGACAAAGGAAACGTATTCCCACACCTCTTCCCCATCAACAGGTATCGACCTAAATGATAACGGCAGAATAGACAGTGTTCCTTTCGGACAACGCCATTGGACAGGTGTATGGAAGCACCGTGCCGACACCAAGGTCTCGCCCAGAAATTACGAGACGGGAAATGCAGGCCACGAGGATACCACCTACGATTCCGAATTCGACGGACACCCCGAGGCCGAGGTGGCTTGGCTGGTAAGTGGAAACGAAGGTCACGAGAAGCGCTTGGGACTCTTCACTTCCTCAGGAGTCTTCGAAAACTACTTGGTCATTCCGGACGGAATTTCTAGGGTCGACAGAAGCAACCTCGAGTCCGGTTACGGCAACGCCGACAACGCATGGCAGGACTATCAGGAGGTAGTAGCCTCCAGGCTTACGGATTATGACCACCCCCTCACAAACTTGCCTGATCCTGAAGACTCCAACGAGACGATCTGGATTCTCAAGCATCCGCTTCTGAAGTCCACCTACGATCCGCAATATCCGGAAAACTGGAAGGAGCACTTGGCCGCCGAACCCGTCAAGGTAAGAAAGAGCTTGCTAAAGATGGTCGAGGCATCCCCTTCAACCGCCAATGTGAACTCGACGGCTGCTTCGAGCTCTAGTTCCTCCGACAACTTGAAGTCCAAGGATGCCGGCAGCTATGCCTATTGGGTCAGCGATGAAGGGGTGAAAACCAAGATGAACGTGGTGAACCCCGACAAGCAATCCACCGATCCCCAGAAAATGCATGACAACCTCTTGGTCGCAACCGAACCCAACCTCGAGATCGAGACGGGTTTCGGGATGACCTTTGAAAGCAGTCCCGGCAAGCGGCAGAATCTAAACGACATCGACGACTATGCCGGGTTTGGAGGTACGGCATCCCAAGACGAAGTTCGCGAAAACTATCACTCCCTCACGACAGACTCCTTCGGCGTGCTGGCCGACGTCCGCACTGGCGGCCTGAAAAGGGACCTCAGCAACGCATTCCTTCTCGACGACTTGGATTTCGAGAGTGCGGGTTACAGCAACTGGCTTTTCCAGGAACGCGTGGACTACATGAAAAACTTCCTGCCCATGGATACCGATCACGACAAGATGGTCCCCATTCAAGGCCCCAACGGTGAAAGCCACTGGAAGACCGTACTATGCTACAAAGAGAAAGCCAACGACTGGAAGGACCAGGCAGCCAACGCATTCATTCACGACGAACGCACGTTGACTGCGGGTCCAAGGTGGAGCGTATTGAAGGACTTCTACAACATGCACAGGGATGCAGGCCTCACGGGAACCGATCCCGTCGTCACCTCAAGCTCCTCGAGTCAGCCCGTGCTTTATCCCAATTGCGGCCCAGCCTATTCCTTCCCCCGTCGAAAGGGTGACAACACGGTAATCTTTGGAGACACCCCGCCTCATTCTCCGGGAGGACATTTCAATAACGTTGGACTCAAGATCATTCAGGAAAACTACAACTATTTCAGGAACGGAGATCGCCCGGAGCCACTCAACCACATGATTTCTCCCGTTCTGGTGGAAGTAAAGTACTCGCACCAGCCATACATTGGAGAAGACGGCACCCTTTGTCTGGCCATGTTTCCCTCCTTCGCATTGTGGAACCCATACAACGTACCCATTCAGCTTGGCTCCAACGAAGCCTACGAATTGGACATAAAGGTTAACAACCTACATCTTCGAGGATTCAACACAAAGGAATGGGAAATATTCAAGAAGTGGAGAAACCATCAGGAAAATCGACGCATAATGGCTCGCCGAGCCAGACCTCCCACCCAAGCGCAACCCAACCCACCCTTGGTTCAACCCATTCAAGTGGCGATGCAACCAATTCCGCCACCACCACCTCCAAGAAAATATAATCCACCAAAGATCAATCAACCTTTCATTGATCTAAACGGAAACGGCAGGCGAGACCCCGGCGAGTATCAAGAGCCACAGCATGATCCTCCCCCGGGTTACGGAGAATATCCCAACCGTGGCGGAGGCGGCGGAGGTGGAGGCGGTGTCTTCGACGTGGAAATGAGACCTCGCTTTCATTGGATGTTCCAGAAGAATTTCGCTGATGCCGGAGGCGGAAGAAGGACACCCGTCAAGGCTCCCAAGTACTGGAAGACCACTCACCCGAACGCCAGCGCCAAGAGCTATACGCTATTCGCCGAATTCAGGACTAGGATGGAAGATTTCCCCCATTTTCCGGAATTTTACCCATTCAGCAATTTCGACTATGCACAATCTAACGTAATGCGCATTCCCGTCTTTCGCCCATTGGGAATTATGCCCGAGGGAACGAATCGTTACGTAAGACGCTACAGCAAAAATGGGAGACAAATCGCCATGTTGGATGCACCCATCCGCATGAGCGCTCAGGGAATAAGACTGGAACCCGGAGAAAAGGCATTTTTCGTGCCCACTGCGACAATGGACGTAAACCCCGCCGACCCGATAAAATTGTTGGTAATGGGCAAAGGAACCGAAGCGGCAGGACAACATCTTCGCTACAGAGCGCCACCGGAATATTTCAAGGTTCCCTTGTCCGACCCGGTAACCATTCGCTGCTGGGCGGATGCTGTTCGGGGTTACAGAAGAGGAGACGAGGACAAGTTTCTTGCCCAGCAAGTGGATTCAACGCCGAACGGCATCGTCTTGTACTTGAATCAAGGTGGCACCAGAAGGCCAATTAAAAAGATAAACAAGGATTTTAAGCTGGATCGCTTCGGGGCGACCCGCAGCTATGCAAGAGCAAGTGAAGCTCTGGACGTTCTGAATAGCAACGCGGCAAACTCGGAATATCTTGGAGGAGATGGCTTCCGCTTGCGCTGGAAACTGCCCGGCACTTCCACGAGGATGACCTTTCACGAGTTCAATCCACGCGCCTTGGTCGAAGGCTACCAAGATGGTTCAGGCGACCTGTGGGACGTTGAAATCTACCGCCCATGGACCAATAGAAGGCATCACATAGAGTACAATCCATACTACTTCTCCAGACTGGATCCAAAGAGAGAGATCGGGCGAAGTGAAGACGGTAATGGTTCCATCCCGGACTTCCAATTAAATCCGAACGTAGCGTGGCAAAGTCCAACCTTGGTTTCAACGATTCCGAGAATTAACGATCAGATCGCCTATTTTGGACATTTTCACGAGAGAAAGGAGGAGTATCAACGCGCGTCCAGCCCAAGGGTACCCCTCTTCGAAATCCCTCGCAGCCCGATGCTGTCCCTCATGCAGTTCCGTCATGCGAACCTAAACCCTTACAGCCATAGCCCGGCATATATGGTGGGAAATTCCTACGCAACGCCCCAAGTCGGTCGTTACAAGAAGTGGGGTCGAGTAAGACGCTTGTCTTTTCAGCCCGTGGTCCAAAGCGAAATTGAACATCCTTGGCAACAATACCAACGCTTCGAGGTTAAGTACAGGTGGGCCGGTGCAGACCATTCCTTCAACCTATATCCTTGGGATGAAACCAACTGGGCTTTCAACCTAGCCTCCATCAGGGACACGGATTCGGAGCACAATCACCAGAACATCACCCTGGATCTAAGCTATTACGCCAACGAGGCCCTCTTCGACAGCTATTTCCTGACTGGCGTATCGGCCGATTTCCCGGAAGAGATCTACCAATCCGGGAACGTAATCGCAGGTGAACGTCCCACCCCTTTCCGCAATCCCAGGCTCAAGCCCTATTTTCGCCGAGGAGAATGGAAGAGAACGGATTATGTTCAGGATTCGGAAGACCTAGACTTGCAAAGGCATCAGACCATTGCGGGCGACCTTTTGGTCGAGGGAGCGTTTAATTTGAACTCGACCTCCGTGGAAGCTTGGGTCTCCCAGCTCTCCGCATTGAAGGGACAAGCGGCAAAAATCCGCGACCTGAAGGACGGAATGTCTTTGTCCGGCAGCGAGAAAAACTGGCAATCCTCGAACCTCACCCCATTCCTGCGTTTTGCCAACTCGACCGGGGAACCCGTACAAGCTCCGGGAACACCCAATACGAACACCGACTTCTGGACTGGCTTCGCAGCCTTGAACGACAATCAAGTCCGACAGTTGGCGGCAAAGTTGGTCGAGGAAGTCAAGCTGCGCGGTCCATTTCTATCCGTTTCCGATTTCGTAAACAGGAGAGTAACGCGAATGGATTTCCCCGAAGGGAACATCAGTCTTCCCTGGAGGAAACATGAGGAATGGCCAAAAGAGAACTTGATGACGGCCCAGGGACTCAGAGGTCCCGTCCAAGCTGCAATAGCCAAGGCACAGTTCAACCAAGGAGGGTTCGATTGGTCTCCAAGCAATCCGGGATTACCGGAGGTTCCGCCCCAGCGCTTTACGCCGGGCTCCGGACTTTTTCACGACAGCTCCTATGGCCTGCATGCAGTCAGCCTCCAACCGCAAGACACTTACGACCCTGACCCTAGAAACAACTTGCAGGACTGGGGTGCAGGAGTTCGCCACGCAAAGGGATTCTCGAATCCGGTGGGCATAAACGTGGGAACACTTAATGATCCGGAATGGGTAAACGATTCAGTCAGGTATAACCGAACAATATACAGCCAAGCTTTTTCCAATGGGGAAGCCCCCGAAAACCTGCTTGCCGTGGAGAACTTGGCAACAGGGGCAAACATGCCCGGCTGGCTGACCCAAGCCGACGTGCTCTCTCCGCTGACTCCAGTCCTTTCCGCGCGGTCCGACACCTTCGTGATTCGCACCTTCGGGGAATCTCCCGTCGTCAGCACGGCCGGAATAGGTCGAAAGCCCGATTCGGCAAAGGCTTGGTGCGAGGTAACCGTCCAGCGTGTACCCGATTACGTGAAGTCGCACGTGGACCCACCTCACCATCGCCCGCACGAGCCTTTTGCGGATGAAAATTACGACGGCATCTGGAACGCAGAGGAATGGTGGCTGGACCTGAACCTAAACCGTGAGACGATCAACCACAGTACGGGCAAGCTCTATGACAAATCAAATGGTCCCGGAACATATCCGGACTTGCCTGGCGGCATCAATGGAGGCCCATTCAAGGTCGGCTTGTCCAGCGATTTACCCCTGAAGCCCGATCCCGACTTGGAGGGAACCATGTCCTCGAATGCAAATTTCATATCCACAAAGGGCATCAACCAACGGTTTGGTAGAAAGTTCCGCATCGTAAAGTTTCGCTGGCTCCGAATGGACGAAGTCTAGGATTCTCGCCTACTAAAACGAAACTTATCCGCTTCCTTTTTCCAGCGGAATTTCCTTCCCTTCAGGTATAAGCTTTCCGGGCAAGGGTGTTGGATTGATATTTTTGCCCAGTCGCGCAATACTAGCAAAAATTTACGAAACATGGGAATCCCCGCTTGCAAAATATGAATCGGCTTATCCTGACAGCCATGATCCTCGCGACCTGTTCGAAACAGTTGCTTTGCGGACAGGATCCAAACGTTCCGGAAAATGTTCCAAGACAACCGACAGCAGTTTTTTCAGCAATGCTTTGGGGGAAGCAAGGAGCTCAAGCCTTTGCCTATGCGCCATGGGACAACCACCTCGACGTGAACGGCACAATCATCCAAGTACCGGTCAGGTCAGGTAACGTTTCACCCAAATTCGCCTATTACGGCAAGGGCATGATCAGCTTTCACGCACCAAGGGAAAACCCTCAGTTAGAGGAGTTTTCCGAGACAGTCGAAATCAATGCAACAAACGTAACCTCGGAAAGGAAAACGGTTGCAACATGCAACCTGACTCTCGCAAGTGGCAAAACAATGGAGTATCTCTTGTTGTTTGTGCAGGGTTCGGATGGGAGCACGGGTACGAAATGGAAAATCTATCCCATACCCTTCGACGCCCAAAGGATTCCACCGGGCCACTTTTTCTTCTCTTCGCAAACGAATGCTCCGCTGAAGATAAAGTTCGGGGAAGCAGTTTTTTCATTATCGCCAGGGAAACCAAAATTGCAAAAGGCCCAAACGACGGAGGGATCAAGGATAATCCGTTTTGAGGTGTCCGCAAAAAAAACAGGAAATGAATTCCTGCTTCTTTCCCAGCAATGGCCACATGCCGAGAAACTCAGGGGGCTAGTCTATCTTTCCGGAAAGGACTCGGCAATTCAGGCAACGCGAATCGCCGACTTCCCAAAACCTATCGAACAATCCATTGGTTTTGGAGTTCCGCCTAAGATCATGACAATAGAGAACAACCGGGATTTCCCCACGCCGGGCATCCAACCATAAGCTAATGTCTCCCATCGCATTGCTCCTGATTGGCATCGGCGTCGTAATTGGCGGCATCCTATGGCTAAGACTGCACGCCTTTTTGGCCCTCGCTCTGGCAGCCTTCGTAGTCGGTTTCATGACCCCGAAGGAGAACCTACTCGGGCATTGGGAAAACGAAAAGGGTAAGACGGTAGAGGAAGCAGCGACTTTGGCAGATCAATCCGTTGGCAAACGCATCGCCGATGGCTTCGGCAGGACTTGCGCCAAGGTTGGTCTCATCATCGCCATGGCAGCCATCATCGGCACCTGCTTGCTGGAAAGCGGGGCTGCGGACCGCATCGTTCGCTCCGCCCTCAAGTTGTGTGGGGAGAAACGAGCCCCCTACGCCCTTTCGGGCAGCAGCTTCATCTTGGGCATACCCGTTTTCTTCGACACAGTTTTCTACCTCATGATTCCCCTTGCCAAGGCTCTTGCCTCTCGGACGGGACGAAATTACCTCCTCTATGTCCTGGCAATCATCGCAGGCGGCTCGATGACCCACTCCCTCGTACCCCCGACACCAGGTCCGCTCCTCGTGGCAGGTGAACTGAACGTAGAGATAGGTCACATGATCATTGGAGGCCTCACAGTAGGGATTTTTGGTATGATCGGGGGTTTCGCCTACGCCCGTTGGGCCAATGCTCGATGGCCTATGGAGGTTCGCCCCGGAGAAGACCTGACGCACGAAGACCTCAAGGCCATGGTAGAAAAGAGCGACTCCGATCTTCCGTCCCTCTGGCTCTCTCTGGCACCAACGATCATCCCCGTTTTCCTCATCGCCGGGTACTCGGTGCTCAAGGAAATCATTCCCCCCGAGACAGCCACAGAGTCCCAGAAGCAATGGCTTGACCTCCTTCAAATCCTAGGCGACAAAAACCTTGCGCTCACCATCGGTGGCGGGATGGCACTATGGCTCCTTTACAAATCGGGGGCCAAGAAGGGCAAGGAACTTGCTGAAAGCGTAAGGAAGTCTCTTGGCAGCGCAGGTTCCATAATCCTCATCACGGGAATGGGCGGGGCCTTTGGCGGCATCCTTCAGCAGACAGGCATCGGGTCAGAAGTAAGTGCCCTCGTCGAGGCTACCGGCATGGGACTGACTGGACTGCTGTTGTTGTCCTTTTTCGTCACCGTCGTCATTCGTATCGCCCAAGGGTCCGCTACCGTAGCCATGATTACGGCTGTGGGCATCGTTGGAGGAATGGTTGAGGCGGACGCAGGTTATTGGGTTGGCTACGTCGCAATCGCAATAGGATGCGGAGCCAAGCCATTCCCTTGGATGAACGACAGCGGTTTCTGGGTGGTCGGTCGCCTAGCCGGCTTCACCGAGGCCGAAACCCTCAAAACCTTTTCCTGCATAATCAGCCTCCTAGGAATCGTAGGCATTGTTGTTACACTCGTTCTGGCCAACCTCTTCCCCAACTTCATATTCTGAGATTTTCATCGGACTAATCGGTCTTATTTTCGCAATGCGAATAAGCGACTTCCGCATCCACTCCATAGCCATGGCAGACCCTCCTCTGAGGAGTTCCTATGGCTTGCACCAACCCTACGCCTTACGCAACGTCGTCGAGCTCGAAAGTGACGATGGTATCGTGGGCATCGCCGAAACCTATGGTGGAGAGCAACCTGCCGAAGGTCTGGAAAACCTGCGTGACCGCATCATAGGCTCAAACCCATGGAGACTGCTGGGCGATCTATTGCCTCTAGTCGAAAGCGGAGTCTCCGGAATGGAACGCTCCCAGACCAAACATGTTCCGGGGGAAAACCCGCTCGACGCTGATTCCCGTTCCTATGCCGCCATCGAGACAGCGGTCCTAGATCTCATCGGCAAGTCCCTAGAAGTTCCCGTCTGCGACCTCATCGGTGGTCGAGTCCGCGAAACCGTTGAATTCTCTGCATACCCTTTCTACAAGCATGCCGGCGGTGGTGGGGAGGGTGACGACCTCCGTGAAGACGAATATGGTGAAGCCCTTTCGCCAGAGCAATTGGTGGAACAGGTGAAGCAAATGGTCTCCAAGTACGGCTTCAAGGACATCAAGTTTAAGGCGGGCGTACTTGATCCTGAAATCGAAATTGAGACCATCAAACAGCTACGCCAAGTTCTTGGCCCCGAAGTCCCCCTTCGCATTGATCCTAACTGCGCGTGGTCCGTGGAAACTTCCGTAAAGGTCGGGCTAGCCTTGGCCGAGGAGCTCTCAGACGGCGGATACCTCGAAGATCCAACAGCAAGCCTCGCGGGCATGGCCGAGGTCCGCAAACGCCTTCTGGCTGAAGGCGTGGATACCCCGTTGGCCAGCAACGTGTCCGTCACCTCCTTCGGAGATCTTCCCGAAGCCGTACGCCTCGACGGGGTGCAAATCGTACTCTGCGACCACCACTACTGGGGCGGTATGCGGCAAGTGCAACGCCTCGCAAAAACCTGCCAGACCTTTGGCCTCGGTCTCTCAATGCACTCTAACTCCCACCTCGGCATATCACTCTTGGCAATGACCCACGTCGCGGCCGCAACCCCCCACCTCACCTATGCTTGCGACACCCATTACCCTTGGCAAACCTCGCAAGATGAGATTGCCAAAGGGGGACGAGTAAACATTGCCGATGGACAAGTCGCAATCCCCTCAGGGGGGGGGCTGGGCGTAGAACTCGACCTCGATCAAATCACCCGGGGCAAGGAACTTTATGAGAGAATCCCCTACCGCAAGCGTGACGACGAAGCCGAAATGCAAAAATACGTAGACCCAAACTGGAAACGAATCCTCCCCCGCTGGTAATTCCCTCAACCACAATCGAACTTCCGAAATCCATGGACTTCAACGAACTCATTCCCGAAGGCGTAATCGGCTTTCCCGTCACTCCCTTTCATGCAGACTACGCACTCGACCTCGAGGGCTTCCGAGGTAACCTCGAAGTCATCCTTTCGGAACCATTCACCACCTTCGTTGCAGCCGGCGGCACGGGAGAAATGTACTCGCTGGACCGCGAGGAATACGTCTCCGTGGTGAATACGGCCGTGGAGGCTACGGACGGCAAGATGCCCGTGGTAGCAGGAGTAGGCTACGGTTCCAAGATCGCCGTGAGCATGGCGACAGAAGCCGCCAAGGCTGGTGCCGCCGCCATCCTTATCCTGCCGCCCTACTACCCGAAGGCCGCTTTCGAGGGACTACTCGCCTACTGCAAGGCCATCGGCAACGCCACCTCCCTGCCCATGCTCATCTACACCCGCGACTGGGTGGACCTTTCTCCCGAGCAAGCCGAACGCCTTGCCGACGAAACCCCCACTCTAGCCGCTTGGAAAGACGGACAAGGCGACTTGCGCTCCTACCAACGCATCAGAGCCCGACTCGGGGATCGCCTCACGTGGATAGGCGGCGTGGGAGACGATCACGTATCGGGCTACTACGGCATTGGCATCCGCCGCTTTACTTCCAGCATATCCGCCGTCGCCCCCAAGCTCTCTATCCTTTTACACAAAGCAGGAGCCTCCCGCGACGAAGACACACTCGCCGAACTTACCGACCATCACGTCCTTCCACTCTATAACCTTCGCACACGACGCAAGGGTTACGAAGTTTCGGCGATGAAGGCACTGCTCGAACTTCGAGGACTTTCCGGCGGTCCCGTTCGTCCTCCCCTTGTCGACGTAACCGAAGAGGAACGAGACGAACTCCAAGTCATCCTCAACGGCTGGAAGGAATTCCTTTGAAAATCATCCGGCGAATCCTGTTGGCGTTTACCTGCCTTGGTTTGATTTCCTGTGAAAACAAGGAAGCGGACGAAAGAGAAAACCAGAATTCGGCAAAAACAAATGCTCAAAACCAATTGCTGAAAAAGGATGGGGTTTGGATGCCTCGGGAATTTGCGCTGGATAGGCTGGGTTCAATAGGAGATCAAACCGAGGAAGACCACATGCATTTGTTCTTCAGCAAGAATGGTGATTTGCTCGCGGGTTCAGGAAGAGGGTCACTCAAAAGAGTTAAGATGAAGGGAAATGGGCGCATAAGCAAAATAGATTCTCTTGATGGTGTTCCCAGCGGGATCCAAGGAATCTTGGAAGCATTTGATTCCCTCTATGTCATAAGCAAGGAGAAACAAGGTCTAATCCGCTGCAAAGATATTGACGATAACGGAAGATACGAACTGCAAGAAACATTGTTACCTCTGAAAATAAATCAAAGAGATGGACCGTATGGGCTGACTACAACGGAAGATGGATTGGGAATCTACCTATTCGCAGGCCATGGATGTCCTGTTCCAACCAGGGCCAAGTTCCCTGCTCTACGTGCTCAGGGAGGTTGGATAGCGAGGATAACTCCGGACGCTTCAAGGATAGACGTTTTTGCAACAGGACTTAATAGAGCCGTTCAAGGAGTTCTCAACAATCATGGCGACCTCTTCACCTGCGACGGTGATGCAGAGGATGAATTCGGACTACCTTGGTATCGCCCGGGGAGATTGCTTCATGTCATTAGCGGGGCCGATTTCGGGTGGAGGCAAGGCACGGAAAGATGGCCCGAGCATTTTGCCGACACAATGCCATCCATTGCTCGACTGGGACCTACTCCGCTCAACAGTCTTGTTTCGGGACAAAAGACGAATTTCCCCAAAGAATACAAGGATTCCATTTTTATCTTAAGCAAACACTTAGGTACCATTGCCCGCATGAGTCTTTCGTTAAATGACTCGGGCTATGCAGCAAAAGAAAACTTATTCCTTCATGGCAAAGGCTTGCACCCGACAAGTGCTACCGTAGGACCGGACGGCTCGATTTATTTTGCTTCGGCTTCACCTAGGGGAACATGCGAACTCTTTAGGATTCGTCACGAAAACCCGAGCCTTGACTCAAAAAAGGATGAAAAGGAAAATCGTTTCAAGGTTCAGCGCAAGAGGCTGGAAACATTCCATCGTTCAGAACCTGGAGAAATCGCGATTCGAGAAACGTTCGCAGGGCTGAGGAGTCCCAGTTTTTCGGTAAGGCATGCGGCGCGAGTTTCGTTGGAGCGACAGCCTACCGAAGGCTGGAAGGAATTGTTCGAACGGGAAACCAACAACAGGGCTTCGATCACAGCTTCCCTAGCGCTTGCTAGAAAGGCTCCAGGACACCGCGGGGCAGCGCTCGCGAAACTGGCAAACCTGAAATTCGGATCACTGCTCGATGAAAACCAACTGGCTTACCTAAGAGCTTTCGACTTGGCTACCCGATTCAAGCCCGAACCACCTCCGGAGTTGATGGAAATCATCGTTCCGAGGCTCGAGGAGAGCTATCCATCCGGCAATGATGCGATTGATTGGGAGCTAAGCAGGGTTTTGGCGAAAAACCTTGAAGGCGAATCCATGAAAGTGTTCATCGACAAGACCCTCATGCTCTTGGCAAATCGAGATCAAGCGAAAGCTGACCAAATACTGGAAAAGAAGGAAAACGATCCGCCAAAATCGCCTGTTGCAAAGCTTTTTGACGGAATGAAGCCAGATCCATTTGGAGTTCACTTGGCCTTCATGGTCTCCCAGGTGGAAACTAAACATTGGACGCCTAGCCAAAAGACTGAACTTTATAAATGGTTGGACCAAAGGAGTCGAAATTCCCCAATCGGGACAAAATACCGTGAAACAATTGTCCGCCTAGCCGGCAGCGTCTATTCCGCCTTGCCGAACAGCACGAGAGGAAAGGTCCGTCGTCCGGTATCGCCTTGATATAGAAAACTCTCTTGCCCAAACTCAAAAAACGTCGCGAGATATCGATTCCTCTCGAAACCAGACAAAAATTGACACAATCCTCATGAAAGAATCCTCCAACCAAAATCGCCGCAGCTTCCTTGCCGCAGCATCGGGAATCGCAGCAGCAAGTTCCGCCTTCGCCCGAGACTGGTCCGGCAACCTACCGACCCGCTATCCAGACCCCGACTTAATCGCCCACGACAAAAGCTTCAACAAGTACAAACTGGGCAACACCCCGATTCAACGTCTTTACACCCATCCGAACATGCTCTGGGCCGAAGGTCCCGCATGGAACGGCGTGGGAAAATACCTGATCTGGAGCGATATTCCAAACAATGTGCAAATGAGATGGCTGAACGACGATGGACACGTAAGCACTTTTCGCCATCCATCCGGAAACAGCAACGGCAACACCTTCGACTGGCAAGGAAGGCAAATTTCCTGCGAACACGGCAACCGTAGAGTCGTTCGCTACGAGTACGACGGATCCATCACAGTACTTGCGGAAAAGTTCGGGGGAAAAGAGTTCAATGCTCCCAACGACGCCGTCGTCCACCCTAACGGAGACGTTTGGTTCACCGATCCCGGCTATGGCTCGCTCATGAACTACGAGGGAGAGAAAGCGAAGACAGGAAGCGTTCAACCCTATCAAAAGGAGGCAGTCTACAGAATCGAGGCGAAGACAGGAAAACTGAACCAAGTCACCGACGAAATCTTCAAGCCCAACGGGCTCTGCTTCTCGCCTGATTACAAGAAGCTCTATGTCGCCGATACTGGAGCTTCGCACTACAAGGAGGCCAAAAAGCAAATCAAGGCTTGGGACGTGGTTGACGAGAAGACGTTGAAGAAAGGACGCACCTTTGCCTCCATGGAACTGGAAATTGCAGGTGAAAAATATGCGGGGATGGCAGACGGCATCCGCTGCGACGTCGATGGCAACGTATGGGCAAGCGCAGGCTGGGTCGGCGCAGGGTATGACGGCGTTCACGTCTTCGAGCCAAAGCAAGGCAAGCGCATCGGGCAAATCCTTCTGCCCGAAATTTGCTCCAACGTTTGTTTCGGTGGACCAAAGAGAAACCGCCTATTCATGACGGCAAGCCAGTCCGTGTACGCAGTTTACGTCGAAACAAGGGGAGCTCACATTACCTGAAGCCAAGCTTGTCCTTTAATCCGAACGTCTAAATTTCGCGATTCGGATGCTTTACCTGCCATTCGAATGGAATCCTAAGAACTTGAAAATGACGAGAACCTTCAAGTTTGCCTGGATGGTCTTCTTGGGGTGCTCGTTTGCATTCGAAAGATCTCCCGCTTCAAATTCGCCATTCGAATGGAGAGAACTCCCCCAACTGCCACCCGCCTCGGGCGAAGCAACACAAGCAGGGTTGGCGGGTCCCTTTGCGGGGGTTCACCAAGATGCGCTGATCGTTGCAGGTGGAGCGAACTTCCCCAATCTACCACCTTGGAAAGGAGGAAAGAAGGTCTGGTGGGACGACGTATACGTCCTGCAAAGAAACGATGAAGGAGAAATAGAATCCTCGTGGCGAACCTCTCCCCGACTGGAACTGCCCAAGCGCACCGCCTATGGAGTGGCCATCAGCACAGACAAGGGTCTTCTCTGCATCGGAGGCTGTGACGAGCAAAATCATCACAAGGACGTTTTTCGACTGCAGTGGTCATCCGACACGAAGGACATCACAATCCAACGCCTGCCCGACTTGCCCCGCCCCCTTGCCTACATGGCGGGAGCAAAAGTCGGCGACGTCGTCTATGTCGCCGGGGGCAAGGAATCACCGGAAGGAAACGCGACAAAGAACTTCTGGTCGCTCGATCTCTCCGAGGAACAAAAGAAGGATGGAGAACTGAAGTGGCAGGAATTGGAACCCTGGCCCGGACCAAGACGCATTCTTCCATTGGCCGCAGCCCAGAGCGATGGAGAAAACAGCTGCTTCTTCCTTTTTAGCGGAAGAAATCCCAGAGCCGACCAACCGACCCAGTTCCTGACGGACTCATTTAAGTTCAACCCAATCAACAAAGGATGGACCAAACTTGCTGACGTCTCGGAAATGAACGGCGAACCCATCTGCATTATGGCGGGGACGGCGCTTGGTGTTGGAGTCGCCCACGTTTTGACCTTTGGGGGTGCAGACGGAAAACGCTTTCTGGAAATCGAGAAGCTCAACGAAAGGATTCGGAACATAGAGAATCAACCGGGGGATGGCAACGAATCGAACTCCTCTCAACTGGATCTGCTGAAGGCGGAACACCTCAGCTTTCATGAGAATCACACGGGCTTCTCGAAAGAGATTCTTGCCTACCACGTCGTCACCGACACATGGACGAAAGCAGGAGAAGGCCCAAGGGCATTTCCAGTCACCACGCAAGCCGTGAGGTGGGGAAACGAAATCGTGATTCCCTCGGGCGAATCCTCCCCGGGAGTACGCACCCGCGACGTCATTCTGAGCAAACCGATTCCGAAAGAAGGCTTTGGAGCGTTGGACTATTTTTTCGTCGGTCTCTACTTGCTCATCCTCGTAATCATCGGGATTCGACTTTCTCGAAAGGGGAAGACGCCCGAAGACTTCTTCAAGGCGGGTGGCCG
The DNA here is from genome assembly GCA_964576585.1 of uncultured Puniceicoccaceae bacterium. Classification (GTDB taxonomy): domain Bacteria; phylum Verrucomicrobiota; class Verrucomicrobiia; order Opitutales; family Seribacteraceae. The sequence continues at coordinate 33,165 of CAZNWO010000006.1, read as the reverse complement.
AATCCCATGGTGGGCGGCGGGCCTCAGCATATTCGGGACGCAATTGAGCGCCATCACCTTCATGGCCTTGCCCGCAAAAGCTTATGCCACCGACTGGACCTACCTGTTCGGCAACCTGCCGATCCTGCTCGTGGCTCCTCTTGTCATTTTTTGCTTTCTCCCTTTCTATAGAAAACTCAACGTAACCACAGCCTACGAATACTTGGAGAAGAGATTCGACGCAAATGTTCGCATCGTAGCCTCGAGCTTCTTCATCCTCCTTCAACTTGCCAGAATCGGCATCGTCCTTCTACTGCCCTCGCTCGCCCTATCCATCGTCACCGGGGTGGACGCAACGACCTGCATTCTGGTAATGGGAGCACTTTGCATCATCTACGTTACGCTTGGCGGCATCGAAGCAGTCATCTGGACGGATGTATTGCAGGTCTTTGTCTTGGTCGGTGGAGCCGTTTATGTTGTCGCTGCGATTGCGGGCGAGACGACTGGAGGCTTTCAGGGAATGCTGGATCAAGCCAAGGGAGCGGAAAAGCTAAATTTCCTTGAGCTTGGATGGGATTTGTCCGAGCCGACACTTTGGACACTGCTGCTGGGCGGTGCGGCCGCCAGCTTCATTAGTTACGGAACAGACCAAACCGTTGTCCAGCGCTACCTGACCACGAAGGACGAAAAGGCATCGGCAGCCGGAATCTGGACGAATGCCGCGCTTACAGTACCGGCAACGTTGCTCTTTTTTCTCGTTGGGGCAGCCCTATACGTTTTTTTTGCAAACAAACCCGAGGCTTTATCTCCACACCTCACAACTGCCGACGCAATTCTTCCCTATTACATCGTGACACAGTTGCCGGAAGGACTTGCGGGACTGGTAATCGCAGGAGTCTTCGCTGCGGCAATGTCGAGCCTGGACAGCAGCATGAACAGCGTGGCTGCTGCCGTAACCAACGATTTTCATGCCCGCAAGGCGCCAAACACCAACGAGAAGGACAAGCTGCGAGTAGCTCGAATCGCCACAGTCGTCGTGGGTCTTGCCGGTACAGTCCTAGCAATCGTGCTGGCAGGTACGGAGATCAAATCGCTCTGGGACAAGTTCGTTGATTTCCTCGGCTTGTTTGGAGGTGGACTGGGGGGACTCTTTCTCTTGGCAATCTTTGCCGAGAAAGCTCATTCCAGAGGAGCCCTGCTTGGCCTAATCGCGTCCGCAGTGACCGTTTTTGCACTAAAGTCATTTCATCCTGTGCATCCATGGTTCTACGCCTTCGCAGGATTGGCATCCTGTTTTTTGGTTGGCTTGGGCAGCAGCTTGCTTCTGCCTAAAGCCGAAAACGTCTCCCTTTCGGGCCTGACGTGGAAAACTCGTCGGGAATCCTGAAGTTCCTGGAAAACTTGAGATTAGAGCAGGGGAAATCCTTCGCTTCGTCCCCAAAAAGAATCCTGAAAAATCTAGGAAAAAAATTGGCAAGCTCAGGAACCGCCTTCATTCTGAAAACATGCGACTCATGCAACATGCATGCCATTTGGTATTCTGTTGGGCTTTACTCCTCTGCCCGATTTTTGGCTACGCGAAGGTAGATTACCTGACCCAGATAAAGCCGATCCTGTCCACAAAATGCTATTCCTGCCACGGGGCTCTTAAGCAAAAAGGCAAACTCAGGCTAGAGACTCGTGACTTGATGTTGAAAGGGGAAGCCATAATCCCCGGCAATCCCCAAGAGAGCCTGATATTGGAAAGAGTCCTTGACGAGGGTGAAGACAGGATGCCGCCGCCCGAGGAAGGCGCTGCCTTAAAGCCGGCAGAGATAGAATTACTGCGACAATGGATCAGCGAGGGAGCCAATGCCCCGGACGAACCGATTCCATCCGCACCAGACCATCATTGGGCCTTTCAATCGCCTAAAAAAGCCAAGCTTCCCGATAAGGTCGAAAACCCGATAGACTTTCTCCTAGAGAAGCAACATGCTCGACTTGGCCTCAAGACGCAAGGAGAAGCCCAACGCTCCATCCTACTGAGAAGACTCTACCTCGACTTGATCGGACTCCCACCCAGCGCAGCGCAGTTGAAAGATCAGCGCCCTTGGGAAACCATCGTGGATGAACTTCTGGAAAATCCTCACCATGGCGAGAGATGGGCCAGACACTGGATGGACATCTGGCGCTATACGGACTGGTACGGCCTAGGAGCCCAGCTTAGAAACAGCCAGAAACACATTTGGCGCTGGAGAGACTGGATCGTGGAATCTCTCAACGAGGACAAAGGCTACGACAGGATGATCCTGGAAATGCTGGCAGCGGACGAGCTCTTCCCGGAGGACACTCAGGCCTTGCGAGGAACAGGTTTCCTGGCTCGAAACTACTATCTTTTCAATCGAACCACTTGGCTGGATTCGACAATCGAACACGTTGGCAAGGCATTCGTCGGATTGACCCTAAACTGCGCAAAATGCCACGACCACAAATACGATCCGATCACTCATGAAGACTATTACTCCTTTCGAGCCATCTTCGAACCGCACCAAGTTCGCCTAGATCCTCTGCCGGGCGAAACGGATTTCGAGAAGGATGGCTTGCCGAGGGTTTTCGACGACAATTTGGACATTAAGACTTTCCTTCACATCCGGGGCGACCCCAAGAACCCGGATAAGAATCGAACCATTGAACCATCGGTGCCTGCCATACTGGCGTCCTTCGCCCCAGAGATAAAGCCCGTCAAGCTAACGCCCTATGCATTTGCCCCAGCGACAAGGGATTACGTGCGCAGAGACAGAACCACCATCATTAGGGGAAAAATCGAAAAGGCCGAAAAGGCATTGGTGGAAGCCAGAAAGGAATTTGAAAAAAAGCCGGTAAAAGCCGTACCAAAGGCAGCGCCCGAAGAAGACATCCTGACTAAAGCGGAGAAACCAGACCAAATTCACTTTGTTGAAGAATTCGAAAAACCCAACCCGAAGCGTTGGGAAATCATCGGAAAGGACTGGGAGTACAAGGACGGATATCTACACCAAACAAAGCCAACCCGCGAATCCGACATGGCACGATTAAGAGAACCTCATCCCAAAGATTTTGAACTAACCTGTCGATACAAGCACACTGGAGGAGCAACGTACAAGTCGGTCACCTTTAGATTCGATCAATCCTCTACCCTCAAGAACGCAAACTTCGTTTATACCAGCGCGCACGAACCAGAAAAAAAACTTCAAATAGCTTTTACCCGGAATGGCCAACACACTTACCCTCCCGCTGGGAAAGTGCCAACACCCATTGAAATCGGAAAAATACAGGAACTTCGCTTTGCCGTTAGGGATCTGTTGGTCAACGTCTGGCTGAACGGCAAGTTCATGCTGGCATACAATTTGCCCGACCGACCCACGGACGGACAATTGAGCCTCTCGGGCTTTGACGCCACGGTAGCCTTCGACTCCATTTCCATGCGTTCGCTCCCAGAAGACATAAAACTGAAAAAAGCCGGGAACCAATCGCCCGCCAAGCCAAAGGCAAATCCTAGGCATGCAATCGATCTAGCGGAAGCCACCCTTGCAATGGAAAAAGCCGAACTGGTTTCCTTGGTAGCTTCCCTTGATGCAGACCTCCAGAAGACGAAGCACGACGCAACGGAAGAGACCATCGAGGCGGCAGCCCGACTTGCTGCAAAGCGCCAAGGCGAACTGACTCTTGCAAAAGCAAAGCGAGACCTACTCGCAACACCACATGACGCAGCAAAGACCACGGCAGCAGGGAAAAGAATCGAAGATGCTAAAAAGAAACTAGAGAACCTAAAAGATGCAAAGCCAACTTACACCTCCCTGAAAGCGTCCAAGAAAGCACTCGAATCTCCCGCCCACAAGGAAGCGAACTACCCGGCAATCCATCCAAGTACCAGCACAGGGAGAAGAACAGCCCTTGCAAAATGGATTACCTCACGACGGAATCCCCTTACTGCACGAGTAATTGTAAACCATGTGTGGATGCGGCACTTCGGCGAACCGTTGGTGGAAAGTGTTTTTGATTTCGGACTTCGCGCCAAAAAGCCGAAACTCGTTGAGTTGCTCGATCACTTGTCTGCCGACTTCATGGATTCAGGCTGGAGTTTTCGGCAGTTGCACAAGGTAATCACAAACTCCAGAAGCTATCGATTGAGCGCATCCACGATCAATGCGGACAAGGGAACCACGGCAAAGGATCCCGAGAACCATTATCTTTGGCGTATGAACACAAGAAGGATGGAGGCCCAAGTCATTCGGGACTGCCTTCTCCAGCTTGCCGGAAAGCTCGACACTTCCCTTGGCGGACCATCCTTGAAGCCTGGCTCGGGAATGCGCAGGAGCATCTATTTTCAACATTCCCGTGACCAGCAGGACAAATTCCTGAAAATCTTCAATGATGCAGATCACCTCCAGTGCTATCGTCGCAGCGAAAGCGTGGTACCTCAACAAGCCCTAGCGCTATCAAACAGCAAACTCGCATTGGAGATGGCCGCGGAGATCTCAAGGAAAATCCAATCGACCATCAAAAGCAAAGACATGGATGCCTTCACGGAACAAGCCTTCTTCACCCTGCTTGGCAGAATGCCGGAAAAGGAAGAAACGAAGGAATGCCTCAAGTTCAGGCAGCAATTATCCGACTTGCTTTCGAAACAAAAGGGCACAAGCTCAAGTGAACGCATACAGACACGTCTCGTACATGCATTGATGAACCACAACGACTTTATTTCAATCCGCTGAATTACCTGCCATGCAACTTGAACGCAGACATTTTTTAGGTAAGGCCGGCCTTGGATTCGGCTCCTTGGCCTTGCACTCGATGCTTCAGTCCGAAGGGCTTGGAGCTACCGGACTTGGAGGGATTGATGGAAAACCTCATTTCGCCCCCAAAGCCAAGAGCGTGATCTGGTTGTTCATGAGAGGTGGCGTAAGCCACATGGAGAGCTTTGACCACAAGCCCGCGCTCAACAAATTCGCCGGCAAGACGATTGCAAGCACTCCTTTTGCAGACGTTCAGGATCCGGAAAAGCTAAAGAAGGTGAGAGTTGTCGTCGTCAACGATGCCAATGGCCAACAAAGAAACAAGTTGTATCCCCTGCAGGTCGGCTTCAAGAAATACGGGAAGAGCGGCATCGAGGTTAGTGACTGGTTCCCGCACATCGGCGGCTGCATCGACGACATCGCTGTCGTCCGCTCCATGTGGACGACCGACGACAACCACGGCGCCCAAGTACAGTTTCATTCAGGCAGGCACATGCTCGACCCGCGAGTTCCCACCATCGGGGCATGGATCAACTACGGCTTGGGATCCTTGAACGAGAACCTTCCTCAGTTCATCGGAATGGGCCCCCGCTACTTCGACCGCAGCGATGGCCATTACCTTGGCCCCGCCTACGACGAGGTAAAGCTGAAGATCGACCCGAAGAATCCGCTCGACTATGCAAGGCCGGACGGGGATTTCCCCCAAGACGAGCAACGACTCGGCTTCGGCTTGGTCAATAGGCTGAACAAGATCACATCTGCAAACTATCCCGAAGATGCCGCACTTGATGCACGCATAAAATCCTACGAACTCGCCTTTCGTATGCAGACCTCCGTGCCGGGGGTGGTTAACTTCGACTCCGAAAACGAAACGACCAAGAACTTATATGGATTTGACCAAAAGGAAACTCGCCCTTTCGGGCAACAACTCCTTGCAGCCCGCAGGTTCGTAGAACGGGGTGTGCGCTTCATCCAGATCATGCACGGAGGAGGAGCAGCGGGAGCTTGGGATGCCCACGGCGGACTAAAGGCCAACCACACCAAACTGGCGATGGAAGTGGATCGTCCGATTGCAGGTCTACTTAAGGATTTAAAGCAAAGAGGTCTCTTGGAAGAAACCTTAGTAGTGTTTGCAACCGAATTCGGACGCACACCCGGATCACAGGGGTCTAATGGACGGGATCATCATGTATACGGTTTCAGCGTCTGGATGGCGGGCGGAGGCATCAAGGGAGGCGTAACCCACGGAGCAACCGACGAAATAGGCTTCCACACAGTCGAAAACCCTCATTACGTGACGGACATTCACGCCACCATCCTGCACCAACTCGGCTTGGAATCGCATCGCATGGAAATTCCCGGACACAAAAGGCTCGAGCAGGACTTTGGTCACGTAATCCACGACATCATCGCCTGAGCAAGGTGACTTTCGCCCGCTATAAAGTCGTGGTCGGCTTGTGTATTGCCGCCTCGCTCGCATATGTCTGCAGAAACTCGATTTCCGTAGCGGAAAGCACAATTAGGTCCGACCTCGACCTCACCAAGGAACAAACGGGTTGGATCATGGCGATGTTCTCCCTGCCATATGCAATTGCTCAAATACCCAGTGGCGGATTAGTCCAAAAATTCGGCACCCGGCTCTGTCTTCCCCTTTTTGCAGTGGCATGGTCCATCGCCACCTTGATGCTGGGCAAGGCAACGGGATGGATGATGCTTGTCTCGGCAAGAATAGGACAAGGTCTTTCTCAAGCGGGGATATTCCCCGCCTCGACAAATACTATTTCGCATTGGTTCCCTGCTACGGAAAGAGCTTTTCCAAACGGAGCCTTGGGAGCATTTATGTCAATCGGTGGTGCGGTAGGAATGGGATTCGCAGGTTACTTGGTTGCAAATCCGGAAATCGGGTGGCGAGGCATGTACGCGATCTTCAGCGTGCCGGGAGTAATATTTGCCTTAATATTCTGGAAGTGGTTTCGAAACCATCCAAAAGAGCACAAGTCCGTGAACCCCGAGGAACTTGCTCATATATTCGAAGGAAAAGAAGAAAAAGAAACCACCGATGAAGCAACTCCCTGGAAACTGATGTTCACCAGCCCTGCGACATTTTGGATTTGCGGCCAACAGTTTTGCAGGGCAGCTGCCCAGATTTTCTTCAGCAGTTGGTTTGCCACCTACCTTCAGGAAACTCGTGACGTATCAATAAAGGATTCGGGACTTTACTCCATGCTCCCGCTGCTGGCATTGGTCGCGGGCACTCTGGCGGGCGGTCGTCTCATCGACTGGATTTACAAGCGAACGGGAAGCCTGAAGGCATCACGACAAGGAGTTTCATCCTGCTCGCTGCTAATTTGCGCCCTGTTGATAGGAATTTCGTTTTGGGCCAAGGAAGCAGGCACTGCGGTTGCCCTAGTCTCGACGGGGGTTTTCTTTGCGGGAACTGCAGGTCCAAGCGGATACACGATCACCATAGACATGGGCGGTCGCCACGTTGCGCCCTTGTTCTCCACCATGAACATGATCGGCAATTTCGGCGCATTGTCATTCATAGCCGGTACGCCTTACCTGCAACAGTACCTCGGGTGGTCCGGAGTAATGACGGTCTTTGGCTGCCTTTTTCTGGGAGCCGCCTTCTGCTGGTGGATTCTAGACAGTTCAGGAACCGTCTTCGATCAATCCCTTCTGAAAAAAAGGACTCGAGCATGAAAACTTACGTCGACGTACCTCAGAGCAAGTGCCGCTTTGCTCTTGTCCATGCAGACATCACTCCACCCGAAAACATTTACCATCGCATGTGGGGTGCCGCAACTCAGGACCGAGCCACTGGGATTCATCGCCCCTTACGAGGATCCGTAGCTCTGCTAGCACCCACGGAAGGAAACGAGAGACAATTCGTAATTGCCCTCGACCATTGTGTAATGGGGCGTCAGGAAATGGAAAACCTTCTTCGGGAAGTAAGCAATCTTTCGGGAGTAAAGCGAGAGGAATTGATAGTCGTCTTCTCCCACACACATGCAGCCGGCCTAATGGGCTTGGAAAGAGTAAATCTACCTGGAGGCGACCTGATTCCTGCTTATCTCGATGAACTGAATTCAAAGATCGCAGCATTGGTGAGGGAAGCGGAATCAAGACTGGAAGAAGTTACAATTTTGTATGGAACGGGAAACTGCAACCTGGCAGCCCATAGGGACTTTTGGGACGAAGAAAACCAAACATGGGCCTGCGGTTATAATCCAGGCAAGTCCGCCGACGACACCGTAATGGTCGCTAGGATAGACAACGCAGAAGGCAAAGTTATCGCCACCCTAGTCAATTACGCATGCCACCCGACCACTCTGGCTTGGGACAACTCCCTGATCAGTCCGGACTATCCGGGAGCAATGAGGGAAACGGTCGAGAATGCCACGGGCGCTCCCTGTCTCTTCATTCAGGGTGCAAGTGCCGAACTCGGCCCCGTCGAAGGCTTCGTGGGCGATCCCGCCGTGGCCGACCGAAACGGTCGACAGCTCGCATATTCCTCACTGGCAGCCTTGGAGTCTCTGCCCAAAGCGAACAAGCGTTTCTCTTACGCAGGACCAGTCGTATCGGGAGCAACCTTGGGAAATTGGACTTATACCGAGCTTTCTGCAAGTGACTTGGAAAGGAACGCAAGCTGGGATCTGCATCGCGAAGACTTAAACCTGTCCATTAGACCAGGCACCCCCACCATCGAAGAGGTCAAAAGTGAACTCGCCGAGTGGCAGGAAAAGGAATCGGAGGAAGCCCATGCCATGGCCGAGAGAAAGTTGCGTCTGCTTCATCGCTTGAAGCAATTGCCCTCGCGAAAGGAATTCCCGCTGGAATCCATCGTGCTGAAAATCGGGGGAGCCGTTTGGGTGATTTTGCAGGGAGAGCTTTACAGCGTCTTACAGACTACCCTGCGGGAGAGATTTCCCGATACGGCCATCGTAGTCTCAACCATCGCAAGTCATTGGGGCGCGAGCTACCTCCCGCCTCGCGAATTGTATGATACGGGCATTTACCAGGAAAGCATTGCGATAACCGCCGCAGGCAGCCTTGAAACGGTTATTGAAACAATCTCCGAGAAAATCGAGAATCTCCTTAAATGAAAATCGATCGCATCGAAACCCATGTCTGCAATGCCAGAATGCGCAACTGGATATTCGTAAAGGTAATCACCGACGAACCGGGTCTCTATGGATGGGGCGAGTCCACTCTCGAATGGCATACAAGGGCCGTGCTCGGGGCAATCGAGGATATAGCCGACCTCATCCTAGGCGAGGACCCCACTCGTATCGAACATATCTGGCAAATGATGCATAGGCAGCATTTCTGGCACGGCGACGGCGTCGTTCGCTCCAGCGCCATCTCGGGCATCGACATTGCCCTGTGGGACATAGCCGGAAAGATCGCAGGAATGCCATGCTCGAAACTCTGGGGAGGTCCCGTCCGCGATTATGTCCGAACCTATTGCCACCTTGGTGGTGGAAATCTGGAAGCCTTTTACGAAACTCCCGTAGACAACGCCAAGCATTTTGCCGATCTTGCCCAACAGGCAGTCGAAAAGGGATTCTCCGCTTTCAAGAGCATGGCGGTTCCACCCACCCTACCCCTTGAAGGGCAAAGACCGATCAGGCTAGCCGAGGCATGTGTGTCGGAGATGAGGGATGCCGTTGGCCAAGACATCGACATAATGGTTGATTGCCACGCCCGACCTTCACCTGCCATGGGGCTTCAATTTGGCAAAGCTCTCGAACCACACGGACTGTACTTTCTCGAGGAACCCTGCTGGCCCGAAAGCGTGGATGGCTTGGCAATGATCAACGCTGCATTAAGCACACCTGTTGCTACAGGAGAACGAGTGACTCGATTGGCGGATTTCAAAGACCTGTTTAACGCACGGGCTTGCGAAGTTTGCCAACTGGACCTGACTCACGTTGGAGGATTCACGGAAGCTCGTCGAGTGGCAGCATTGGCGGAAGCCCATAGAATATCGCTTGCTCCACACAATCCCCAAGGACCCGTCAGCACTGCGGCCTCTCTAGAGTTTGGATTCAGTCAACCGAGCTACGTCATTTGCGAGACAGTCGACGAAGACGTACCTTGGCGAAACGACGTCGTGAGCGAGGGTTTCGAGGTAGAAAAGAAAGGTCGGCTCGTTAGACCCAATGAAAAGCCCGGCCTCGGCATCGAGCTGAACGAAGAGGAAATCAAAAAGCATCCCTTCGAACCCGAAGTGCCACAACGCGTCTTTTACTCCGACGGGAGCGTTGGAGATTGGTAAATGGAGGAGTCGAAGAAAAGCTTGTCGGGCGTTCTGCCGATAGTGCATCTGCCCTTTACCGACGAGGATCAAATCGACGAGACCTGCCTACGCAGGGAACTTGACTGGGCCTTTCAGCAAGGAGCTAATGGTTGCGGGACCGGCATGGTGAGCGAGATCCAGAGACTGACTGGAAAAGAGAGAAAGCATTTGGCTAACCTGATTCCAGAAATCGTGGACGGACGCGGCCTAGTGTTTGCAAGCGTCGGAGCGGAAAGCACCAAACAGGCTGTCAGTTGGGCCAAGGATGCCGAAAACGCAGGAAACGACGCCCTCATGGCAATACCTCCCACCCTATCGTCCTTGTCTGAGCAAGCACTCCTAGACTACTTCGAGGCACTGGCGGAATCCACCCAACTTCCCCTGATCGTTCAAGATGCATCCTCCTACGTGGGCCAGCAGATTCCCCTGAGAGTCCTCACTACTCTCCTTGAAAAATTCGGCGCACAAAAGATCCTGTTCAAACCGGAGGCTGACCCACTCGGGCCAAACCTCTCCGCCCTACGAGAAGCCACCTCCGGCGAAGCTCGCATTTTCGAGGGTAGTGGTGGCATCATGCTCCTGGACAGCTATCGTCGCGGCATAGCGGGAACCATGCCGGGCATGGATCTGCTCGATGGAATAGTTGCAACATGGAAGGCTCTGGAGCAGGGCGAAGAGGACAAGGCCTACGAGATTCACTTTCCGATTTGCTCGATGATTTCCATGCAAATGCAAGCTGGGCTTGATGGATTCATTGCCATAGAAAAGCATCTCATGGTCAAGCGAGGCATCTTCGAGAACACTCGCAGGCGTTTGCCCTACAAGTGGACTCCGGATGAAGAAACCCTAGATGAAGTTGATCGTGTTTTCGACCGATTGCTGAAAAAATTGGACGAGCAAAAATCCTGTAAATAATGAAATGTTTATTTTATCCCGAATATGAAAAGCTCGAAATAAGGGAAGTGCCCGATCCTGAACCTGCGAATGGTGAATTGTTGGTTCGGGTCTCGGCTTGTGGAATTTGTGGAAGCGAGCTCGGCTCCTATCGCTCCAAAAGCGAACGTCGCAAACCGCCCTTAATCATGGGACACGAGTTCGCCGGCAAAGTGGAAACTGTTGGTCCGGGTTGCTCCAATCGTTTTGAATCAGGCGAGGGGATAATTGCCAATTCATTGGTATGCCCAGAAGATGGTTATCAGACGGGCATTGGCAATCCACACCTTTCCCCTGATCGCCACCTCTTCGGCATGCACCGACCAGGTGGATTCGCCGAGTACGTCTGCGTCCCGGAAATCGCGTTGCTTAAGTGCCCTGAAAATCTTCCGCATGAAATCGCATGCCTTGCGGAACCTGTCGCCAACGGAGTACACGTTTTCAACTTGGCGAAACACGAGCACGTTGAGAGAGCGGCAATCATTGGTGCCGGCCCCATAGGTCTTTTCTGCATGCAGGTCCTTCGAGCAAAGGGTATTGATTGCATTACCATTTCAGACGTCTCCGACGGAAGACTGGAAATTGCTCGCGAGCTAGGAGCTACCTCAGCGTGGCGATCGGACAAGGAATCCTACGAGAAGGAAGTCGAACAACTTACCGACGGAAATGGTTTCGACCTATGCATTGATGCAGCTGGTAACAACGCAACCAAGCAACTTTCCCTAGACCTGATTCGAGCCGGAGGAATTACAGTCTGGATCGGACTCGGAGGTACGGATTTTTCGTTTAACGGCCTAGACCTTACGGTCAGCGAAAAGAAAATCTTCGGCACTTTCGGAGCTCGCCAAGAAGAAATGCAGGATGCCATAGACCTCTTGTCCTCAGGCGTAATCGACGCTTCCTCTTGGATCGACTATTTCACCCTGGAGGAATCCGTGACTGCATTTGAGAGAATGCTTGCTCCGGTCGGGAGAGACCTCAAGGCAGTCATCCGATTTTGATCAACGGCATGGGAATGCTTTTGCATCGAGATAGACGCGACCTAGTATAGCCAAGCCCCAAAATTCAAACAGTCATCCAATGCATAAGAATTCTTTTCAAGCTCCCAAACGCCTCCTGATGGGACCCGGACCCAGCAATGTTGCGCCCTCCGTGCTGAAGGCAATGAGCGAACCCCTAATCGGCCACCTTGATCCTGCTTTCGTAAACCTGATGGACGAAATCAAGGACATGCTTCGAAAGGTATTTCTTACAGAGAATGAAATGACCTTCCCCATAAGCGGTACCGGTAGCGCGGGCATGGAGTTTTGCCTAGCAAACCTGATCGAGCCGGGCGACGAGGTGCTTGTTGGAGTAAACGGCGTATTTGGCGGACGCATAGCGGAAGTCGCAAAACGCTGCGGAGCCGATGTAAAGGTGGTCGAGTCAGATTGGGGCAGAATAATTGAGCCTAGTAGCATTGCGGATGCACTGGGTTCACTGCAAAACCCAAAATTAGTCTGCGTTGTGCATGCCGAGACCTCGACCGGAGCCCTTACACCAGTTCAAGAAATCGCCCAGTTGGCCCACGATGCAGGCGCCCTGCTTCTTCTCGACACCGTCACCTCATTGGGCGGTTGCCCGGTTCGCATAGATGGGTGGGGTGTAGACGCCGTTTACTCTGGAACGCAGAAATGCCTGAGTTCCCCCCCGGGACTATCCCCGGTTTCCCTAAGCCCAAGAGCAATGGAAAAGGTAAAGTCCCGAAAAACCAGCGTCCAAAGCTGGTACCTAGATGTAAACCTTCTCGCGAACTACTGGGGAGAAGGAGCGCGCGCGTATCACCACACTGCTCCGATTTCCATGAATTATGCCCTTTGGGAATCGTTGAGACTCGTGCTTGAGGAAGGCCTTGAGAACCGATGGCAAAGGCATGAAACAAATCATCACATGCTAAAAAGTGGCTTGGAGGAGCTAAACCTCGAGCTAACTGCCCAGGAAGGCCACAGGTTGTGGCAACTCAATGCAATTGGCGTACCTGATGGAGTGGATGAAGCCGGCGTTCGTGCAAGCTTGCTCAACGAGTATGGAATAGAAGTCGGCCCCGGCCTTGGTCCGCTGCAGGGAAAGGTCTGGAGAGTTGGCTTGATGGGGGAAAGCTCAACTGCCGAGAATGTAGAGCTCTTCCTGTCCGCCTTACGAGGCATGCTCTGAAGCAAATGGCCCCGCCCAAGATTGCAATTACCACGGGAGACCCGGCAGGGATAGGACCGGAGGTATGCATCAAGCTGCTCGAAAACACCGAAAACTTCGAGCTATATGAACCGATAATCTTCGGCGACAGCTCGGTTCTTGAAAAAACGGCAGACCAGTACAACATACCGATTCAGGTCAAAACTGTCACTCGACTTGAAGAAGCAGAAGGACCAAGAATTCTCGACATGAGGGCAATTGGAGCCGAGGAATATACGACTGGTCGCATAAGTGCAAAGACGGGTAAAGCAGCTTATCAATACCTGACCCGAGCTATGGATGCGGCTCTCGAGGGTCAGGTCGACGCGATTACCACTGGCCCCATAAACAAGGAGGCTCTCAAGTTAGCGGGAATCGAATTGCCGGGACACACGGAAATACTTGCCGAACGAACCCAAAGCCCAAGATCCTGCATGATGCAATATTCCGATGAGTTGTGCTGCTCGTTCGTAACTTGCCATATCGGATATCAGGAAGTTCCGTCGCTTCTGACGAAGGAAAAAATCCTCGAGGTCATTGAGTTGACCGACACGACTCTTGGAAAGATGCTTGGAAGACCTCCTATGCTTCTTTGTTGCGGGCTAAATCCACACTCGGGAGAAAATGGACTTTTCGGTAATATGGAGGAAGAAAAAATCATCCTGCCTGCCGTGGAGGAAGCCAAGGCGAATGGAATCAGGATCGAGGGACCATTGCCACCCGACACCGTTTTCCTTCCCGATAGACGAAAAATGTATGACTGTATGATATGCATGTACCACGACCAAGGCCACATTCCGCTAAAGGCACTTGCATTCGATCGGGCAGTAAACGTCACCTTGGGCTTGCCCATCATTCGTACCTCAGTGGACCATGGGACTGCTTTGGACATAGCGGGACAAGGCATCGCAAATCCAGGCAGTATGCTTGAAGCCGCAAAGCTCGCGGCAAAACTAGCCCAAAACAAAACATGAAAAACTACAGGAACTTCTTAATTGCATTCTGCATTGCAATAGTCTCAAGCCCAACCCTTCCGGGGGAAGCTCCTCCCAACTTCGTATTCATTCTAGCCGATGACTTGGGTTATGGCGACTTGGGCTGCTACGGACATCCGGCCGCCAAAACCCCGAGGATCGATCAGCTGGCGAAGGAAGGAATCAGGTTTACTCAACACTACGCCAATGGTCCTGAATGTTCCCCCACACGCACAGCATTGCTTACCGGCAGGTATCAGCAAAGAGCTAGAGGTCTTGAATGCGCCATTGGCACGGGCAATGTAGGAAGATATCGGGAAGCTATCGAGTTGGCGGCAAAAAGAAAGCTGGGGCTTCCAGCAAGTAAGTCAATCCTACCCACAATGTTGAAAAAGGCAGGATTTTCGTGCGGAATTTTCGGCAAATGGCACCTTGGATACGAACCTGAGTTCAATCCCATCGAGCATGGATGGGACGAGTTCTTTGGATACCTTGGCGGAAACGTCCACTATTTCAACCACCGCGAGTTGAGCGAACTGCATGTCTTGTTCAAGGACAGGATTCCCATTCACAGTGAAGGATACATGACTCACCTTATAACGAAATCATCCATCGATTTTCTAAGTCGGAACAAAAACAATCCCTTTTTTCTTTTCGTCTCTCATGAAACTCCCCACTTCCCATTTCAGTCCCCAAGAGACGCGAACAAGATCGTGAATGAGGACAACTGGACGAAGCCCGATGAGAAAAGCTATGTGGAAATGCTGCAGGACATGGATAGCGAGGTAGGAAAGTTGCTCGACTACCTTAAATCACATTCGCTTGAAAACAATACGGTCGTAATCTTTGTCTCCGATAATGGAGGCTTCCCAAACGTCGCAAACATGGGGCCCCTGAAGGGAGCCAAGGGAGGCACCTTCGAAGGTGGGATAAGAGTTCCGCTCATAGTAAGGTGGCCGGGAAAGCTCAAGGCGGGCTTAACGAGCAACCAAGTCTGCGCCACCTTCGACCTGACCTACTCCATATTAAATTTGACGGGAGCGAAGCCGGAAGCCCATCGACTCGACGGGTTTGATCTCATCAACCATCTGGTCAAAGAAAAACCAGACATCAAACGCACCCTTTATTGGCGAGGAAAGCGCGGCAACCGTACTTGGTGGGCAGTTAGGGACGGCGACCTGAAATACGTCCGCAAAACTGAAGACAGCAAAGAAGAATGGTTGTACGACCTGTCAAAGGATTCCGGAGAAAGTAATGACCTGAGCCACTCGCAGCCGAAACAGGTTGCACGCATGAAAAAATTATTGGACCTGTGGGAGGAAAATGTGGAACCCGCCAATAAGTAAAACTTTCATACTTTTTGCACCATACTCTCCATTTCCTTTTTTCCGAGTCATGCAATGTACCTCACTTCTTTTCGCGACACTCACATATTTATTCACGGTTGATAACGTCCGAACGGAGTCAAACCCCATCCATGACATTGAAGTGAACAGTGGGACGAGTGCGGAAACCATCGTGGGAAATCAGACTAAAAAGTGGATTCAGCTAGCAAAAGAATGGTGGCTTTGAGTTGTGGATTTTCGAATGCCCAAAAATCAGTGGATCGAGACGTTTAAATTTCAAATACAGTAATAAAGAGCTAACAATTACAACTTCATGAGCGTTAACATTGACCTTTCAGGCAAGACCGCCCTCGTTACAGGAGCTTCTCAGGGTCTCGGAGCAGCCACGGCCAGAAAGCTTCATGAAGCTGGTTGTAAGGTTGGGCTGAACCATCCCGGCCTTGAACAAACTGCACAAGATGCAGAGGACATCGCCTCCGAACTAAATTCTATGCGAAAAGGTAGTGCCCGCACCATTGCCTGCGATGTAAGTGATGCCGACTCCGTTCGATCGATGATGACAGAATTGCAGGATGACTGGAGCGGCATTGATTTTCTCATTAACAATGCTGGTATCATTCGCGACCGCACGATCTCGAAAATGTCTCAAGAGGAGTGGCGTACTGTAATGGATGTCAACCTTGACGGTGTTTATTATGTTAGCAAATACGGCCTTGAGATCATGCATGACGGTGGCGCTATTGTGAGTCTTGGCAGCATCGCCGGCATCGTCGGTTTTTTTGGGCAGGCTAATTACGCTGCCGCCAAAGCTGGGGTAATGGCAATGATGCGTGTACTGTCTCGGGAATGCGCCCACCGTAACATAAGGACAAACTCTGTGGCACCAGGCGTGGCTGAAACTGCCATGGCAGCAACCATTCCCCAAAATGTTCGCGACGACATGCTGAAGCAAATTCCCATGAATCGTTTCGGTACGCCGGAGGAAGTGGCCGAGGTAGTGCTTTTTCTTTGCTCGCCACTGGCATCCTACGTCACTGGCCAAATCATAGAAGTAAACGGTGGTTGGCGCGGATGAGATCCAACTTGCAAATCCTAAGTGCAAGCGAGGCAGTCGCACTCGTCCCATCTGGAGCAACCGTAGCCGTCAGTGGATTTGTGGGAGCGGGTCACCCCGAAGCGCTAACCGCAGAGCTAGAAAATCATTTCCTAAAGGAAAACAAACCGGAAAACCTTACACTGGTCTATGCCGCCGGCCAAGGGGATGGCGACCAACGCGGGCTGAACCATCTCGCGCACAAAGGCCTTTTGAAGCGCGTCATCGGCGGCCACTGGAACCTTGCTCCGCGTTTGGGCAAACTTGCATTGGCAGGCGACATCGAGGCATACTGTTTCCCGCAGGGCGTCATTTGCCAACTTCTTCGCGATATCGCCGCTGGTCGTCCCGGAGTCATTACAAAGGTCGGGCTGAACACGTTTATTGACCCCCTGAATGATGGCGGTCGCCTAAACAGTCGAACAACAGAATCCCTCGTCGAACGCAGACAAATAAACGGAGAGGATTGGCTACATTACCATTCTTTCCCAATTGACGTCGGTCTCATCCGAGCCACAAGTGCAGACCGTGCAGGAAACCTCGTCATGGATCGCGAGGCAATCGTCGGAGAGGTGCTACCCATCGCGCAAGCCGCACATAACAATGGTGGGTTGGTGATTGCACAAGTCGAGAAAATCACCGAAAACCCCGCCCCGCCTCATGCCGTACATGTTCCCGGCATTCTCATAGACGCTCTCGTCATCTCCGAACCCGCCCAACACGGCCAGACCTTTGCCGAATCATTTAACGCAAGTTACGTTGAGCCAGGTGACAAGGTTGCTCTTGCTCCAATGCCTTTTTCCGAGCGAAAGATCATAGCACGACGAGCACTAAGTGAGATAGAACGTGGAAGCATTGTAAACCTCGGCATCGGTATGCCTGAAGGAGTTGTAGCGGTGGCGAATGAAAAAAGTCGCTTGAATGAATTCACCTTGACCCTAGAGAGTGGTCCAATTGGAGGAATGCCGGCAGGCGGACTGAGCTTCGGCTGCAGTGCTCATCCCGAAGCTATAATCGATCAGCCTTCTCAGTTCGATTTTTACGATGGAGGGGGACTCGACATTGCGGTTCTGGGTTCGGTCACCATCGATGCCGAGGGCAGCGTCAACGTGAGCGCACTAGGCGATCGCTTTGCCGGAGTTGGCGGTTTTGTGAATATTTCGCAGAACGCGAAAAAGGTGGTCTTCTGCTGCTCATTCCGAGCTGGTGGCCTAAAGGTTGTATTTGAAGATGAAAAACTACAGATCAATAAAGAGGGTCGCCACTGCAAATTTGTCGAACACGTCCCTCAGGTAGCCTTCCATGGTCCAACAGCACGAAAGCGGGGGCAAGAAGTGCTTTACGTTACCGAGCGAGCAGTATTTCGGTTGGGCAAAAATGGCCTAGACCTGATTGAGACGGCTCCCGGAATCGATCTTGAAACCGACATATGCCTCAAAATGGAATTCCGACCAAACATCACTGACCTGAAAAAGATTCCCATGGAATGCTTCGAAAAGGACTGAAATGGCTTACGATTCCAGCATCCACATTGTTTCCGCTCGTCGTACGCCCATAGGACGTTTGAACGGTAGCCTGAAAAAATTCAGTGCACCCAAACTGGCTGGGAGCGTTGCCGATGTCACTGTTCCCAACGGAATTCGTGACTTCGTGGATCAGGTAATCTTAGGACAAGTCTTGCAAGCCGGTTCCGGCATGAATACTGCCCGGCAAGTAGGCTTGAATTTGGGAATCCCACAAACGGCATCGGCTTTCACGATTAACATGGTTTGCGGCTCTGGCCTTAAGGCCGTTGCCATTGGGGCCGACGCAATCATCAAAGGCGAAGCCAACTTGGTATTGGCAGGCGGAGTCGAATCCATGAGTAACGCTCCTCACTATGCAATGGATGTAAGAGGTGGCAAAAAATTTGGCGACTCAACGATGCGAGACGCGATCCTTGCAGATGGCTTGTCAGACCCAGTTCTCAAAAGAGAAATGGGGGAAATCGCCGGAGAGTTGTCCAAAGACTATCCCATTAGTCGGGACGAGCAGGATGAGTTTGCCCTTCGAAGTCAACTACGAGCCAAGGAAGCACGAAAAGCTTTCGTCAGGGAGATCGCAAAGGTTGATGACGTCCGGGCGGATGAACATCCAAGACCAGATACCACATTGGAAAAACTCCAGTCGCTCACACCAGCCTTTGAAAAAACAGGCACGATCACTGCAGGCAATGCATCGGGCGTCAACGATGGTGCTGCAACCGTTCTGCTGGCAAGCGACAAAGCATTGCTCAACCATAGCCTTGAATCCCGTGCACGCATCATCGGCAGTTCTGTTATTGGATGTGAACCTTCGCGATTCGGTTTGGGACCAGTCGGAGCGGTAAAAACGCTTTGCAAGCAAATTGGGTGGGATTTGGCCAAGGTCGATATCGTAGAGATCAATGAGGCTTTCGCCTTGCAAACACTCGCCTGCGCTTGCGAACTCCGATTATCGAATGAACAACTCAACCCTCGTGGCGGCGCAATAGCCCTGGGTCATCCCATTGGAGCCAGTGGTGCAAGAATCCTCGTGACGATCTTACATCTTCTTGAAGATACCAACGCCAAACGAGGCATCGCCACACTTTGTGTGGGTGGCGGCATGGGCATAGCGATGGCCATCGAGAGGAGTTGACTCAAAGATTTTCAGTTTCTGGACAGCAAAAATTCCTCTTTGCTTACAAGTTCTCAAGTGAGGTTCTGCTGGTTCATAAAAATACACACCGCGAATGAGTTTCCCTGAAAATTGAGCAAAAGGAAGTTTCACCTTGCAGCCGACGTCCCGACGAAGATGAGCTCGCATCTGCACCATTCATTGCAGATCCTTTACAGAAGTTGGACTAAACTTGAAGAAACTTTTATCATTAGCAAGCAAAGGGATATTTCGGATATCTACCAACAGCCCATCAATATATGCTCGAGGGATACGCAACTTGGCGAGACGGTTGGAGTTCTCTAGAAAATCGACTCTGTAATACGCACCTTGAATACATTAGTTGAATTGATGAAATATAGAAATCCTTGCTTGGAAAACAAATAGGATGTCATGCAGCAAACAGTAGCCACTTTTTATCGCTTTGCCGAACTGAATGATTGCAAGCAATGGGAGGAAAGGCTCCGTGAATCCTGCAACACGCACAGTGTGCTTGGCACTATTATCCTCGCTCATGAAGGAATAAATGGAACCATTTCGGGTTCAAGGAAAGGAGTTCGTGAAGTACTTGACTTCATAAGATCCGACGAAAGATTCTCCGACCTTCCGCACAGGGAATGCGAAACAACTAGGAATTCCTTCTACAGGTTGCGAATAATCGTTCGTCCTGAGATCGTCACCTTAGGTGACCCGTCCGTCAACCCGGGTAAAGGAGCAGGAAAATACGTGGACCCTGCGGAATGGAATGAACTCATTCAAAACCCGGACATGACGGTCATTGACGTCAGGAATGACTACGAGATTGAAATGGGTACCTTTCAAGAAGCAACCGACCCGGGAACCACAACTTTTGGTGAGTGGAAAAGCTATGTAGAAGGAGAACTGACTGACAGAAAAGAACGACCTGTCGCCATGTTTTGCACGGGCGGCATCCGTTGCGAAAAGGCATCCGCCCATCTATTGTCGGAAGGTTTCAAGGAAGTCTATCATCTAAAGGGAGGAATTCTTAGTTATCTTGAACAAGTGAAGCCTGAGGACAGCCTCTGGAAAGGCGAGTGCTTCGTTTTCGACCATAGGGTTTCGGTTACCCATGGGCTGGAGGAGGGAAAAGCTTCCATCTGTTATGGTTGCAGGATGCCGCTTACAACCGAAGACCAAGAATCCTCCCATTACGAGGAAGGAGTTTCATGTCCTCGTTGTGCGAAAGGCTTGGATGAAAAGGCGAAGGCAAGTAGAAGAGAACGCCACCGACAACAGATGCTTGCTATTAGGCGCGGCGAGAGACACATCGGTCAGGTTTTTGATGAGGAATAGTTGCCATTTCCCAAAAGAAAATAGCAACTAAAGTCACTGGGGAACAGTAACGAAACCTATTTTTCCAACGCGATCTCTACCATCGAAAGAATCCATACGACCGAATCGCCACAAGGCATTGCAAGACAGAAGAGATGAAGTTCAATTCTCATGACAGCCTTGTGTTGATTCTAGGATTTTGGTGTATAAAGTAGCCATCATGAAAACCAATGATTTCAGGGGAAGATTGAGAGCTGGCGATACTCTGCTAGGCACGATCGTTACTCTTCCCATGGCTGCAACGGCAGAAGTTTTGACTGAAGCGGGCTTTGATTGGCTGTTCCTAGACGCCGAACATGGTTCCCTTGAGTATAGCGACATCCTAAGTATCCTGCAGGCGGTCGGCGACCAGGTTTCTTGCATTGTTCGTTTGCCTGCTGCAGAAGAGGTCCCCATCAAGAAGGTTCTCGATCTTGGTGCTGCAGGCATCATTGCCCCACAGGTAAACAGTGTGGAGCAGGCCCGGGACGTGGTGCGCTTTGCTCGATATTCGCCAACTGGGTCACGGGGAGTAGGTTTGGCTCGCGCTCATGGTTACGGCATGCGGTTCTCCGAATACCTTGAATCAGCCAACGAACAAGTAGCAGTCATTGTTCAAGTCGAACACATCGATGCGGTTGAAAGCATAGACGAAATCGTCCAGGTCGAGGGTATTGATGGCATCATGCTGGGACCATATGATCTTTCAGCAAGTCTGGGAAAAATGGGCGAACTTGATCATCCCACGGTTGTGGAAGCCATTGCAAAAATGACTCGGACTTGTAAATCCGCAGGTATGCCGATGGGTGTTTTCGGCGTTACCGCTGAAAGTTTGCGTCCCTACATGAATGACGCATACACCTTGATTTTAGCGGGGGTCGACACGATGCTCTTGGGGAGTGCCGCAAAAGATTTACTAGAGGAATTACAATCCGAGAAATAGAACCAACTCTAACCCACAGCCCTACATCCCGATGAGCAAGTACTTGTTTACCAATGTAAATGTCCTCGATTGCAGCGGAGATAATCCCTTTGAGGGTGAAGTCCTGGTGGAAGGCAACGAGATAGTAGAAATCTCCAAGCAGACCGGAAAGTTGCCGCGGGATGGCATCGAAGTTCTGGATGGCGGAGATGACGTAACGCTGATGCCCGGCTTGGTGGAATCCCATTCACACCTCAGCATAAACAATGTAGATGACTTAACCGCCCTAGGCAGAATCCCCCCCGAGGAGCACACCCTGCTCACTATGCACAACGCCCGCCTCTATCTCGATTACGGCATCACCAGTTGCATAAGCGCCGCCTCGGCAAAACCACGCCTCGACATAGTGATTAGAAACGCTATCGAAAATGGGGAGATCCCAGGACCTCGGCTTTTGGCTGCGACTCCATGGCTTACGGTTACCGGGGGGTTGGGCGACATGAGAACGCTGCACATGCCGAACGTCGAATCGATGGCCTTAATCGTGGACGGACCGGAGGAATATCGTCGATTGACTCGTGAGCTTATTCGAGAAGGTGTGGACATCATTAAGCTGGTCATATCGGGCGATTCCTTCGTCCCGCACGCCGGTTCGGAAACCACGATTATGAGCGAGGGGGAAGTGGCGGCAGCCGCCGAGGTGGCTCACGCCCACGGGAAACGACTAAGTGCTCACGCCCGCAGCGCGGAATCGGTCAAGCGTTGCATTCGCAACGGCGTCAAGGTGATTTACCATGCCAACTATGCAGACGAAGAAGCCTTGGACATGCTGGAAGCGAACAAGGACTGGCTCTTCGTCAGCCCTAATCTCGGGTTCACTGCAATTGCGGCCTATGAGGGTTCCGATTGGTTCACAGAGGAACAAGTTGAGGAGATGGGCTTTCGGGAGGAACTGGCAGTATCGGTCGAGGCAATCAGGGAACTGATGAAACGAGGAGTGAGAATCCTGG
This sequence comes from uncultured Puniceicoccaceae bacterium, assembly GCA_964576585.1. Lineage (GTDB taxonomy): Bacteria > Verrucomicrobiota > Verrucomicrobiia > Opitutales > Seribacteraceae. The sequence continues at coordinate 10,633 of CAZNWO010000006.1, read as the reverse complement.
GGGGAGGTGACTACGGTTTCATGATCACCCCGCATGGTCAGAATGCTCGCGACCTAGACCACTTCGTCAAGCACTGCGGCTTAACAAATATGGAATCAATTCTCACCATGACGAAGAATGGGGGCGAAGCAATGGACATGCCGGACCGTCTGGGTCAGATAAAGGAAGGGTTCCTCGCCGACTTGTTGATGGTCAAGGGTAATCCCCTAGCGGACACCAACGTATTGCTCGACAAAGACAACCTGCTGATGGTCATGAAGGATGGCCAAATCCACAAAAGGACCATTTGAACTTCGACCACAATCTCGTAATCGACTCAACCTGCCACACGGAAAATGGAAAGCCATACGCCAAGGTAAAAGAATTCGCCCCATTGCTTCTTCGACCAGTAGGCAGGCGGAGAACCATGCTCCTATTTGCATTTTACCTACCACAGAGCACACGGCCCACCTTTATAAAATGAGTGGAAGTTTATAATAGCGGAAACGGTTCTGGATATTATACGCTGAGCCATGAAGGCATTACTGATAGTATGCGCAATCCTGCTCCTTGGGGGCAGCTTCGCCCTCATCTACACTTTGCTCCAATATATAATCCCGGAGGAAGAAACGAATAATCCGACCCCGGAACAACTTGCCGTTAACAGGGAACCAACCGAGAAGACGACTAATCCAAGCTTGTCGGACAAAGCAACTGAAGAGGCGGCAAGCGAGCCCCTGCCCGAAATAGACAAGGGCAAGAAAGCAACGGACACACAGGCAATTCCACCCGAGATATTGAAGAAAGATTCGCAGGATGAAGCCTTCGCCTCAAAAAGAGGCAAAGCAATCTACATGCATGCCGGTGCGGGAGGTGGACTCTGCTTCACTTGCCACCAATCAACCGGGCTCGGTCTGCCGAAAGCCCATTTCCCACCGCTCGCAGGTTCGGAACGCGTACTCGGCGACAAGGAGATTCTAATAAAGATCATGATGCATGGGTTGATGGGACCATCCAAGGTGAACGGCAAGGAGTTTGGCCATGTTTCCATGCCGCCTCCGGGCATACCGCCCGGATCCCTCACGGACCAACAAATCGCAGACGTACTCACCTACATAAGGAACGCCTGGGGAAACTCAGCATCCGCAGTTGCGCCTACAGAGGTAGCTGCAGTCAGAAAGAGCTTGAAAGGTAGAGCCACCATGCAAATGTGGACGATAGCAGAGCTCGAGAAAGCCGACATTCAATCGAAGGTTACTCAAAATTCCGGCACTCACGCATCCAATTCTCATAATAAAGGCCTGATCGCCTACTACCCGTTCAACGGCAATGCTCGGGACGCAACGGGTAATGGCTATGATGGAACGGTGATCGGGGCTACCTTATCACAAGACCGACACGGCAAGCAAGACAGTGCGTATCAATTCAACTTGGGAAACCACATCAAGATTGATGGCCTTCTTGGCAAACCGGCAAACGTGACGCTTTCGGCTTGGATCAATTTGGATGGGCAGCAGGGTCGGATTGGTTCCGAAATAATCTCACTGGGTGACAAGTTGCTCCTACGTGCAGACAACAAATCAATCTATACACAAAGGGTTGGCTCTGGAGGCGTTTTCTTCGCTGGACAAAACTTCTGGATTCACACCATGGCCAAGGTCAATTACGTCGGCACAGGGTGGCACCAAATTCTTTTCACTTTTGACGACCACGCGAACAAGCAAGTCACTTATGTGGACGGCCAGCAAGTGGCATCCAAACAAAACATGAAATCGATCGTGTATGAAGGTTCGGGGCAAAACACTTTCATTGGAATTCACGGTAGAACGCAAACGGACAATTGGAAGACCCAGGGGGTCATTGACGATATCCGGGTTTATGACCGAGCATTGGACAAAGAGGAGGTCAAGGAGCTGTTCCTGACCGAAAAGCCAGAAAGCAAACTACAGGCGGGCAAGGTGATTACACCTCTGACGATTGGTGAACTCCGCGCCAAGGCTGAGGCTGGCGATTTCAGAGCCCAGTTCCAAATGGGAATGAAAGCAATGAATGGGACAGATGGCCTGAAACGAAAGCCGAGTGTTGCTGAAAAATGGTGGCAGCGAGCGGCCGAGCAAGGGCATGCTTACGCCCAAATGAACCTCGGAACATTGTACAGTCGTGGCACCCTTGGGGAAAAGAATCCCGCCAAGGCCTACCGTTGGGCCAAGCTGTCCCTCCAAAGTGGAAACCAGCGAGCCAAGCAACTGGTTGAGGAACTGGAGGGGGAACTAACTCGAGAACAGATTACCGCTGCCGAGATCTTCGTGAAGGCCTTTAAGCCCATATCGGAAAACGCTGGGAAAACACAGGCGGCAAATGCTCCAAGAACTCGAACGGGAGCAATCAGGACCGGTCTTCCCAATTATCCGAGGTTAACCCCGAATACCGACCCCAAAATGATCAAGTTCGATACCGTGATTCTGAACCGCACCTCGGTTAAGTATGAGGATTTATGGTATGACGGCTTTCGGTATAAGATGCCAAAGGAGGGGGGGGGACTGGTTTGGGCGTTCAGGGGGCCGATCAAGAGCTGGTATATCATGCCGGTAAAGGGCCGCATGAACGGCTTTCGCACCTTCAGTCGCTACAACCTCAAGCGGAATATCCCCCCCTTGGGTAAAACTGGAGATAGGGTCTACCTGCAAACCCTATCAGAAGAATTCCTAAAAGCCGACGAGGAATATGTCATCTGGTTTAGCTTTACCAAACGAATACCTGTACCAGTGTATATTTCATTAAACGTCTTTGCGGACGACTCACCCGGTGTAAAAGTCATTGCTGAAGCCTTGGAGAAGACAGATGACCTAATAAATGAGCCTGCCGAAGGGAAATAGTCGATCAGCGCAGAGGATATTGTTGAAGAAAAACCATAGGTCATCCAAGCCAAATTGAAAGCTGACCCGAATACACCGGCAAAAAACACGCAATCAACATTCGACCTTGCGTCACCACTTACTCCTTTCTCTAATCATCATTTAATTCAAGCCGACTGAACCAACACATCTGCAACAACAAGTCCCATCCACTAGCCTTGGCGTCATCTTGATCCTTTCATTCCGGCCTCAAGTTCTGCGTCATTTATGATTTCTAAAATAGTCGCAATACAGTTGTAACAAAAGATTCACTCAATCGCTACAGGCTCCCAATCAACCATTTCGAAAAATTTTTCTCTATGAAAGTAAAACTAGGCTGTTTAATCACCGCTTCTTTTCTAACCATGCTTGGATGCGGAGGCGATTCGGATACGCCCAACACCAATGAAGAGGCTAAGGAAGCAAACAATACCTCATCAGCGGCGCCGACCAAAATAGCTGCCATCCCGGAGGGCGAAGTCATCTCGGAAATTGAGGATAGCGGAGTTAAGGTAACCTTTAAGCTGTCAAAGGGCGAGGGTGGCGACAGATGGCTTCAGGCCAGTTTCATCCCGTTGGAAGAGGGTTACCACGTCTACTCCAAGGACTTGCCGATTGAAGGCATAGACGGCATTGGACGCCCTACTCTCCTTGAACTTTCCAAGCACGAGGCTATCTCCGGACTTGGCAAGCTCACTGCAGACAAGAAGGTACACAACCTCACCAGCCCCCTTAATGCAGATGGTTTCCCTGTCTATCCTGATGGCCCAGTAACTCTGACCCTTCCTTTTTCCTTAAAGGCAGAATCCAACGCAACGGTAGAGGTCGAGGCCAAGATCACCTACATGGCTTGCACGAAAACCTCATGCAATCCGCCCGTTGAAGGGAAAACAGTAATGTTGTCCCTGAAATAATTTGGTCGGAAGTTCTCCAATGCAATTGAATAGGATAGGACATCTACTATCCATTTTTGCATTCGGACACTTAGCTACAGCTGAGGATTGGCCAACTTGGAGAGGACCCAAAGGAGATGGCCTCAGTCAGGAAAAGGCAGTTCTTGCAAGTTGGTCAGCAAACGAGAACGTTATTTGGCGCGTAAAACTTCCTGCTCCAGGCAATTCATCTCCAATCGTTGCTAATGGAAAAGTACTCATTACCCAAGCGACTGACGAAGGGAAGAAACGCTCTTTGCTCTGTTTCGACCAAGACTCCGGATCCAAGCTTTGGGAAAAAAACATAGACTATCCCGAAAAGGAACCCACCCACAAAACCAATCCATTTTGCCCAGCCTCGCCCTCGACAAATGGCAAGACAATCGTAGTAAACCATGGCTCCGCTGGGATGTTTGCCTATGACTTTTCCGGGAAGGAGTTATGGCGGAGAACGGACTTGGGCAACCAGCGCCACATCTGGGGAACGGCTCCCAGTCCTGTACCATACAAGGAAACCTTCATTCAAAATAGAGGCCCGGGACCAAGAGTACTCCTGATTGCGGTCTCGGCAGATACTGGAAAGACGGTCTGGGAAAGACAGCTCAAACAAGCCCAAGGCAAAGACGAGAAGCATTGGTTCGGGAGCTGGTCCACGCCCGTTCTGAGAAACAATCACGGACGCGACGAGTTGTTAATCGGTTTACCAAAGAGGCTGGTTGCCTTTGACCCGAAGACAGGCAATGAAATCTGGTCGTGCAACGGTCTCGGTGATCTCGTCTACAACAATGCCGTCGCCTCGGGTGACCACGTACTTGCAACCTCGGGCTACGGAGGACCTGCCCTAGCAGTAAAAGCCGGCAGAAACGCCTTTGGCGACATCACTTCCCAAAGGCTCTGGCTCACCAAGAAGCGCAACCTGCAGCGGATAGGCACAGGAGTAGCGTTCGAAGACCATTACTATATTCTGACTGAACCGGGAATCCTCCAATGCATCGAAATCGCCACAGGTAAGATCGTGAAGCAGGCTCGCGTGGGAAAAGGCGGGAACTGGGGTTCGGTCGCCCATGTTGGAGGCAAGCTGTTCGTTACCAACCAAGATGGCCAAACAATAACCTTCTCCGCAAAACCCGATTTCGAAATCAAGAAGATTAATCCCATAAACGAGTTGACCAGAGGATCTCCTGCATTTTCAAACGGGCAGGTTTTCATTCGAACCTACGAGCATCTCTGGTGTCTCGGGAAATAAGGGATTCGCGAAAACTGTCGCCAAACAAAGGGAGAACGTATGGACGGCATTCGCTTTGGCCAAAGATCTCTTCAAGCGTTAGTCGCGTTCTTAGTTTTCATACTCTCAACTGGGACATTTTTT
>CAZNWO010000006.1:0-5359 GCA_964576585.1 uncultured Puniceicoccaceae bacterium | reverse complement strand
TCTTCAAGCGTTAGTCGCGTTCTTAGTTTTCATACTCTCAACTGGGACATTTTTTGCGAAACGCCCAAGCTTCATCATAGTATTGGCCGATGACTTGGGATACGGCGACTTAGGTTGCTATGACCGCAAGCAGGCCAACACGCCCCACCTCGACCAATTCGCCAAGGAAGGATTACGTTTCACGCATTGCTATGCCGCCAACGCCAACTGCTCCCCTGCACGCACGGGCTTGATGACGGGGCGGACACCTACTCGCGTGGGAGTAAGCAACTGGATTCCCATGCTCTCCCCCATGCATGTGTCCAACAAGGAGATCACCATTGCCAAATTACTTCAGCAAAACGGCTACGATACGGCCCATGTGGGCAAATGGCACCTAAACGGTCGCTTCAACTTGACGGGTCAACCACAGCCAAACGATCACGGTTTCAACCACTGGTTTTCCACTCAAAACAACGCATTGCCCAACCACAAGAATCCTTACAACTTCGTCCGCAATGGCATCCCGCTCGGGCCAATCAAGGGCTACTCCGCTCAAATCGTGACCGAAGAAGCCATCCGCTGGCTACAGACGCATAGAGACAAGAAGAAACCCTTTTTCCTCTTCGTTTGCTACCACGAGCCACACGAACCAATCGCAACCAACCCCAAATACGCAAAACTCCATCCTTCGGATGACCCCAGTTACTCTGCCTACTGGGGAAACGTCACACAACTCGACGCTGGCTTCGGACGCCTTATGAAAGAGGTAGGCCGTTTGAATTTGAACGACAACCTCTTTACGCTGTTTACCAGCGACAACGGCCCCGCCCGAACCGGATTCCATCCGCATGGAGAAACAGGTGGTTTAAGTGATAGAAAGGGCTGGTTGACCGAAGGCGGTATCCGAGTGCCGGGCATCTTGCAATGGTCCGGGAAGACTCGCCCAGGCTCGACTTCGGAAGTTCCTGTCAGTGGAGTCGACTTATTGCCCACCCTATGCGAAATAGCCGGCATAGAAAAACCCACCGATCGCACCATCGATGGAAGCAGTTTTCTTCCCTTGCTCAAAGGCAAGCCAATGCAACGCCACAAGCCCCTGTACTGGCATTTTTATGCGGCAAGCGGCAAACATAAGGTAGCCATGCGGATAGGAGATTGGAAAATTCTCGCTCACCTCGATGCTCCCGAAATGTCTAGGCGGGTCGATCTCACGACCTTGGACCAAAAAGCTTTAAAGACCGCCAAATTGGGTAAACTCGAACTCTACAACCTGCGCGAGGACCCAACTGAATCCAATGACTTGGCAAGCTCGGAAGCAGGTCGTCTCGATAAAATGGGCAAACGACTTCGAAAAATGTACGAGGAAGTGCAAAATGAATGCCCTGTTTGGCCCGAATGGAAATGGGAGCGATACGAACACGAAAGAATCCAATGGCCACCCTACCGAGGAGCAAGAAAGGTCGAGCTTCCTATCCCTAAGATCCCTTCTCCAGAGGACTTTAAATGACCGACCTACGCAGGAACGGTCTGACATGAAGACATGCTTTGGGTCAAATACTACTCCTCTCACAAAGACAAATCTAGCATTTACTTGGCAAAGGTAGATTTCCAAGTCTGACGGCGGGATCAGGAAGATCGAAGAGAAATTGGCACCGACTCCCTCTGACCTATTCCTAATACCAGCAAGATCGACGACTGAACTTCACTCAAGAATGCTTTGAGCCAAGTAAACGGCGCCTTTGGAGGTGCCTTCGGTTATCGGGTTATCGAACTCGATGGTATGCGACTCTGCTTGCCCAAACACCTCGCCCAAGCGATCAGTGAATGCTGCGTCGGGTTGACCGTCCGCCCAGAGGCCAAACACTCCACCCGGCTTCAAGTGTTGGGCGAGTTCTCCGAGTCCTTCCTCGGTGTAGAATCGGGTGTTCGTTTGATGCAATACGTTGGTCGGCGTGTGGTCGATGTCCAGAAGTATGACATCGTGCTTCTTCGTCGGGTTCTCCGAATCGAAGCTGTTCTCCACATCTCGAGAGAGGGCGAAGAAGTCGGCCTGCAACAAGCGACACCTAGAGTCTTTCGTCAAAGTATCACCCAACGGAGCCAATCCGTTCTTGTGCCATTCGATAACGGGTTCCAAATACTCTACAACGAGTAGAGAGGCGACACAGGGATACTCGAGGGCGGCAACTGCTGTGTAGCCTAGGCCAAGACCACCCACCACGACATCGACATTGTCCTTGTCCAGTAAACCCAGTCCGAGTTTGGCCAATTGAGATTCAGCCTCATGAAACAAACTAGACATCAGGAAGTCGTCACCAAGCTTGACTTCATAAACGTCTAGCTCACCCAATCGAGGAATCCGGCGTCGCCGTAAAACAACGTCACCGAGGGGAGTCGACCGAAAGTCCAGTTCCTCGAAAATCAAACCGTGTAGCCTTTCTCGAATGGAAGAGGAACGAATTATTTCTTTTTGCCCCAGCGCTTTTCCCAGATAGCCGCCATTTGGCTAACCCGATCTGGGTACTTTGAGGCGAGATTATTGGTTTCGGTACGGTCTTGATCGAGATTATAGAGAACCCAGGGACGCCTACCCTCGCGAACGATCTTGTACGCACCCTTTACGATGGCGTGGGTACCGCCATGGTTGAAGACATAGGCATGCTCGCGGTCGACTTTATCGCCTTTTAGGATCGGGACGAGGGAGAAGCTTTCGTGGGGTTTGGTTTCATTGCCCTTGAATTGCTTTGGGTACTTGGCCCCAGCGAGGTCTAGGCAGGTGGCCATCATGTCGATGACATGGCCCCTCTGGCTTGAGATGGCACCAGGCTCGGTCTTAAGGCCAGCGGGCCAATGAACGATGGCGGGCGTGCCGGCCCCGCCGTTGTGCACGTTTGCCTTGTAGCGGCGCATGGGAGTGTTTTGGGCGTTTGCCCAGTTGTGGCCAACACTGCCGTACGTCATGGGACCGCCCATGGGAATGTCGTACTTGTCGCCCACGGCGATTGTCTTGCCAGCTTTCTTTGCCTTGGCGAGTATGTTGTTGGCCGTATTCCATCCGTTGCCACTCAAGTGTTCGGGGCAAGCCCCGTTGTCGTGAAAATAGATGATCAGGGTGTTGTCAAGTTCCTTGGTTTTCTCAAGGGCTCGGACGATTGTGCCGACGGCTTGGTCCATGTGGTCCACCATCGCTGCGTAGATCGCCATGTTGCGGATTCGCCAGGATTTATGGTCTATGGTGTCCCAAGACTTGACGCGACCCTCCAGCGGGGGAAGAGGCCATCGCGCCTTGTCGATAATGCCCATTTCGAGCATGCGGGCATAGCGCTCGTTGCGCAGTTTCTCCCAACCACCTTCATAGGTCTTGATGTATTTCTGGATGGATTTCTCTGGAGCATGGATGGGCCAGTGGGCGGCAGTGAAGGCGACGTATTGAAAGAATGGTTTGTCGGACTTGGCGAATGCCTCGATTTGACGTTTGGCCTCCACGCCTATGCGGTCGGTGTAGTAATAGTCCTCCTCATCGACCTCAGTGAACTCGGTGTTGCGGGCCAGAGTATATGGATCGAAGAAGGAGCCGGCGCCTGTCATGGTACCATAGAAATCGTCGAATCCACGCTGAATGGGACCGTCCTTTGCGGGATTTCGGCCGAGGTGCCACTTCCCCACCATGCCGGTCTGGTAACCAGTTGGCTTTAGGATTTCGGGGATTGTGACTTGGCCTTTGCCGAGGCCATTGCTGTATATACCGCTGAGGAGCGTGGCCCGTGTGGGCCAGCAGCGGGCAGTGTTATAGAACTCTGTGAAGCGGAGTCCGTTCTGGGCTAGCTTGTCGAGGTGAGGGGTATCGATTTCGCCGCCGAAGCAACCGAGATCGGAGAATCCCATGTCATCGGTCAGGATAATGATGACGTTGGGACGCGAATCAGCCCATGCGAAAAAAGTCGAGAGAAAGAAAGCGAACGATTTGAGGAAATGTTTCATGATTACAACTTTGGAAAGAGTTGGGCTGAAGGGATCAATACACGAAAGGATGAAAGCTTAAGGCCTGATTAATAATCTTCATTAAGAATACAAACAATTTTAGAAGCGATCAAAACTTGAGGGTAACGTCTGATTTGACTCGACGATTTTTTGTGAAAACAATTCCCTCTGATCATGAGGTCGAGACATAAACTAATTCTAGCAGTGATCATACTGTTTTCAGCCGAGAAAACTATTCCTCAGGTTGACAGTTCCAACATCGACGTCGGCGCACTACCTGACGTAGCGGAGGGATTTGGCGTCAATATCGTCGCGAAGGAACCGCACTTCATCAATCCCGCCGCCCTCGCCTTCGACAAGAAAGGCCGACTCTTCGTTGGTGCAGGGCCTCAGTATCGCAAGCCCAGCCCGGATACGCCTGGGGACTATATAAAGATTCTATACGATCACGATGAGGATGGCATAACAGACGAGGTGAAAACCTTTGCCAAAGGATTCAACAACGTTCAGGCACTGGCTTGGAAAGGAGATGAGCTTTGGGTAGCAAACTGTCCGGACGTAACTGTCCTCCGAGACACCGATGGAGACGATGTGGCTGACGAGTACGAACTGATCTACACGGGCCTTGGTCACTTGAGACACGGTTTGCACGGATTCAATTGGGCACCGGACGGACGCCTCTACATGACCCAGGGAAACAGTCGGGTACAAGAACACGCTCCGATGGCCTTCCGTAAGCTGATGGGAATTAAATCCGACAAACCGGACAACCAACCTATAAATCAAGTCTTCACGCCCGAAACCTATAAGAAGTCCTATATCGGCGGATGGCCTTCCGCAGAGGGTGGTATCCTACGTTGCGAGGCTGGTGGCAAGAACCTTGAAATTTACACACGCGGGCTGAGGAACAGTTGGGACATGGCCATGGACACCAGCTTCAACTGGGTGGCAACCGACAACGACCCAGGTCCCCAACACGACCGCATTTTCATGCCTTTCCAGGGAGCCCATTTCGGCATGTCGCATCCCTGGAGTTTCGACTGGATGGCCAAGGAGCACCTGCCCACTGCTCCCAGTATATCCAAGCTTCCCACCGTGAGCGGTTCCGGAGTCGGGGTCGTCTACTACACCCACAACCATTTTCCTGAAAAGTATCGGAATTCCTTTCTCATAGGAGACTGGACCAACAAACGAATCTATCACTTCCCCACGACTTGGGAAGGTGCTCATATGAAAAGCTTCGATGTCTTCGAAACCCTTGCCGATGCAGGAAAGACACAGGCAGGCGACCTCGGGTACAAACCGCAAGCAGGCAAATCTCTCTTTCGCCCCACGGATATTGCCGTCGCTCCCAGTGGAGCGCTTTACATTGCAGGCTGGGGGGCCCACTACGGAT
>CAZNWO010000005.1:32612-55920 GCA_964576585.1 uncultured Puniceicoccaceae bacterium | reverse complement strand
CAAGTCGCCACCGGCCTCGCCGTCCCCTGAATGCCTGAGAGGCTTGCGGGCAATCGCCGAAGCCTTTTCAAAACCATACGCAGAGGAGCCGAATTGAGTTGAGAAGCGTGGCTCGGGAGCTTAGGTTGTCCTAAGTCACGCTTGAGAAACCCTAGACGAAGGATGAAATGCGCAACGAACAGCTCCTTGGCAATGCTTGCCTGCCTGCCGTTGGCTTTTGCCGTAGCCTCGGCGGCGTCCAAGCCGGTCGGGGTAAACCATGCGCTGATCTCCGAGGTAGACTCCATTGCTCCGGGCCAAACCTTTACGGTGGCCTTGTTTCTCGACCACACGGACAGCTTTCACACCTACTGGAAGAACCCGGGCACGGCGGGATTGGCGACTTCGCTGAAGTGGAACCTGCCCAAGGGTTTCAAGGCAAGCCCGATACGGTGGCAGGCGCCGGAGAGGGTGAAGATGGTGATCTACGATGCATACGGCTACAACAGCGACGCCCTGCTACTGGTGGACTTGACCGCACCCGAGGATTTGCCGAAAAGGAAAGTGCAGCTGAAGGCGAAAGCTTCCTGGATGGCATGCGGCCCCGAGCCGAAGCAATGCTGCAACCTGGGCTTTCAAGACCTTTCCCTGACCCTGCGGACGGGAGAAAAGCCGAAGTGGAACGAGGATGGAAGAGAGCGCATAAGGGAAGCCCGCGACAAGCTTCCCAAGCCGATTGCAGGCTGGGAGCACTCGGCGAGGAGAGACGGGGAGAAAATGATCCTGACGGTGAGGAGCGCAAAGGGTTTGAAGGTGAAGGCGGATGAGGAGGTTTGCTTTTACTCGGAGCTAAACCACTACACCACCCTCAAGAAGCAGAAGGCGGAAGCAAAGGGAGAGGCACTGACCGTAACCCTGCCGATCGCCGACTACGCCCCCGAGAAGCTGGAAAAGTTGACGGGACTGCTGTACCATCCCGACGGATGGCAGGACGAGAAGGGCAGCAAGTACATGCCCGTCTCGTTGAGCTTGGAATAAGCCCAACGGCTTGCGGCGCAGGATGGAAGTCGGCGGGTGGCACCCCGGCCGAAAATGCAAGAATTCAGCCGGAGCGAATTGCGTTGAGAACGTGGCGTCCTTGACTAGGATGTTTCCTTTTGTCGAAAAAGACCTACCCGAAACTCAAATGGGAAAAGCCGCCAAGAACGGGTTCGACCCGGTCGAGGATGCCATCGCCGACGTGGCGAAGGGCAAGATGGTGGTGGTGACCGACGATGCCTCCCGGGAGAACGAGGGAGACCTCGTCATGGCCGCCTCCAAGATAAACCCCGAGAGCGTGAACCAGATGCTGTTGCACGGCCGGGGCCTGATCTGCGTTCCCCTGATGAGCAACCAGCTGAGCCACCTTGGAATAAACAGCATGGTACCCATCAATCGGGAAGCCCACCGGACGGACTTCACGGTCTCGGTGGATGCCGCCGAGGGAATCACGACGGGCATAAGCGCCTACGACAGGGCAAGCACCATTGGAATCCTCGCCAACCCGAACTCCCGCCCCGAGGAGCTCGTGCAACCGGGACACGTCTTTCCCCTTAGAGCGCGCCCGGGAGGAGTTCTCGAACGGGCAGGCCATACGGAGGCCGCAGTGGACTTGGCCTCGCTCGCGGGCTTGCACCCGAGCGGCGTGATATGCGAAATCCTGAACGAGGACGGCTCCCTCGCCCGGATGCCGGAGCTGACTCGGTTCAAGAAGAAGTTTGGCCTCAAGCTGATCTCCATTGCCTCCCTCATCGAATACAGGCACCAGAGGGAGAAGCTGATCGAGAAGGTATCCGAAACACCTTTCGAGTCTTCCTTCGGCGAGTTTCAACTGCATGTCTTCCGCAGCGTGCTGGACGAGAGGAAGCATTACGCCCTGACCATGGGCAAGCTGACGCGCCGCCCCACCCTAGCCCGCGTCCAGACGGCAAACGTCTTGAGCGACGTGTTCCGCAGCAAGTCGGGACCGAGGGGAGCCGAGAGCATCGAGCTTTCCCTCGCTCGCATTGCCGAGACAGGAAAAGGCGCACTGCTCTACATGGAGCCACGGCGACAAAGCTCCAAAAAGGACAAAGGCAAAAAAGGAAAACCACCGCCAAGGCAGGAAACCGCAATGGATTTTCGGGACTACGGAATCGGGGCCCAAATCTTGGTGGAACTGGGACTGAGGAAACTTCGCCTGCTTACCCGGGACAAGCGCAAGGTGGTGGGACTCGAAGGCTACGGGCTTGAGATCACCGAGAGAATCCTCCTGAAGTGAAACCAACGAACCCATGAGCCTAGACGCGCCTAAGCCGGACAACCTATCTTCCGACGGCCTGAGCATTGGCATCGTTTGCGCCCGCTACAACGAGGAGCTGACCGATGCCCTGCTTGCCCGCGTGACCGAGGTGATCCAAGCCGCGGGCGAACCCGAGAACCTTTCCGTGGAGCGCGTACCGGGTTCGCACGAGGTTCCCGTTGGGCTTTCCCTCATGCTGGAATCCCGTGACTTCGACTGCCTCGTGGGACTGGGTGTCGTCCTGAAGGGAGCCACCTCGCACCATCACCTTGTCGCCGAAAGCGCCGGAAGCGCCCTCCAGAAGCTGGCGATCGATCGGAGCACTCCGGTCATTAATGGAATAATCGTGACGGAGACCTTGGATGAGGCTCGCGAAAGGGTGACCGGAAGCATCGACCGGGGCCGTGAGTTCGCGGAGGCGACCCTGAACATGGCTCAATTGAAAAGGCGATGGAAGAAGAGTTAGAGCTGAACCCGCGGTGGAGTCGACGTCGCCAGAACCGGGCGGCCGCCTTTCGCTTTCTGTTCCAGTGGGAATTGAACAAGCCGGATGATCTCGGGGCGGACCTGGACGACTTTCTCAAGCGGATCGACGAGGACCGAAAATCCTTTTCCTATGCCGTGGAACTCGTGGACGGCGTGACCGAAAACATCCAGAGCCTGGACGAGCGGATTGGAAAGCTTGCGGAGAACTGGGAATTTGCCCGAATCGCGAAGACGGACCTAGCCCTCTTGCGCCTAGCCACCTACGAGATCGTCTACAGGTTGGACGTTCCGCCGGCAGTGGTGATCGACGAGGCGCTGGAGCTGGCAAAAGCCTTTTCCACGGACAATTCCCGCAAGTTCCTGAACGGCATCCTGGACAAGCTGCTGCAGGACTTGGGCAGGCCTGCAAGGGAAGCGTCCATCGAGTAAAGAAGCCTCAGGCGGAAACAAACCCGAGCAAGACAACCGAGAGGGCCCGAACCTCCGGACGGAGGGATTGGGGAAAACCATCGGACTCGAGAGGTTCCGACTTCAAGTTGCCGAGGACTTCCTTTTCCGAGCCGCCGTACTTTGCCCAAGAGGTATCGAGCAAGACCTTCCAATTTCCGGGATGAGGGCATCCGACCGTGAATTCTCGGCCATGATCGGAAAAGTTGCAGAGGGCGAGCATGGTCTCCTCGGTCTCTTCCCCGAACCGCAGGAAGGAAATCGAGCGACCCTCGGCATCGTCTGCGGAAACCCACTTGAACTTGTCGAACCTGCAGTCGCCGGCAGCCCATCCGGAACGGTTGCGGTAGAGTTGATTGAGGTCTCGAATCAAGTCCCTGATTCCTGCATGGGCGGGAGAATCGAGCAAAGCCCAGTCGAGCTCCGAGTCGAAGTCCCATTCCTTCCACTGGGCCAGCTCGCCGCCCATGAAGAGTGTCTTCTTTCCGGGCCAAGCCCACTGGAGAGCATATAGGGCGCGTAGCTGGGAGAGCTGCCCTGCTTTTCCCGAGGCATTCATCTTGTTTACCAGAGAGCCCTTTTCATGGACGACCTCATCGTGGGAAAAAGCCTGCACGAAGTTTTCCGCAAACTGGTAGGTTGCCCCGAAGGTAAGATTCCCGTGGTTAGCCGGACGATCCGGTTGCGGGGTGGACAGGTATGAGAGGACGTCGTGCATCCAGCCCATGTTCCACTTGAAATGAAAACCTAGGCCATCCTCCGAGACCGGTTTGGTGACGCCGGGAAAGGCGGTGGACTCCTCGGCGATGGAAATGACCTCGGGGTATTCGCTCGAGAGAGACTCGTGAAAAGAACGGAGGAAGTCGATCGCCTCAAAGTTCCAGTTGAGCTGCTCAGGAGGGCAACCCTTGTTCGGAATCCAGTCCCGATCGTCCGTCTTGCCATAGTCCAAGTAGAGCATGGCGGCGACGGCATCGACCCGAAAGCCGTCCACCCCAAAGCGATCGATCCATGAAAAGGCGCTGCCGAAGAGAAAGCTGCGAACCTCAGGTCGCGCGTAGTTGAAGATCAAGGTTCCCCACTCGGGGTTGAGACCTCTAAGAGATTCCTCATGCTCGAAGAGGCAACTGCCGTCAAAGCGGGCAAGGCCGAAATCGTCTGCCGGGAAGTGTCCGGGCACCCAGTCGAGGATTACTCCAAGGCCAGCCCGATGGCAGGCATTGACCAATTGGGCGAAGTCCTCGGGTCGACCATATCTGGAGGTCGGGGCGTAATACCCGTTAACCTGATATCCCCAAGATACCGTGTAGGGGTGCTCAGCAGGAGGCAGAAACTCAACGTGAGTAAACCCCAAATCACAGACGTATTCAGGCAGTTGCTCGGCAAGCTCCAGATAGGTCAGGGGCCGACCCTCTCTCGGGCAACGTCGCCACGAACCCAAGTGCGCCTCGTAGACGGAAATCGGCTCGAGCAAGGGATTTGAGCTTTCCTTGCGGAGAGTTTCCGCTTCTGGAAGCAAGGAGGGATCGTGAATGATGGAGGCGTTATCGGAAGAATCCTCGTGCTCCCCAAAGGCGGCGAAGGGATCGGCCTTCTCGAACTTTTTTCCATCCTGATCGTGAATGAGAAACTTGTACTTGTCTCCGCAGGATGCATACGGAACGAAGAGCTCCCAGCATCCCGATGGACCGAGTGGGCGCATGGGCAAGGAGTTCTCCTTCCATCCGTTGAAGTCCCCAGTCAGAAAGACTTGCTCGGCAAACGGAGCCCAGACCACGAAGGCAACGCCATTCACGCCCTCAAATGTTCGGAAGATGGCCCCCAGTTTCTCATGAGGTCTAAGCTCCAGACCTTGATTGAAGTCGGAAAGCTCGTCGTTCCCGATCGTGGGCAAAAAGGCGTAGGGATCCCGAAATTCCTTGTCGCCTTCGGGTCCGCCATAGCTTCGCAAGAAGTAGGGAAAGACCTCGGACCTTTCTTTGATCTCGAGTTCAAAGAAACCCCTTTCATCGATTCGGGAAAGTGGGAAGGTGCGAGAAGAAGCAGGATCGAAAAGTTCGAGTCGCTCCACGCCGGGGCGATAGACCCGAACTACAAGTGAATCCTTCGATTCCTGCGGATGCATACCGAGCAAGCCGTGAGGATCACCAACACGATCCGCCAAGAACTCACTCAGTTTCTCTTCCTGCATTATCACCGTTTCATTTCACAAACAGTTTAGCGAGTCGGCAATGCGGAAACCATGTTTTTGCAAGTGCCTCGGGAATTTCTTTCTTGTTTCAAGGGCCCAAGGACAACATTTTGGTAAAGGTGACCATTCACCGTACCCTACACCTCTCGATTCTGTCCCTGGCATTGGTGAGCATTCTCCGATCCGAGGAAAAACAAACGGGCAAGCCTGTGCTTGAGGGCGACCCGATTGTCTTCGACGAATCCCGCAACCTTTTGGTCGCCTCGAACGCCCGTCTGAGAAACGGACAGATGCTTTTGTTGGCCGACAAGATAGAGCTCGACCGAAACGCAAGCTTGGCCACGGCTACGGGCAAGGTAATCCTGACTGCAGGAGCCTTTCGGGCCCTCGCCGACTCCATGATTTTGAACCTCGAGTCGGGAGACGTCACCGCGACGAACTTCCGCATGGGTTTAGATCCAGTAATTGCAGAAGGCTCAAGGGCCGAAAGGAAAGATGGCGTCATACGACTTGAGGAGGCAAACCTGTACTTCAGGGAGAAGAGGCCTTGGGAGCCAAACCTACGCGCCAAGAGCATGGAAATGGACCCGGAGGACGGAACCTTCGAGGGTCGAGGAGTCGGTCTTCGACTGGGAAACTTCACCATAGCGAAGTTACCCAAGCTGAAGCTAAAGAGCCGAGACTCGATTTTTGAAGGACGAGTCTCGGTAGGTAAGGACGACAACCTTGGCTGGCACTTGGAGCTTGGCTCCCTCTACAGGCTCTCGGAGGGAATCCAGGCAGGAGGAAGCGTCACGGGATTTACCAAGCGGGGAGTTATGCTATCGCCCGAGGCGATTTACGAAAGCCATTACGATGGGGGATACGCAAAGGGCAGCATACTTAGCGGCTTCATTAACGACAATGGCGACAACAGGGGCTTGGACATAGAGGGTCAACCCGTGGAAGCGGATCGCGGTTATGCCGACTTGAGTCATGTCCAGCGCATCAAGGAAAACTTTCGAGTTGCGCTTCAAGGCGAATGGCGAAGCGACTCCGAAACCTTCCGAGATTTTCGTCGCGACCTATTCGCAGATCGCCAATGGAACGACTCCCACGCCGAAGTCGGCTACGAGGGATCAAACTTTTCCATCACAGCCTTTGCACGCCTGCATGCCAACGACTTCGAGACCGTCGTGGAGCGAAGGCCCGAACTGTCGCTCGACCTGGCCCCCGTCACCTTGCTTATCCCTGAACTTTACCACAGCGCTTCCTTGTCGGTGGCGAGCTTGCGGAAGGCCGAGGCAGACTCCTCTCCAACGCCCGACTTGAAGGCGGACCGACTGGACTTCACCTACGGAATAAAGCGACCCATTCGCCTTGCGCCATGGCTAAACCTCACACCGATGGCGACCTACAGGCTTGTCGACTATGAATACGGGCAGGACAACCCATCCAGACACCTTGCGGAATTCGGGGCCGATCTGAGGGTAAGCATGCACGGCGACTTCGATGCACAGAACGAGACATGGGAGATCGACGGCATTCGTCACGACGTCGGCATTGTCTTGAGCCATCGACGCCTGAAGGACGTCGACTCCGATGATCCAAGCACCGTGCCGGCAATCGATTCCACTTTCTTTCCCGACCCGAACCTCGGACCACTCGACCTTTTCGACATGAGACAAACGGACAGCATAAGGGAAAGACACCTTTTCCGAATCGGCCTCGAGAACCGAGTATTGACACGAGGTCAGGACGGACTACCCCGCTCCCTAGGAGCCCTGCTGCTTTATCAAGACCTCCTGCCCGAGAGAAATGACGGGGAACATGCTTTCGACGACTTTTTCGGCGACCTCCTCCTCTCTCCAGCCGACTGGCTTTCCCTCGGCATGCAGTCGAAACTGGACATTCACACGGGACAAGTAGCGAGAACCGCTCTCACCATAAGACTTAGGGACGGGGATGTCACGGAGCTAGGGTTCTCGCTCTTTGATTACGAGGACTTCTCTCGTCAATATCAGCTGACCGGAACAAGAAAAATCTCCGAAAGACAATCCGTTTTCGGTGGTCTACGATATGACTCAGAAGGCAAACGCTTCACCCATTTGTTTTTAGGAGCACGGCGACGAATCGGCGACTCTTGGGACCTCCTTTATTCAGTGACAAGAAGGAAAGGAGCAATCAAGGAGGACGACTGGGAGTTCGATGCAAGCATTCGCCTGTACTCTTTTTAGAAAGCCAAGGCAAAAAGTTCCTTTGTTGACTAAACGGGCAAACAAGGCTTACCTTCAAACTGCTAGCATTCAGATAATTTCATGCAGGAAAGACAACAAAAGCCACAAACGAAAAAAGAAGCCCACCTGCTCGGTCTCGGGCTGGATTGCGACGACGGGCACGTCAGAATCACCAAGGGAGAAGACTTCTCCATCTTGGGAGGTTCCGAGCAAACCCACGACCAGATGACCGAAACCGTATGCAAAACCTTCGAGGAATTGGGGGAAAGAAGCAAAAAGCTCGATCAAGTCGAACCCAATGAACTGGCCGACCTGCTTCATCGAAATACACCGGACGCCTGAACGAAAAGCCCGCAGCAAAACTCCCGAAAAAAGAAGAAGAACATGGCAGACGAAGGAACTCCACCAAGCCCACAGACTCCTCCAACGCCTTCATTGAAGCTCACGCCCAAAGACGGTGAGCCCCCCAAGCCCGGAGGAGCTCCAAAATTTCGAGTGACCAAATCCCCCTTCGCCCCAAAGGTGAAACCCGTTGAAGGCGAAGCTCAGCCAGTAGATACAGGTGCAGCACCATCCCCCCCCGCTCCTGCTGCAGGTTTGCCCCCTGCCCCCGGAGCAGTTCCTACTCCTGAGGTTCCGGGATCAGCACCTGCTCCAAGTCCCGGATTGCCTCCCCTGCCTGATGCGGCATCGCAACCCGATGGGCCGATGCCGTCCCCGGGCCCAAGTCCAAGTCCAGGACCTGCTCCGGCAGCGGGTCCTGCTCCATCACTGGAAGCTCCAAAGCTACCCGCAGGACCTTCCATCGGAGGCGCTCCTCCGGGAGCCGGACCATCCCTTGGAGACGGAGGGCCCAAGCCCGCGCTTGAAGCTCCGAAAGGAGCACCCGGAGGACCAGGACTTCCGCCCCCTGGAGGATCACCCCCTGCGGGAGGCAGCATGCCGGCAGTAGGGAGCCCGCCTCCAGGATCTCCGATGGGAGGACCAGGACCGATCGGCTCACCTCCAGGCGGTCCAACACCACCTGCTTCCGGCGACTCCCAGACCAAGAAGACAGGTCCCAGCATCTTTTTCATGATTATCGACTTCCTTGTTTTCGGGGCTGCGGTAGCGATTACCGTCTTGCTCTGGATGAGGTATTCCTGAACTAACAACCTATAAGGCAAAAGAAGAAAAATGTCCGAAATTCCAAGCCTCTCAAAAGAGACCTTCGAAGAAGCCACCACTGCTAGCGACTCCACAGTCATCGTCGACTTTTGGGCCCCATGGTGCGGTCCATGCAAGGCTCTCACGCCTATCTTGGAAGAAGTGGCGAACGAAGCCGGAGACGCCGCAAAGATTTACAAGGTAAACGTCGACGAGAATACCGAGCTTGCTCAACAGCACGGGGTACAATCCATTCCGACCCTTCTGGTTTACAAGCAAGGAAGCCTTTCCGAAACGATCGTTGGCCTCAAGACGAAGGAAGAACTGCTAGGCATAGTCAACGCATAGACCAGACGCGTTTTCTTCTTGGGTACGGCTAGTAAACTGCCATCACAATTCCCGCAGCAGCAACTGCACCGTAGACCAAGACCAAGGTCGCCGACCCTCCAAGGAGAAAGGCGTAATCGGAACGGCTTCGAGCACCATGCAGTTTCAAGCCTAGGAAAATCGCCCAAGGCAACAACCAAACCGTCCACGACAAGCCCGTTTCAAGCCAAGGGCAAAAAGCAAGCGCAAGCACTGAACCTGCAAGGTAGAAGAAAACCCCAAATCTTCGGCCGAGGCGAACCACCAACGTGCGTTTTCCGCAAGCGGCGTCTTCCTCGGCATCGCGGTGGTTGTTTACCACAAGGAGGTTGTTCACCATCAAGCCGACCGCAAGTCCTGCCCAAACGGAAGGCTCCCAGTGCAAGCCAAGCTGCGCAACCAATACGCAGTGCGTCACGCCTGTTGCAACCAGACCGAAAAACAAGACCACGAAAAAGTCCCCTAGCCCGACATATGCCAAGGGAAAAGGACCGGCAGTGTAGAGCAAGGCACAGCAAACGCTGGCAACGCCAACCAAAAGCAAGGGCCATCCAATTCCCGATAGATACATTAAGACCAAGCCAAGAGCAAAGCCGACCGCCAATGCACTATATGCCGCAAGAAGCATCGACCGTGAAGCGATGAACCCTGAGGCTACCGCTCTCTTCGGTCCAAGCGTTCTTGCGTCATCTGCACCCTTGATGAAGTCAAAGTAATCATTAGCAAAATTTGCTCCCACTTGCATGAGGATGGCGAAGACGAAGCAGAGACATGCAAGAAGGGGCGAAAACTCTCCGACGTCCCGCCAAGCAAGAGCCACGCCAACTGCAACGGGACTCAGGGAAGCAACTAAGGTCTTGGGTCTCGCGGCAACGAACCATGCGATCCCCTTCGCGATGGCAGTCATCCCGGAAGAAGCTATCGCGTTATCGCCAGTGGAAATCGGAAATGGCTCCGAAAACGTTCCTTCACTCCTTGAACGGGAGAATCCAAAGTCTTGTAAGGCCACTGGACGTCCACCTGAAGCGCAAGGTAACCGTTGCTTGGGTCATGCTCGTGTCGATTGCCTTCGGGGAAACGGCTGCATCGAATCAGGAAATACCTTTCGCTATCGGGCAGTCCCGTGGCAAGCTCTTGGCTCTTCAATTGGGCGTCGGGGTACATTCCAAGGTCATCCGAGTTAGGTTCCCAATGAACTTCGCTCGCATCTGCAGGAGCGACTAAATCGAGGTATTTGTCTTCGGCAGTTAAAGCCTCGACCAAGCCAAAACCCATCAACTCAAGCTCGACTTGAATGGCATCCGTCATGCCATAAGCCATATTTCGATCCCGAACGTTGCCCGCACCCTCCACTCCCCATGGAAGCAATGCAAGAAGACCCCCGATCAGAAAGCCGAAGACAGCCAAAGCAATGATCACCTCAAGCAAGGTGAAAGCCTTTTTCGACCGATAAAGAAACTGTCTGAAGCGACTCATGAAAACGTCATTCCTCGAAATCGGTGGAACTTAGAGTAGCAAAACCACCATAACGCCTCAAGAGGACGCCCGCCAAATCCCCCGAGTTGTGAAATTGTAAAACCTTACCTTCGGTGGTGCCGGTCAGAGAGCCGACCCCAATGACAAGGCAGGGAGAAGGAGGCAAGCCCCCAGGGGCGGATGCACCAGAAGGACAAATCACGTTTCCGGACTTGTCGAATGAAAGATAGCGAAATTCAAGAGCGTCGGGTCCATTCTCAGCTCGAAGCCCCTTGCGAATAGAGCCGAGCTTGAAGGGCTGTGACGCATCGTGACTCCAAATAGTGTGGGCACCGGCAGGCCAAGTGACGTCAGGCGGAGGATTCACGCTTTGGTTGAAACGAGTAAGGGAAGGTACAAAGTAGGAGTCTTCGGGAAGAAAAATTCCGTCTCCGACGGGTCTCCAAGCACCGGAACCGTTGGAATCGTCAAAGACAATTTCGAGGTAACGATGAAATTTCTCAGGATCCGATGGAGAGTCATGAACGATCAATCGAGTTTCCTTGCCCGAGAGCACGGCCTGCATGCGAGCTTGCTGTATCAAGCTAATCACCTCTCGCTGGGCCGCTCCTAGGGAAGCTCCGCCGCCACCGATGAGCGTGAGGCCAACAAGACCCATCATCAGGGCCATGATGGCCAGAACAATCATCAGTTCCAGCAAAGTGAAACCTACCCGCGGGAGCTTCAGGGACCGATTCATTCCGTACTGGCGAAGAGGAGAAGACATGAATTATTCCAAGTACTTGAGGATGTCCCAAGAGAAGACGTTCTGGGTGTCTCCCCCGTCGTTCAGGACGTAAACTCCCACACTTTCATGCACGACCTCTATCTCGTCCATGGCTTCATCGACTATATGAGCATCGTATTCGCGCTTCAGGGCAGAGGCGATCTCATTCAAGGTCTGGGACTCCAGCTTGATCAAGCCGTCGCCATCTCGATCAACAACGACAAAAATCCTATCATTTCCCCAAGCGTCGGAGAGGTAGTTGTCCTCGCCAAACTCATCTTCGGTAAAGGAATGGAATTCCCTTTGCCGCTTGTTCTGGTCCCGAAAATTCTCAAGAGGCAACCAATTGCGGCTATTGCGATCCCACTTCTTGCCCTTGAGCGAGGCGACAAACTTGTCGTGATTATCCTCAAATTCACGGCCCAACTCCACAGCCTTGCCTTCCTCGAACTGGAGCAGTACGGGAGGGAAGTGCTTGTAAGTCTCCTTGTACTGATGGAGCTGCGTCACCCAGGCACGAAAGACAGCTTTTGTCTTTTGCTCTTCCGCATCGGTAAGCAAACCGAAACCAGCAGTTCCTACAATTGCCATGAGTATTCCGATTATCGTTATGACAATGAGCAGCTCGATTAGGGTAAAGCCTCGGGGAGTTCCTTTGTTTGTTATATTCATTTATAGCTAGGAAAAATTTTTAGAAAGAAAATGGCTACCACTTGCCCGGTTCGGAAGGAGGTAAGTTGTCGTAATCGGAATCTTGACGTTCCGGGGCATTGGCTTGCTCCATGGAGAAGGTTGATGCTTCTTGGTCCGGCCCTTTTGAAAACAGGAGGAATCCAAGGTTTCCGTCTCGCCGAGGATACTCGTAAACATAAGGTATGTCCCAAGAATCTATCAAAGCGTATTCGGGAACCGAACTACTCTGAAGAACCGACATGCTCAAAGAGACTTGTCGAAATTCGCTTCCCGCCTTTTCGCCAAGTGTAATCGCATCGGACTTTAGGAAGCTCTTCGGTCGTTGAGATTGATCCCCGTACGGTACACCCCTCTTGTCAACAAAACCAGCCAATGCTTGAAACAATCGTTGGCCGCATAGGAATTCCTCATCCTGATTGGAAATGTTGACGTCCGTTCTGGGATAATCACCAAACTCTATCTTGAAGGCTTCCAACGCAAGCTTGAGAGCCTCGATATCAGCCAAGGCCTTTTTCTCCTGCTGGGAGGTAAATAAATAGCTGGCTCCAGTAAAGGTGATGCCAAAGAGAATGCCTACAACGAGCAGGACGATCATGATCTCGATGAGAGTAAATCCAACTCTCCCATGACGATTTGGCGGCAGTTTCAAAGTGGACAAGTGCATAAAGGACTATCCCTTAAACTTCTCTCCGAAAAGCGACAAAGTCAACGATTTCATCTTATGTCTTGTCCGTCGATAGGCTTGAAGAAAAAGCATGGAACTCTTTCGTGGACTCGGACAAACCATCCAGCAAAGCCTTGGAGGAAAGATTAACGGTAGCCATGAGACCGGAGTTCGGCTTGAAAACGGAACGGAGACTCTTAGGGTCCTCAACGAGAGCATCGACAGGAAGTTCCTCTATACCGTGCGAGACGAGACCGAGCAGGCATGCCAGAGGCCTTGCTTCTTCACATTGTAGCGGGTTCTGCAAATGTGAGATGGGCGAAACAACCTCTTCCTGGAAGTGCCACTTGCGCAGTAGAGTTGCAGCTGCCTCCAAGCTATCAAAACCTAGCAACTGCTTTTCCCTTTCCAATGTAAGAGGTTCTTCAACTGCGGAAAGCACAGGAATCGTATGAGTGGCATGAAAGAAATTAATGAGCATTTTCCCGACCAGACGAAGCAGCCCAACCGTGTAGGCTACTCCGCTGTTAGGCAAGACATAGGGTTCTACAAGCCTCAGATTGCTGCCGATCATCTGCATGCAGGTGGCACCCCTTACGGAAGATGACCAAAGCTCGTCGGAGGTCATTCCATAGAGCGGCAAGTCCTGCTGGAAGAGCTGACTGGCGGCTACGTAGCCAATAATGTTGTAAGCCTCGGTAAATCCTATTCGGTTCATT
The DNA here is from genome assembly GCA_964576585.1 of uncultured Puniceicoccaceae bacterium. Taxonomy (GTDB): domain Bacteria; phylum Verrucomicrobiota; class Verrucomicrobiia; order Opitutales; family Seribacteraceae. The sequence goes on along the minus strand of CAZNWO010000005.1, from coordinate 42,451 downwards.
GCATCCTCGATTGTCGAACAATAGTAGGAGCCTGCAAAATAGGCGCTATTACTGGCCTTTACTATGCGGGATACGAGAGAAGCATCAGTCTTTATGAGCCCGATGATGTCCGAGATGCTTGAGTTGGCATCACTCAGGAGAACCTGCAGTTTGGGCATGATCTGGATCGCGGCGGGCAGATCGTCGACGAAATCAACGATCTTGTCCAAAGGCACGGGGGGAGGAACTAGTTCCGCTTGGCATAGGAAACAACGAAACTCAAGTTTCTGGGCAGCTTCCTCGGGCAGGTTTGCCTCATGATTCGGGCATCCGGGCTTAATGCAATGATAATTCACGGCAAGAGAACTTTAACATGTCAAATCCATTTCCTCAGGTCAACTCAACTGATTACCTTGACCTAATGGATGACAGACGCTCCATCAACCTACTCGCCCCAGCCTTTGCTTCAGGAAACGAAAAAACAATCAGGCAAAGCAAGTATATCAAAACAGCAAAGGGAATGATCGAGACAATCTCGATCAAGGCCAATTCTTTTTCCGAAAACATTTCCAAGCGGGCCATTCCCGAACGAGCGAACAGAACGATTATGGACATGCCAATCGTAGACACGATTACGGGAAAAAGGAAAACAGGGGCATTCAATCCATCCCTTGACAGACCATGGGTCTTTTTCCATGCGAGATGAAGGAATCCCGTCTGGATTACCGCGGAAATACAATTTGCCGCAGCCAATCCGAAAACATTCCAGAACTGCATCAACACAAGGCTAAGAAGCAGATTCATGATCAAGCTGAGCAAAGCTGCCTTCAAAGGGACGCTCATGTCCTTGCATGCGTGAAAGGCTCGAACATAATATGCCGCAACCGCGTAAAATGGTAGTCCTGCACATGCAATAGCAAGAACAGGGACAGTGTCCGAAACCTCTTCAGTCCCAAATCTTCCCCACTGGAAAAGAGCACTCAGAATGGGGGTTGCAAGAAAAGCCAATCCCGCGGCGGCGGGAATGGTGACCGCCAAAGTCAATCGCAAGCCCTTGGCAAAGACCTCGGAGAAACCCGGTTCATCCTTTTTGGCTCGGAGCTTGGCCATCTCGGGAAACACGACGGTTGAAATGGCAATTGCGAAGACTCCCAAGGGAAGCTCAGTCAAGCGAGACGAGAGATAGAGCATGGAAACTGCACCCTCGTCGTCCAACGAATAGCCGAGAAATCGAGACACCAAAACATTCACTTGTCCGACAGCAGCCCCAAGAGCACCGACGGCAAACAAAGCTTTTACCCGATGAAGTTCCTCGGAACGACCAAAGTCGAGGCTTGGCACCCACCCCTCTAACCTGCGAAGGCAAAGGACGGGCAACAACAACTGCAAAATTCCGCCAATCAGAACGGCAAGACAAAGGGCAAATGCTAGAGACTCGCCCTGAAGACCAGTGCCAGTGCCGCAAATAAGCAAGGCCAAGATCATCGATAGATTAAGGACTATCGGCGAAGCTGCCCCGGGGAAGAAACTTCCACGAACATTCAAGGCTCCGACGACTAAGGCGGAAAGACAAATCACGATCACATAGGGCAAAGTCCAGGAGCAGAGCTCAATTCCGAGCAACCACTTGGGTGAATTTTCAAGGGCGAGCGACTGAAGAACAAGGGAAACGCATATTCCCAGTAAAACGATTCCCACCAAAGCCAGAGACAGCCAAGACAGGACTTTGTTCAGCAAACGAAAGCCTTCACGGTGAGATTTGCCCTCTACCGTTTCGGAAAAAATCGGGATAAAGGCCGAAGTCAGCGTTCCCTCTCCAAGCATGCGGCGAAAAAGATTCGGCAGGGTGAAAGCCAGCAAGAATGCACTTCCTGCAACGGAACTTCCAAAAAAGGCAAAGAAAAGCACGTCCCGCAACAAGCCTAGGATGCGAGAAAAGATCGTGAGCCCGCTAACCAAGGAAACTTTTGCAACGATAGCCATCACTTCGCAAATGTTTTATGCCGAGCTTGTCCCCCCTCCAGCAATTATCAAAATCAGGGATGGAAACCTTGAAGGGAAGAGCGGAGGCAACCTATCTGAGGAGCAGCCTAGAATTTGCTGGTATTTCAAACCGAAGAATCGGCGCCTTCCAAACGCTGTAAAAGCTCAGTTGCCTCCCGCTCGGGATCCTCGTGATTCTGGTTTCTCGCGGCTAGGACGGCATCACGCAAACATTGCTTGGCTTCCTCCGCTCGACCAAGTTCGATCAGGCAACGAGCACGCAACATCAAGGCCATCATCCAATCCTCTCGATCTTCCAAGCATGTAAAAAACTCTTTCTCGGCTTCTTCGAAATTGTCATTTTCAAAGAGAGCTTGGCCAAGGCTAAAACGAAACAGAGAGTTCCTAGGACTCTCTTCCACCTTGCGTCGGAAAATTTCCAAACGCTCGCTCATTAGAGAATCTAACGGAAAAGCTAATTCAGGACAAAGGCAACAACCGTCGAATTATCGACACCACCATTCTGGTTCGCCATGTCAATGAGAGCGGGAACATAGTCTTGAGGCTCGTATTCCTCCATGAGGGACTCAATGATCTCTTCCTCGACCATATTGGTGACCCCATCGGAACAGATCAAAATCGAGTCGCCCGGCTTGATGGTAAATGTTTCCACATCCACGGAAAAGTCAATATCCTGCCCCATGCAGCGGGTCAACGTGTGCATATAATGCTCGGGCATGTCGTTCATGGCGTCAGGGCCATGTTTCTCGATCAACTCGTCGCCCAAGGTATGGCTTCTCGAAATCTTATTCATACCCTGACCGTTTTTAACATAGATCGAAGAATCGCCGACGTGAGCAATCATCATCTTGTCGCCAATCAGTCGAGCAGCGGAAAAAGTTGTGCCGATGCCATTCTCTCCGCCAACGAGCACACCGCTCTCAACGATGTTCTTGTGAACGGAATGTACCACCTGACGCAGCTCATCCTCTGTCGAGCATTGCTCATGATTCTGAATCATGGCTCGAAAAAACTGCATTGCTAGACGGCTGGCCAGAGAACCGTGAGGCAGTCCACCAACACCGTCAGCTACTGCATAAAGCCCACGTTCATCATCAACGAGAAATGAGTCCTCGTTCGACTCCCTGATGAAACCGACATCAGAATGACCATAGGAGGCAAGATTCATATGCGAGGATGATTTTGAAAGGTAATGCAAAAGGAAAGCCTAATCGCAAACAACCTCGAGGAGGATGTCAAATCCCAAAAGGGACAAGAAATGCACGACAAACAAATGAATATTAGGATTTGCCTGAGTGGAAAGGCTACTTGGAGAGGATTTCGGAAAGGCGAAAAACCTTAAAGCTTTGCTTAGGCAATTCACGCAGAAAATCTTTGCCATAACTCTTGCGCATGACTCGCGAATCGAGGATCACGATTCGGCCGGAATCACTCCGCCTACGAATCAATCTCCCCAACCCCTGACGAAATCGCGTTACGGCAACCGGGAGAGTGATTTCTCGAAAGGGACTCTTGCCCACGGCATTCAACCTTTCAGACTTTGCCTCCATCAACGGATGCCCGGGATTCTCAAAAGGAAGACGGGCAAGTATGAGCTGTGAAAGGGAAGAACCCGGCACGTCGAAACCCTTCCAGAAGCTTTCCGCGCCAAGCAACAGGACGTTTCCCTCATTCCTCATGCGCCTCCGCAATTCCGTACGGGAATAACCTTCACCTTGGGCATAGATCGGCCGCCCCATCTTTTTCCATCGGGTTCTTAAGACGTCGTAGCTATGGCGAAGATCACCGTAGTTGGTGAAGAGAACCAAGGATCCTCCTTCGTTCCTAGAGCCAAAGTGGTGAATCGCCTCCACGAGAGCATTCAGGTAGGGCAACCTCTCCTTGGCCATCGGGTCGGGGCAGTCTGCGCAAATCATTACTTCAACGTTCTTCTCGAAGTCAAAGGGGGAAGTCTCGATCTTTTCACTCACGTCCCCAGCCCCAACCGAGTTACGAAAGTCATCCGCCTTGCCGGCCCGAGTAAGTGTTGCGCTTGTTAGCACAACAGAAGTATCACGGGCAAAAAGAACTTCGCTCAGGACCTTCGCCACGTCCAAGGGCGCGCTGCGCAAATGAATCACGCTCCCCTTCCGCCCGACTCGCTCCACCCAATAAACCGACTCGGAATCCTTGATCTCAACAACCTCCGATATGGCTGCCATATAACCTTCGAGCCGCTTTGCCAAATCCTGCAACTCAGTACGGAGAAATTCATCGGAAATTTCCTCAGCTAAATCCCTCAATCTTCTAGACAACCTGCTCAGGGGAGGAAAAACATCAGAAGGCAAAATCCCAGCCTCCCGAAGGCGAAACAGGTCTCTATTCTGCAAAAGACCGACGTGAACGTGATCAAAGAAATCCTCGCAAGCTATCCGAGCATTATCGACAAGCTCGAAATCCTCAGGTCCCCCAACACGCAAAAGGAGTCCGCTTTTCTTTCCCAATGGGTTGTAGAGACGCTTCAAGGCAAGAGAAAGAGCCCAAGAGCTAATTCCCAACCCGAGGTGATCGCTCGCAACCTGAGGCACCTCGTGAGCCTCGTCGAAAACAACGAAGTCTCGAGGAAACAAAACACCAGGAACATCCTCTGATGGAGCGGCACCCGCGCCGACCAAAGCAAAAAGCAGACTGTGATTAACCACCAGAAGGTGCGCCTTTTCCAATTCGGACCGAGCCTTCCGATAAAAACATGTCTCGGGAGAACAGCGTTTCCCCGAACAAAGCGAGGAGTCGGCGTTAATCATGTCCCAAACCTCGGCATTCGGCTTGGGAGAGAGTTCCTGCCTTATGCCTTCCTTGGGGTTGTCGTTCGCCCACTCTCTGATCCTCTCGAGCTCGGTCCGTTTGCCACTCTCGAACAATTCGCCCTGTCCACCTAAGGCGGAAGCAAGCCGATTGTTGCAAAGGTAATTTGCCTTACCAACGAGTAGAGCGCTGCGAAATCCAACGAATTCCTCCAAACTTGGAACTTTAGCGAAGATGTCCCGCAGCATAGGAATATCCTGCTTAAGCAACTGCTCCTGAAGACTGATCGTGTTCGTGGCAACGACGAAGGGTCGATTTTGCGACATTGCATGGAGGACCCCGGGAAAGAGATATGCCAAGCTTTTGCCCACTCCCGTTCCCGCCTCGAACAGTAAGCTTTCCCCTTTGGAGAAGCTGCGAGCAACGGACAAAGCCATGCTCTCCTGTTGAGGACGATGCTCCAATCCGAAAAGGCTTTCCAAGCTACCGCCTTGGCCAAAGACTTCAGATACCAAGGCGCAATAATCGACTGGCTCGACATAACGAGCATCGCCTTGCTCAATAATTCGGATCATCGGGGAAAAGTAGAAGGCAATAGCTCAAATTGCCACTGTGAAAAAGAGAAGGCTCTTTCGCTTGCCCAGGCTTTCTTTGGCTGCATTCTTGAGGAGAATGACAATAATCAAGTTTTTCGGTCTACTGACTATCCTTGCCATTTCCAATCACGCAATGGCAAAAGACTGGGCCAAGTGGATGGGTCCGAACGGAGACGGGACCTCTCAGGAAACAGGATGGAAGGAGAACTTGGAAAAAGTCGCCTGGAAGGAAAAGATAGGCGTTGGTTTCTCCACGGTATCGGTGGCCGAAGGTAGGCTTTTCACCATGGGTCACGACGGAAGAAAGCAAGGTGGAAAAGAAACCGTTTACTGCCTGGACGCAAAAACCGGCAAGAAGATTTGGTCCGATTCCTATCCTGCCAAACTGGTCGATTACCTGCACGAGGGAGGACCTTGCTCGACCCCCACGATTGATGGTGAAACCGTCTACACTCTAAGTAAGGACGGTCGCATGAACGCTTACAAGGTCCTTGACGGGAAGCTTTCCTGGACGAGAGACATGCTCTCCGCTTCAGGAATGACTCGCCCTCCCGAATGGGGATTCGCAGGCTCTCCATACGTCTTGGGAGACCTTCTGATTATTGAAGCCGCCAACACCTTTGCCTTGAACAAAAAGACGGGAGAAACGGTATGGAAAAGCAAGCGCTACCGCCCCGCCTATGGAAGCCCCGCAGCCCTTTACCGTGAAGGCAAGACGATCATTGCCACGCTCAAGACCGATGGACTCGTAATGCTCGACGCCTCGGACGGCTCGACTCTTGCCTTCGAAAAATGGGAGACGAGGTTTCGCACAAACTCGACCACCCCGCTGATTCGCGGGAACAAGATTTTTCTCTCCACGGGATACCGAAGAGGATGCGCCCTTTTCGAGTTCGACGGCAGCTTGCTTAGAAAAATCTACGAAAACCAAAACATGTCCAACCACATGAACAACTCGGTCCCCCTCGGCGACTACCTTTACGGTTTCGACGGGAACGTCCACATGGCCGGTCCCAAGGACTTGGTATGTATCCAATTCTCTACCGGCAAGGAAATGTGGCGGGACAAGAGCAACCTGCAAGTCGGCTCGCTCATAATAGCTGACAACAAGATCATAGCCTTGGGACAAAGAGGTGAACTTGCCATTGCACCCGCTTCACCGAAAGGATTTCGTCCAAGTGTGCGTGAGCAGGTGATCGGTGGCCGATGCTGGACGAGCCCCGTACTCTCCCACGGCTTGCTCTACCTACGCAATGCCCGTGGCGACTTGATTTGCCTGGACCTTAGAGGTTGAAAGCTGCAAGAATTGCTCTACGCATCTTGGTCTTCATCGCCGCGACCCATGGCGTGGACGCGGAGCTGGACCCGGTCATGCAATATTGGCCCCAATGGAGAGGTCCTTTATCAACCGGAGAATCGCCTCTCGGGACACCTCCAGTCTCGTGGAGTGAAGAAGAAAACGTAGTTTGGAAGACAAAGCTTCCCGGCAGTGGACACTCAAGCCCAATTGTATGGGCAAACAAGGTTTTCCTCACGGCCGTTCAACCGAAAGGAAAAAACCTGCCTGTACCCGAACAACCCAAGGGAGCCCACAACAACCTAGACCCCACCCACAAGCTTAGCTTCTTGGTTTTATGTATGGACATGACCGAAGGCAGGATTCTTTGGCAACGAGAAGTTCGTCTAGCTCAACCACACCAAAGCACCCACGAAACAGGAACTTGGGCCTCGGCATCTCCAGTCACCGACGGAGAGAGGGTATATGCATTCTTCGGATCCAACGGTCTATACTGCCTCGATTACAACGGAACTCTTCTTTGGGAAAAGGATTTCGGCGACATGGAGGTAAAACATGGCCATGGAGAAGGGGCCTCCCCTGCCCTAGGCGAGGAAGTGCTAGTCATCAATTGGGATCACGAAGGAGATTCATTCGTCGTCGCGATGGACTCGAAGAAGGGCAAGGAGCTGTGGCGACAACCGAGAGACGAGCCCACCTCGTGGGCAAGCCCGATCATCGCAGAGGTGGACGGGAGAACTCAGGTAATCGTCAGTGGCACGAAGGCAGTGCGAGGGTATGAGCTGAAATCCGGCAAGGTCGTCTGGAGTTGCGGAGGACTGTCCAACAACGTGGTAGCTAGCCCCGTTTACTCCAACGGCAGGCTCTATGCCGGAAGCAGTTACGAAAAACAAGCAATGCTGGCACTGGATCTTTCCAAGGCGAAAGGACAACTGGAGGGAACCGATCACGTGATCTGGACTCGTTCGAGACGTACACCCTACGTTCCATCGCCATTGCTCTATGGGAAACACTTATATTTCCTTCGTCACTATCAAGCAATACTGTGCAGGCTTGCAGCCGATACGGGTGCGGAACCCACGGGCCCCTTCAGGTTGCCGGGACTATTGAACTTGTATGCCTCGCCGGTTGCTGCAAACGGTCGAATCTACCTCGTCGACCAACAAGGGTCCACGCTTGTTCTTTCGAACAAAGCAACACCCGAACCCTTGAGCATCAATCGGCTGAAGGATTCCTTCAACGCCTCGCCCGCAATCGCGGGAAACTCGATTTTGCTGAGAGGAGCCAAATACCTGTACAGGCTTGCCGAGCCCGAATAGGCTCAAGCAGAATCCTCCCGAAACCCGACCTTGGGCGTTATTGCCAGAAGGGAACCGGACTCGATGCGAATCTCGACTTGCTCGCTGACCGCACGATTGCTTTGCCCCAGAATTTTCCCGACCCCCATCTCAACATCCGAAAGTTCCCACTCCAAGCCTCTTGTGGCAACTCCCTCGCAATCCACCTGAGGAAAGAGACTGATCGTTTGGCCAAGAATCCCGGTAAACTTGGCCTCACGGGCAGGAGTCACCCTTCTAATGAACTCATCCTGAGAATCGAGGATGACCTCGATCTCCTTAGGCAAGGCGGCAATCACCAAAAGATTGTTCAGGAAATGGTCGGAACGACCACCCGTAGCTCCCAGAAAAACAATCCTCTCAGGAACCTCCTCTCTCATCAAGCTTCGCAGAGCCTTCTCCATATCCGTCGAATTCTGATCAGAATCTCGGGATACCTTGAACTTGGGTGAATCGAGAGAATCCGGATCAAAGGAATCAAAGTCACCCACCAAAAGGTCGGGTTGCACTCCCAAGTGTAGCAAAGCCTTCATCCCGCCATCGGCAGCCACGACGAAGTCGGACTCCTCGAAATACCAACTCAAAAGCTCTTCACCCGGGGGCTCACCCGCTAGTACGACGAGAGCATTCACCTCCAAAAATCTTAGAGAAAGAATCCCCTTTGTTTGTCCGAAATCGGCATCTCGAGCCTTTCCATGACCAACATCAAGTCTTCCCAAACCCTCCTCTTTGCTGAATTACTGGGATTGTGAAGCAGGTAGGAAGGATGGTAGGTCACCATCACCGGAAAATCTCGAAAGCTCCACCACTTGCCTCGAAGATCCGCCATCTTATCCTCAGGATCCGGAGAAAGCATGCCATTGGTGGCTGTACGCCCAAGAGCCACGATAACCTTGGGTTGCACTACCTCGACTTGCGCCTCGAGATAGGGCAAGCAGAACCGCATCTCCTCATCGGTGGGAGGTCGATTTCCGAAAGCTTGCTCATGTTGAGGACGCCAGTTCATGATATTGCCGATAAAAACTCCTTCACGACTTAGGCCCATGGCCGAGATTATCTTGTCGAGCAGCTTGCCGGCAGGCCCGACAAAAGGCTCGCCTGCCATTTCCTCATCCGCTCCGGGAGCTTCCCCACAGAAAAAAATCTCGGCGTTCACGTCGCCAATGCCGAAAACAACCTTGGCTCCAGGATTCAGGTTCGCATTGCAAACGGGACAGCCGAGCACCTTCTCCCGGAGCTTGGCCATCCGCACCTCCTTCGATCCTTCAGGCAATGCAAAGCTAGGAGGTGGAGGAAGTTGTGAAGCCTCGCTTGAAACAGCTTTCTCGGCAACCCGAGCTACCGTCGGACGAGAGCTTTCGGAAGTTTTAGCGGAGCTTTTCACAGGCTGTCGCTCTTGTTCTCGACCTGCCAATAATCGTTGCAGTGAATCCAAGGTTCCCTTTTGCAGGTATACGGTCTCGGCACCATCTACGCGCAGGCGCTTCAATTCCTCAAGAACCGCCTGAACGCATTCATTTGCATCGAGGGCTGGACTTCTCTCAACCGTTGAAGTCATTGCCTGCAGGAAATTCTCTCGACGTACTTTGCCAAAAGATCGAATTCCAAGTTGACTCGAGCTCCGACTTGCAGGGACTCAAGCGTAGTAAGCGACAAGGTGTGAGGAATTAGCCAGACACAAAACGAGTCTTCATCGACTTCACAAACCGTGAGCGAGCAACCGTCCAAAGCAATGCTACCCTTGTCGACTAGGAAATGGGAAAACTGGTCAGGGACACCGACCTGCAGAAAAAAGTTTTTTCCTCTTTCCTCAAAAGCAAGCACCTCCCCCGTACAGTCGAC